>CAITRH010000040.1 GCA_903894755.1 uncultured delta proteobacterium
CTGCGGTGCCTGCTCACGTACTTTGAGTACGCTGCGCGGGCTCCTCGGCCAAAGCCTCGTCTGGCAGAAATGGCGGGTCTCGATCTGGACGTGGTTTAGCATCGCCCGACATGGTCCAATGGTCAGGCTGGCAAGCGCTCGTTTTGGCGCTCACGTGTTGGACACTTGCGTGCAGCGCTGCAGGAGGAGACGTGGCTTCTGAGCCTTCCAACGACGTAAAAATCGGTCAAATGCTCCTCGTCGGGTTCCGCGGATTCACCGTCGAGGACACCAGCCCCATCGTGCGCGACATCCGCGAACATCACCTGGGCGGCGTGATCCTGTTTGACCGCGACACGACGCTAAAAACGGCCCGCAATGTCGAGAGCCCCGAGCAGCTGCGCGCTTTGGTGGCCTCGCTTCGAGCCACGAGCGTCGACGGTGTGCTCCTCGTGGCGGTCGATCAAGAAGGAGGCAAGGTCGCCCGTTTGAAAGAGGCGCAAGGCTTCCCCCCGACCGTGTCGGCACAGGACCTCGGTACCCAAGACGACGTCGCTGCCACCCGCGCGGCTGCCGACTCCATCGCAGCCACGCTCGTATCTGCCGGAATCAACGTCAACTTCGCCCCCGTCGTGGACCTCAACGTGAACTCGTCGAGTCCTGCCATCGGAGCGTACAAACGAAGTTTTTCAGCCGACCCCGACGTCGTGGTCCGTCACGCCGAAGTGGTGGTCAGCGCCCATCGCGCGCGCGGCGTGCTCACCGTTCTCAAACACTTCCCTGGTCACGGATCCGCCACGGCAGACACCCACGCGGGGTTCGTGGATGTGACCAACACCTGGTCCGACCGTGAGCTTCTCCCTTACGGCCGAATGATCCGAGATGGGGCGGTGGACGGGGTCATGACGGCGCATGTGTACAATGCAAACCTCGACACCGAGTTCCCTGCGACCCTGTCGACCAACGTGATCACCGGGATTCTTCGCGAGCGCCTTGCCTTTCGAGGCGTCGTGTTCACCGACGACCTGCAGATGGCTGCGATCTCGTCCCTCTATGACCTCGAGACCACCGTGCTCCGTGCGCTCGACGCGGGGGCCGACGTGCTCCTCTTTGGCAATAACCTCACCTACGACCCGGACATCGTGATCAAGGTGGTGGACATCGTACGGCGCGGCGTTGTGTCGGGACGGGTCTCGCAGGACCGCATCAACGCTTCCTATGAGCGCATTCGGGCGTTGAAGGCCCAGGTGGGAGTCTCGCGGTAGGGCATTCATGATCCGGCGCGTCGTCTTTTCCACGGTCTTCGTGTTGGCTTGCGGCTACTCGCTCGGCGACGGGCGCGGCGAAGTGCGCGGCGTGCTCGACATCCCCGACTGCTGGACTGGAGACTTCAACCTGAACCCCGACTTCTTTGCCGCCGTGCCTTATCGAAACACCAGTCTTATCCTGCGTATCCAGAGCGGCGGCGACTACCAGAACTTCAGCGACGGCCTCTCCATCCTGGTCGACGACGTAGGCGTCATTCGTGGGGAATCGGGAGGCCCCTCGCTTCTGGGGACCGCTCTTGACGTAGGCCTTTCGCCAAACGTGACTCCGCCTGGAGTTCCGGTCGTCCCCGATCCCAATCCGCCCCCCGTACACGTCACCCTGTACCTTCAGCGAAGCTGCCGTACGCAACTCGTGGCGCTCTACGCGCTTCGCGAGGTCTCGCTCAATGAAAGCGGCGAGTGCGCCGAAAGGACCGGACCGGCCCCTGGATGCTCCGATGCCTCCGATGCAGGAGTCGCGGCGCCTCGCGGGACCAGCCAGCTCACCTTCACCCAGGTTGCCAACGCGTTGCCCGACGAGCCCAACGCCGCCAAGCGCCTCAACGAAGCGACGTTCGACCTTTACCTCGCCGACCCACGCGAGATCTGCCCCGGCGGCTTTGGCCCGCCTCCCAAATGCCGCGGACACGTCACAGGCTTCTTCAAGTTTTACTACGAGCGAGGACGTCCCGCGCAGCCGTTCCCCTAACTCGCTCCTGCCGCTTGCGTCCGTCGGGTCCGGTCCGATAACGTACCTCGCAAGGTGCAACGTCTCAGAGCCGTAGGAGTCGGAAGGCGTGGCCGGCGATCCCCCTAAGAGCTCAAAACGCGCGGCTGAAACGCCGTCCGAGGACCAGGCTGACCGCGCGCCTTCCCAGGAGACCTACTGGCTAGGACGCTATCGCGTGGTCGATGAAATCGGCGTCGGTGGCATGGCCAGCGTGCATCTCGCGCTCATGGATGGCCCCGGCGAGTTTCAAAAATGGGTCGCCATCAAGCGGATTCATCCCCACTTGGTCGAGGACGACAACTTCATTGCGATGTTCCTCGATGAGGCTCGCATCGCCGCCAGGATCTCGCATCCAAACGTCGCCACCGTCTTCGAGCTCGGCAAACACGAAGACATCTATTGGATCGCGATGGAGTACCTCCACGGCGAGCCGCTCCGCGAGGTGATGCGCCGTACCGAGGAGCTCGGAGGCCCCATGCCTTCCGAGATCGCCTGCCGTGTGATCGCCGACGCTGCCGAAGGCCTTCATGCCGCTCACGAGCTCCTCGGCAAAGACGGCGAATGTCTCGAGCTTGTCCATCGCGACGTCTCCCCGCACAACCTCTTCGTCACCTACGACGGCACCACCAAAGTGGTCGACTTCGGCATCGCGAAGTTCAGCTCCAGGATGACCCGAACACGTGTCGGCATCGTCAAGGGAAAACTCGCCTACATGTCGCCCGAGCAGGTCCGCGCCGAAACCGTCGACCGCCGTACGGACATCTTCGCCCTGGGCGTCGTCCTGTGGGAGCTCACTACAGGACAGCGGCTTTTCCGCATGGACAGCGACATCGAGACGTTGACGAAAGTGCGCAACTGCGTCGTGCCGCCTCCCAGTACGCTCGTCGCCGGCTATCCTCCCGAGCTCGAAGCCATCGTGATGCGCGCGCTCGAACGACGTCGCGTGGACCGGTTCGCTACGGCGCGCGAGCTCTCCCGAGCCCTTCAGGGCATGTTGGTGCGGCAAGGGCTCTTCGTTGCGGGCGACGAAGTGGCCGCGTACCTGGCTCGCATCTTTCGTGACCGCATCGAGAAGCGCGACGCGCATCTGCGGCGGGCCGCGAAGGTGGGCGTGGGCGACGCTCCTCGATCATCGTCGAGCTCTTCGGCCGTAGGGGCATCCCCGGCTCCTGCCGCGCCGACGCCACTTCCGATCGTGCACAGGCCATCCTCCGGAGCCGAAACGGTACGTCCTCCGCGCCCCTTTGCCACCCCACCGGTCCTGACTGACTCGCCAGCGTTGAAGGAGCCCATTGAGGAATTCGACGACGCCGACGACACACTGATTGTGTCAAATAGTCCTGCTGCAGCGCTGCTCGAGGCGCTCAGGACTCGAGCCGTTGCCGCAGCACCTTCCGTTGCACGTCCCGTTGCTCCATCGGCGCCCGAGGATCCGCGGCTTGCGACCACATCCCAAGCGGCTGCGCACCGACGCGCTCCTCTGTGGCTTCTTCCTGTTGGTCTCTTGGTTCTGTCTGTGCTGTTGCTGCTCGGCATTTTTGCAGCGCTTCGATGCTCGCCCGATCCAGTGGTTGCCATTGAGGGGCGTGGTCCTTTTGCTGCGGCCCGAAGCGCGTTTTCGGCGGCGCTTGCGGTTTCTTCGATGCCGCCGAGCACGAACCCGAGCGATGCGCCCCAACCTCCTCCGACCTCTCGCGCGTCGCCGGTTCTTCCAGACGCCGCGGCGTCGGCCCCCAGGCGGGACCGACATCCGTAAGGCCCGCTAAGTCACGGAAAACGTCACTCTAGGCCGCCCGAAGTGCCTCCGCCGATCGGAAAACGTCACTCTAGGTCGCCCGAAGTGCCTTCGCCGATCGGAAAACGTCACTCTAGGCCGCCCGAAGTGCCTCCGCCGATCGGAAAATGTCACTCTAGGTCGCCAAAAGCGGTTCCATCGCATCGGCGAGGAGGCTTCGGGTCACCCGAAGCGACTCGGTCGCATCGGCGAAGGGGATCTACGCCGCGCCCAATAGCCGCGTCGCCAACTTCTCTGCCGCACGCGCCGCCAATGCCATGATCGTCACCTGTGGGTTGGCCCCCATCGACGTTGGCACCACGCTTCCATCGCACACGAGCAGCGACGGTACATCGCGCAGGCGCAGGTCCATGTCGACCACGCTGCGCAGCGGATCGGACCCCATACGCGACGTGCCAAGTGGGTGGTAGGCGGAAAGGTCAAGATCGGTCGCAGCAAGCGCACGCCCGTCGAGCGCGCGGCTCGCCACCGCAGCAGAAACCTCATCGACGCCATCAATCGGCGGGAAAATGCTCGTCGCCCCGCCCCTTGCCAACAGATCCAGAAGAATGCGAAGTCCAAACTGGAACTGCCGAACGTCGTCATCGCCAAGGTTGTAATAGGGGATAGGCTCGCCGCCAGGGCCCCGCAAGACTCGCCCGCGCGAGGTGTCGCGGACATTGAACCCGTAGGTAAGCAGCCGCGGATGCTGTTCGAGCACTTCGACCAGCCGCGGTCCATGCAGGTTGAGCGCGAGCGCCGTTGCAGCAAACGGTGTGGCGCCCCCCTCGAACAAGAGTCCCTGCTCTCGAAGCCCCTCGAGTCCATAGCCCTGTGGAATCGCCTGCTCTTGGTGGATATCAAATGGGAAAAGGCCAATCGCCGCTGCCGCTGGATGGATCGACAGGTTCTTGCCAAGGTACGGATGTCGGACCCCCGCCCGCGCGAGTAGGAGTGGAGTCACCAGCGCCCCGGCCGCTATCATCGCAGCGCGGGCTCGTACATGCAGCTTGCGCCCAGACTTGCCGCGAGCTGTCAGCTTTACCCCGTCAGCGCCTGGCTCGATGACATCGACCGCCGCACGCGTGAACAGCATGGCACCGGAAGACAACGCAGCAGGAACGAGAGCAATATCCGCCGAACGCTTCGCCCCGGTGGGACAGCCAAAGAAGCAGAGACCCTGACCGTCGCACCCCGGAGCGTTGCGCAAAAGAGGCCCGTGGGCGATGCCGAGTGCGTCAGCTCCGCGAGCGATCACCTGCGCTTGCATGCCAAGCTCCTTTGGTCCTGGATGCTGCACCTCCAGCCATCCTTCGACGCGCGCGAAATACGGCTCGAGGTCTGAGTCCGCAAGCGGGATTCGATGCTCCTCGCGCCAGTGCCGCAATACCCACGGAGGCGTACGCAAACAGGTCCCCGCGTTGATGACCGTCGTGCCGCCAACCGCGCATCCCGTAGGAAGCAGGATAGACACGTTGCCAACGGTCCCTTGAAGTCCCATGCGGGAGTACATCTTTGCAGCCCGGGCGATCACGGAGCCGACAAAGTCTGAGCGTGTGTAAAATGCTCCTGCCTCGATCATGACAACCGCAAGCCCTGCGCTCGCAAGGACCCGCGCAGCCGCAGCCCCACCCGCACCGCTGCCCACAATGGCAACGTCGGCTTCGAGCGACTCGTCGCCGCCCGCCAAGGACAGATCAACCACCTGGGACTTCCATGGCGGCGCAGGTGGCTCCTCGATCGTGTCAGCGGGACGTCGACAGGGAGAAACCGCGACAACCGACGGGTTTCCATAGTGTGCGGCTTTGAGGGCGATCATCAGGAGGCGGTGGGCCGAGCGGACCGGGTAGGCGCTGGATGTTCGCCACGCCTCGAGAAGGTCGAAGCGCCTGCTGACGGGCAACGACGCGAGGGAGGTCTTTCCATGACGGAGCGCGAGGAGATCGGCGGCACCGATCAGCGCAGTGAGCGCCACTGTGACGCCGCGCGGAAGCTGTTCGAGGGCCCGTTCGAGCGCAAGGGCAGTCGCCTCGCCGCCAGCTGGCAGAAGGTTGCCACGGGGGAACGAGGCCTCTGCGCACGCTGCTACGCCATCATGAGCTCTTGAGGAAAGACGCATGGCCGCGATAGTAGCGGATCATGGTGGTCCAGGAACATCAGGTGCGCTCCGGTCCTCCGGGCATATGCCCAAGCGGATCGACATGGACAAGAAGATCGCGGCATTCTGTCTCGTCGCGAACCCGTCGTGTCACCTCGCGCGCCACCAGATCAGCCTTTTCAATTGGAATCCCATGAGCCACCTCGACATGCATTTCGCCCTGCACCATTCCAGGCCCAATAAGCTGGGCCCGCAGCTTGTGCACCCGAAGGACTCCCTCCACCGACGCGGCGATTGCCTTCATTTTTTCCAACACGTTGCTGCCAGGACTCCGCCCGACCAGCGCCGAGAGGTTCTCCTTGAACAGCAGGGCTCCATTGACCCCGATGATGGTCGCCACGACAATAGAGGCGAGCGGATCGGCGATGGCAACGCCCCGCTGTACGAAGAGGGTGCCCACGAGAGCGGCCAAGAGTCCTAGTTGGTCGTTGACAAGCTCCATGAGCTGGGCCCGCGCTGCCGCTCCCCGAGTTTTTTGGCGAAGCAGACTTACGAGTGGGACCAGCGCAAGAAGCATGGAGAACACGAGCACTCCCAGGGCCACTGCGACGTTGGTGGGGGGCTCGCCGTCGTGTTTGAAGAGCCTCGGGATAGACTCGCGATAAAGCTCGAAGCTGGTAAAGGAAATAAACAAGGTGGCTGCGACGATGGCGGCGACGTACTGGGTACGTCCATAGCCAAACATGTGGACTTGGTCGGGAGCTTTCCGCGACCACCGCAGGGCGATGAGCAGAAACCCGGACACGAAGATGTCACTCAACGTGTGAAGCCCCTCGGCGAGGAGCGCCATGACACCGGTCACGAAGTAGGCGCCTACCTTGAGGGCAAACACAAAAATGTAGAGGAACACGGACAATCGAAGCGTCTTGATTTCCTGCTCGACATCGTGCTGAGCGTGCATACGGGACTCCTTCTACGCGAACACCGTAGGCACCAGCATATGCGAACTTGTGGGTCACCGATGACGGTGCGGGTGCCTTATTGCGAACGGCGAGGTAGGTTTGGCGAGTGGAGGTTTTGCATGAAGCTTTTTGCGTACTGGTTGGTGTTCGCCGCAAGCGCCTCGATTGCACTGGTGCATGGACTTCTGTGGCGATCGTGGCTCCCTGAACGGGTGCCGACCCACTTCGGCATCAACGGCGTGCCGAACGCCTGGATGTCTCGCGATGGCGCTCTCTTGTCCTACTTCGCCGGAGTTGCCATCACCGCGTTGGTGCTGGCGGGTTTGGTAGTTTTGTTGCCACGCCTGCCCGTCTCCGTCATCAACATTCCCAACCGCGAGTACTGGTTTGCCGAAGCCCGACGCGTCGAGTCGCACCTGCGTATATCCCGCGCGTTGCTGCTGTTTTCCAGTGCCACCGTGTTGTTTCTCGTGTCCGTGTTCCACCTGACGTTTCGAGCATCGCAACAAGTCCCGCAGTCGCTCCCTTTTTCCGAAGCGGCGCCGTTTATCGTCGCGTTTTTGGCTTGTGTCGTTGCCTTCGTGGTCTGGGCTTTCGTGGCCTTTCGGCTCCCATCTGCACCTGGCGGCCCGACGCCTTGATCACTTGGTCTTGGGCTGGAACGCCTCGCGAAGTTTTCCGAGAGCAGCTTCGTAGTCCTTGCGGATCTCGGGGTACTGTTTGTCAAAGGCTTCGAGCGCTGTGCGGGCTTCGGTCAGAGTGCTTTCGACCTTGTCCTGTCCCTTTTTGATCTCGGCGATACGCGCTTCGGCGGCCTTTTTCTCCTCGCCTTTGCCCTTCTCCGCGATGGCACGCTCTTCGGTGACGGAGCGCGCGTTGGTCTCGGCGACCGCCCCGGCTTCGTCCACAAGACGTTCGAGACGGGCTCGTTCTTCGGGGAGCTCGACGTAGATCACGTAGCTGGCCATCGCGATGTCGTCGGCCTGTTTCTCGAGCTTCGCTGTGTCGGCGCCGAGGGTGGTGCGGTGACGCTCGATGAGCAGGTGAGCGTCGCTGCGTGCTCTCTGGCGCTTGTCAATGCGCTCGTCGATGCTCTTCTTCAGGACCGCGGAGACGTTGCCGGACATGTCGACCTTGCTATCGGGCGAGCGGGCGGCCCCCGCGACCTTCTGGGAGATGGGGGTCCTTTCTTCGGCAAAAAACGCCGATACGCTGGAGCTCTCCTGAGCGCGCGCGACGTAGGCGCTGCTTTGCCCGGCCGAATCGGCCCGGTTGATGATCTCGAGAACCAGCGCAGGGTCAGCTTTTTTGACCGCATCGGGATAGGTCGAGAAGTCTTTGAACAGGTCTCTCGCCTTCTCCTGACGCTCACGAAGCTTGCGGGAGCGTGCCGCCACGTCGTCGGCGTAACCGACCGCGTAGGTTTGCTGGGATGATGCGGGGACCGACGTGGCCTGTCGCGAGCGCGCAACGCAGCCGGAGCCGAGGGCAAGAACCAGAGCGCAACTCCAAAGGGAAAGCTTGGTCATGAAGTGAGAAGACCAAGCGGACCCCGCGGCCGTCAAGCCCTCAGGACGCGACCGGGTCGGCGATTTCGAGACGAGGAGAGCTCGGAATGGACACCCGGTCGGTGCGTTCCTCGAGACGGGAGGAGGGGGTGGGACGGTCGCTCGCGTATCGCTGTTCCATGCGCTCGGAGCTGACCGAAGGGACACGGGACTGCATCGGGACACTGACGGGAGGAAGCTCGAACTTGGGCATTTCTGCCGACGTCACGCTTCCATCGAGACCAAGAGCCCTCTCGGCGGCCTGAAACACGGGCAAGAGGTCGAGAAGGGGAATCTGCGATGCGACGATCTCGGGGGTGGCGATCACGAAGTCATGGCGCGCGTGGTAGGGGTCGCGAGGACGGGTGCGCTCTTGGCGAAAACGTGCGTCGTCGATGGCGGCGCGCACCTCGATGGGGATTCGGTGGTGCCAGACGATGGAATCGATGGCCATCCGAATGTCGCAGGGGGTGAGGAGCGGGCGACGAGGCATGTCTGGATCGATGGAGCTGCGGTCGGCTAGGAGCGCGCGGAAAATCCATCCGACGAGCTTTTGGTGGACCCCGGAGTCGTCCTCCCAGGGCATGCGGTCGCGAAACTGGGTCCAGAACTCGGTGACGTTGCCGTAGGTGACAAGCTCGGAAGGATGAAAGGTCTCGTCGAACGCCGCGTCGGTCACGTCGCCGTGAACCAGGACCGCGTCGATGAGCTCCGCCTGGAAATCCGGGGCCTTTTGACGCGAGGCGTTGCGCGGGAGTCCGGTCAAGGTGGTGGTGATGCGCTGGCGGATGTCGGCACGTTGGTAGAGCCAGCGCATGCGGGTGAGTGGGGGCCACATCTCGCGAAGGAAGGTGGGGTCCCACCAGGGCAAGGCGAGGGTTCGAAGCTTGGTAAGGAGCTCCGCGACGAACTGGAGCTGTGGCCACTTGGCGAGGTGCGCCCGGGCGTCGCGACGAAGGGTTTCGTCGTCGGTGTGCTCGGCGTCGTGGTGATGGAGAGGTTTAAGGACTTCGGGCATTGGGTTCCTCGTAGGCGGTAAGCTCCGGAGCGAGTCTTAGCAAACATTTTGCCACCAGCGGACCTCGGCGTCTTCACCGGAGACCTCCCCGGCCCCCTGCGCTGAAACGAACTCCCGACCCTCCCCCCTGGCAGTCCTGAAGGGCGAAACAAAACGGCGGCTTCCCACGCCTAAGAACGGCATGGTGCAGGCTGTGGTGGAGCCTTTTCAGTCACCCGTGGGCGGCTCCAGTGAGCCCCCGTGGGCGGCCCCTTCTTGGCCGGGGCCTTTTCAGTCACCCGTGGGCGGCTCCAGTGAGCCCCCGTGGGCGGCCC
>CAITRH010000041.1 GCA_903894755.1 uncultured delta proteobacterium
CTCGAAAGTTAGAGGACTCTCGAAAGTGGATCGTGACTCATCATAGCATCGGCAGCCTTGAATCATCATAGCATCGGCAGCCTTGAATTCGATGCGAGTGGCTGAGCCTTTATGCCATGGACAGTGTATATCTTGCGACAGAAAAAGGCGTAATATCAGTCTTTTACAGGCACGTATCAGTCAGTGCGGAAAAGCTGGAAATACTACGGGGCGATATTTCCCAAGAATAGAGCGCTCTAAATGTCCCGTCTGATTTCTTGTGTTTCATACCACTCAGGTCTTGACGGAGGCGAAGAAGAGATTACCGTACTATAAGATGGAACCAACACCTCAGCAGCTTCTGTTAGAGAAGCACTTAATATTCGATCAAGGTGCCAAACGGCGCTCCAGGGTGCTCTTGCCATAAAGCGCGATGATGACTGATGAGGTGAGAGTCTATGGCGTCTATCCGTAGAATGGTCTGCCTAAAGACGAGGAGGAAGCTGCGATCGTAAAGTCGGTCCGAGTTGATATATATACGATGAGTATGATGCGTTCATTGAAACGCAAAACTGGAAGAAGGACGAGGAGTTGGAAATGAATCTCCAGCTTGTCGGGGAATTCAGTTCCGCTTGCAGGATATTGGTCGTCGATCTGGTTGAGCAATTTGAAATGCCGGATTGGGACGCAGACGTAACCATCAAGGTACGGGAGATGACGCGAGCATGGGAGGTAGCGTGAGCTGTCTGCTTTAGTAGCAATATTTGGTATTCGGTACAATTTGACAATTAAATATGTGAGCATAAGATGAGTAAAAATTTGGCGTGCCCCGAGTGGTTCCGGTGGGGCTTAGGAATAAAGACCTGGAAGCAGTATGACGAGCAGGGTCCTGTCCATGCAAAGGATGACGGGTCGAAACACTTTGAGGTGCCAGAGCGATGCACGCCGACGCTGGACCTGTTTGGGGGTGAATCGTGAGCCCTTCGATCCTTCGCGCTCTCGCGGTCAGCCTGCGGCTTCAGGCTGACATGTTCGACCAGTTGGCCGGGGCCGCAAACGACGCTGCTCCATCACCTTCGACGCCAGCGACGGTCAACGCGATTGAGTACCTCGTGTCCGCGGGGTGCGCGAAGTCTCGCATCTTGACGGCGTTACATAACGGTGTGCTCAACGGGCGCAAGGTCGGCAACCGCTGGCTCGCCACGAAGATCGACTGCGATGCATGGATCGTCACGACCTCCGATCCTCGACCGCCGAAGGCGAAGGAGCAGTCTGCACCGAATCCGATCCTGCGGGCAATGGGGTACACCTCGGTCTAATCCCCAGTCCAGCCGGTTGGCGCACATTTGCGCCAACCGCCACCCCCCTGGCCCGTCTCCTCGTGAATGACAATTCACATAGGGATATCGCGTTTTCGGTTGAACTTTCCCCCACCGGGCCCTACACACAAAAAAGTGGCCCGTGCAACTCGCCAAAGGTCAGGCAGACCGAGGAGGTCACCCCCGATGAAACTCACTTTAGAGCCACCCCGCTGCAGCGTCCAGTCATGAGCCGGAAGGCCGTAGGTTCCGTCTTCATCTCCGACAGCGGCGCCTTCGTCGCCAGGGTTCGCCATGGTGATAAGCGCCGCGGCGTGGTGCTCCGTCACGTGGTGGACGTCCATGCGGCTCGACTGATCGCGACGGCGATCCAGGCCGCAGTGGTGGCGCTCGACGACGCTGGCCACGGTGAGCGGGTTGAGGAGTTCGTGAAGGCCAGCGGTTCCGCCCGCAGCGTGGCGGACGTCCAAGCTGCAGCCAGCGCAATCATCACGGGCAAGGCGAGACCTGTGGGGATCACGGTGCGCGAGCTTGTAGAGCGATGGACGTCAGGCCTGGTCGACGCCGAGCATCCCGGTACCGGGCGAGGGTCGAAGTGCGCGAGAGGCAACCTCCTCGGCCATGTCCCCGATGCGATCCTCGACCTGCGGGTCGTAAGTGTTGATCTTGACGATGTGCTCGATCTGAAGCGCCATCTGGCCCAGGCTTCTGGGCTCGCTGAAACCACCGCTGCGCTCGTCCTGCGGCAGTTCTCTCGCGCGCTGCAGGTTGCCGTTTTCCCGCTGCGCCTACGCCCTGATCATCCGTGCCCTAAGGGTGTTGTCGTTCGGGTCGAAAGCTCCACCGCGAAGGTGTTTCTGTACCCGTTAGAGGAGCGCCAGTTTCTCACCTGCGAAGCCGTCCCCCTCCATCGTCGTGTGACCGTCGCATTTCTTCACCGCGAAGGCTGCAGAAAAGAAGAAGCGTTTGCCCTCGGGTGGGGCGACCTAGATCTGGCCCTCGGCACCGTCTCCATCTACGCGTCGAAAACGTCGGAGCGCCGCACCTGGAAAATGGGGGACTGGAAAATGGGAGACGACACCACGAGGTTGCTCCGCAGGTGGAAGGCGACGGGAGCAGAGAAGCCCTTTGCTCACGATGGGGGGAACGGAGCTGACACCCTGCGCCGGGATCTGAAGCGCGCGGGCGTCGACCGCGCCGAGCTGTACGAGCGCTCGCCTACGCGGCAGCCCCTCAGGCTCCATGACACGAGGAGCGGGTTCATCACGCTGGCCTTAGCCTGCGGGGCACCGGAGGCATGGATTTGCGACCGCACTGGCCACCGGTCCTCGGCTCAACTCTACGGGTACCGTCGCGCAGCGCGTCATGCGAAGGAGCTGACCCTCGGATGGTATCTTGACGCGGAAGAGCTTGTGTTTGGCGTAATGACGAACGTCCTTACGGGCAATGATATGGGCAATGCATGCGCAAAGCCAGTTGTGAGAGAACGTGAAGTTGCGGCCGTTTTGCCGAGTGTCGTTCTTGCGACCCCTCGGGATCACGATACTCTCCTAGGGAGTACCTAATCGTGAAATGCGCCCGTCTACGTCAGACAGTCCGCGGATGGAAAGAGCTCTCTTCGGGCGCTGGTCAGGCTCCGTCAGCTAAGCGAGCGTCCATGAGGAGTTTTCGAAACGACGAGCGCGGGGTGCTTGCGGCACGTGCTGCTGCACTGACGTTGCCGCGATGGTCGCGGAGGAGCGCTTTGGCCACTCCGGGCGAAAGCTCGGTGACCGTCGGGACTGGGACTCCTCGGCGCAGGACGCGGTCGACGGTGTCGATGTCGATTATGTCACCGGGGGCCAAATCGGCGGCGCGATAGAGCACATTACGCAGCTCTCGCACATTGCCAGGCCAGTCGTGGCGCATCAGGCGGGTCAAGGCCGATGGGGTTAGGGTTCTTGGGCCGATGTCGGACGCTAGCAGGACAAGGACCGCACGGGCGATGGGGCCGATGTCTCCTCGTCGCTCGCGGAGCGGGGGAATACTTACGACGAAGACTTCGAGACGATGAAAAAGGTCCCTTCGAAAGAGGCCTCGGTCGACGAGCTCTTCGAGGGGACGGTGGGTGGCGGCAAGGACCCGCGTGTTGAGCCGAGCCGCTGCGCCGTTTGACCCCACCCGACGCACCTCGTACCCATCCAGGGCGCGGAGCAGTTTGGGCTGTGCGTCGAGGGGGAGCTCACCGATTTCGTCCAGAAAAAGCGTGCCTTCTGCGGCTTCTGCAAAGGCCCCTGCGCGCCGAGAAACCGCTCCGGTAAAGGCTCCGCGTTCGTGGCCAAAGAGCTCACTTTCGACAAGCTCGCGGGGAAGAGCCGCGACGTTCAGCGGCACAAACGGTCGGTCGGCACGAGGTCCCTCGCGATGAAGCGCCTGTGCGACGAGCTCCTTGCCGGTACCGGATTCTCCTACGATGAGCACGGGCGACGACAGGCGGGCGAGACGACGCACCTGGGCGGCAACCCGTCGGATAGCCATGGAGGAGCCAGCAATCCCGTCGAGGGGCTGGTCGGCGAGGTCCTCGGCGTCGTCGTTTTCCACGACTCCAAACACCAGGGTGGACTGCCCGAGTGTCACGGCGGCACCGGGACCTGCCCAGGCTTGGGCGACCCGGGCTCCACCGACGTAGGTGCCATTTTTTGAGCCCAGGTCCTCGAGCAAGAGTCCATTTTCGCACACAGAAAGCGCGCAATGCTGTCCGCTCACCCGCGGGTCGTACACGGCAACGTCGGCGCTGCGTGACGACCCCACGATGACCCTCCCTGTTGCCAGCGGTACGCGCCGTGCGCCGTGATCATCCTGGACCTCGATGAACCAGCGGTGGTCGTGGGGTTTGGCGACAATCTCAACGGTGGTTTCGGAAGAGTCGGTCATGGCGATGGCTCCTTGCACTGCACGCAAAGAACATCGAAGGGGCGCCGGGGAAGTTGCGTAGTTTTTTCTGACGCCCGTCGTTTTTTGCCTCGATGCGGTTTCCGCCCTGGCCTAGCGCGGCCCCTGCTCCTACAACGCCGTTGTCCTTGCGCCCGATGCGCATGACCAACGAAGGCGTGGCAGAAAAAACATGGCGACTCCGGAATATGCGAAAGACGAGCTGGCGTTTGCGGCACAAGACAAGCAATGGACCGCACCGAAGTTTATCGGACTGGCGTTTATCACGCTTCTCGTGGCGATCTCCCTCATTGTTTTCGCCTCCAAGTCGTCGGGGTGCACCCTGGCGTGGGTCCCGTGAGTTCGTGAACGCTCCGGCATAAGACGGTTGGTGCCGACATGCTCGAGAAGGGTAAGGTACTCCCCGTGTCCCATTGAAAATGTCTCACTACGTCGCCTCCCAGCATGCACCGTTCCGCAAGTCATCGAGCTCGTCGTCGACCGGCTGGTCTTCTCGTGCGTCCAAGCCGATCCATACCCGATATGCGTGTAACCACGATTTGTGCAGGTCGGAAAACTTCCCACCTACCGACCCTATCATGGATTCAAGGTCTGCCTTCTTTAGTTGTAGCATGTTCTTATCAAACCACAGTTTGCCATAGCTGCGCGTATCACGATCCAATCGAGAAAGA
>CAITRH010000042.1 GCA_903894755.1 uncultured delta proteobacterium
AGGTGGTCTGGTCTTTGGACCAGGTGGTCTGGTCTTTGGACCAGGTGGTCTGGTCTTTGGACCATTTCGTTTGAAACCAGGTCGCATTTTTGTCCATCGAGCCTGACCGGGCCAAAACGGAGGTTGGCGGGAACGGCGGCTTTCGAGATGGGCGTGATTTAGCAGCCCCGGACGTTCATTTCCCACTTCCCACTGCAAGCTGGAACTCCTCGAAAGCAGGTCGCAGCTCTGTCAACGTCCCCGCCGCGTCGTCGGTCATGCCTCGTGCTCCCGCCTGTTCGAGCCGTGCGGCCAGGTCGCGCATGCGTGGCGCCGACACTGTAGCAGACGCCGCTGCCAACATGTGAGCAACGCGCATGACTGTCTTCATATCGTTGACCACAACGGCCTCGCCAAGTGCGCGAAGCTGCGCGCCAGCCTGGTGCACGTAACCTGCCACGACCGTACGCAGAAAAGCAGCATCCGTTCCCACCCGTTTGGTCAGCTCGTTCCGATCAAACGCCACTGAAAAAGACCCGCTTCTGTCGCCTCGCTTGCCTAACCATCGTTCCAAGCACGACGCCAGCGAGCGCTGCTCCAGTGGCTTGGACAGGTAGTCATCCATGCCAGCCTCAAAGCACTCCTCTCGAAACCCTCGCATTGCGTGTGCGGTCAGCGCTACCACGGCAACTTGTGGATTCTGCGCCTCGCCGCGACGAATCCGACGGGTCGCTTCAAAGCCATCCATGTTGGGCATCTGCACATCCATGAACACGAGGTCGTAGGACTGATGCGATAGGGCCTCGAGTGCCTCTTTGCCATCCACCACCGCATCTACGACAACGCCAAGCTGTTCGAGCATGTGTACTGCAACCTTGCGGTTCGTGACGTTGTCTTCCGCAACCAGAACTCGGCCCCCACGCGCAGACCTAGGCGCCTCGGACCGCGCCCGCGGCAGCTGCGAGCGTCGTACCAACAGCCTACGCAAGCACGCTCGCAGCTCCTGCTTGCGGACAGGCTTGGCCATCGACGCCGCAAACCGCTCGTGCGCCACTGGCCGATCTCCCAATGTCGTCAAGACCACCAGTTTGCTCGACGCAAGGCTCGGGTCGCTCTTGATAGCCTTGGCCAGCATCTGCCCGTCGAACCCAGGCAGACCAGCTTCCACGAACACAACAGAAAAGGGCCCCTGCGGTCCTCGCAATACGCGCAGCGCATCAATGGAGTCGGCCGCTTGCACCGTGCGACATCCCCATGCCTCCAGCATGGACGCCATCGCCTCCCGGCTCGACACCTGATGATCCACCAGGAGCACAGGAACATCGAAGCGCTCCTTGGAAAGTCCTTCCTGCCTTACAACCCCTAAGGGGACAGAAAACCAAAAGGTCGAGCCCTTTGCAGGCTCGCTGTCGACACCTATGTGTCCTCCCATGCGCTCCGCAAGGTCCTTGGAAATGGCCAACCCTAGGCCTGTACCTCCAAACCGACGGGTGTGCGAGCTATCGGCCTGAACGAATGGGCGAAACAGCCGCCTCATGGTCTCTTCTTCAATCCCGATCCCTGTGTCCCGAACCGAAAACCTGACCACACAGGCCGCGTCAACGGTCTCGCAGGTCACCCGAATTGCCACCTGCCCCTGCTCCGTAAACTTGATGGCATTGCCAACCAGATTGACAAGGACCTGACGCAATCGAGCGGGGTCTCCAGAGACCAGCTCGGGAACGTCGTCTGCGGCGAGGTAGGTCAGCTCGAGCCCCTTTTCCGATGCTCGAAGGGCAAACATGTCCAGTGTGTCGTCGAGCACCGCAGTCAGATCGAACTGCCGTGTCTCAATGTCGATGCATCCCGCTTCTATCTTCGAGAAGTCTAGGATGTCATTGATGACAGTGAGCAGTGCTTCCGTGCTGCTGCGGATGATCCCTGCAAACTCGCGCTGCGTGTCTGTGAGCTCCGTATCGAGCAGGAGCGAGGTCATCCCCAGAACCCCGTTCATGGGAGTTCGGATCTCGTGACTCATGTTGGCAAGGAACTGGCTCTTGGCCAGGTTGGCGGCTTCTGCAGCCAGCATCGCCTCTTTGAGCTGCTGCTCGGCGTCGCGCCGCTCGGTGATGTCCTCGCAAATCCAGATGCTGCCTGCTGTGGGATCCCCGGGATCCACTGCCTTTCCGTGGATGCGAATCCAGATCAGCGAGCCGTCCTTGCGACACATCTCGCGCTCGGTGCGGTATTCCCCCCCTTGGATCAGCACAGGATACCAGTGTGCCCCCATCTCCTCGAAGGACTCTTGCGTCGGATGGAGTATGCGGATAGATTGGCCCACCATCTCCTCGGCGGAATACTGGAACATCTCCAGCATCTTGCGGTTCATCCACACCAGTTTCCGATCTTGCAATCGGGATATGCCCACGCTGGTGTGTTCTAGAATCACATTCTGCTCGAGCAGGATCGCATTCAGTCGATCTTGAAGGTGCCTCCTCTCGGTCGTGTCCGTGTGCGTCCCCGCCATGCGCAGGGGATGTCCCTCGGGGTCCCTCTCGGTGACCTTGCCGCGGTCCAGGATCCATAACCACTCGCCACTCTTTGTCCGAACCCGGTGCTCACACTCGTAGCGAGAGGTCTCTCCTGCAAAATGAGCGTGCAACGCTGCAGTGCTCCGAGCGAGATCGTCGGGATGGACCATCTGGCCCCAACTGCTTGCCTGGCTCGTGACTTCACCTGCCTGATAGCCGAGCATTTCGGACCAGCGGCGGCTGAACACAGTCTCGCCGGTCAGCACATTCCAATCCCAAAACCCGTCGTCCGTGCCGTCCAGTACCCGCGTAAGGCGCGCTTCGCTCTCACGAAGGGAGTCCTCCGCAGCTTTCCTTGCAGTAATGTCGTTGAACGACACCACCACAGCCTGCAATGTGTCCGTGCCCAGATCCCGAATGGGCTCGGTGCTCACCGTGATCCACCTCAGACCGCCATCTGGACGGAACACCCCCACCAGTACGTCGCGTCGCGGCTGCCCATCACGTAGGCTCACAGCGGAAGGCAGCTCGGAGGGAGGCCATGGGGTCCCGTCCGGTGTCACCATCCTCCAAGCAGCATCATCTACGGTGCGCGCTAAGCATTCATCGGCAGTCAGTCCGAGGATACGCGCTGCAGCAGGATTGACTGTCACCAGCGTGCCATGAACATCGTAGACCAGAACGCCTTCGGCCAATGCAGTCAACGCAGAGCGGTAACGCGCTTCGCTCTCACGCAGTGCGGTCTCGGCAGCTTTGAGCGGCGTGATGTTCTCTTCTACCCCAAGGTAATGGGTAATCCGACCGCCGCTGTCGAAGATCGGAGCAATTTGCGCCGACTCCCAGTACGAGGTCCCGTCCTTTTTCCTATTGTGGAAAGTTCCCCTCCAGGTTTGCCCGCCGCTGATAGTGCTCCAGAGTTCGGCTTGATCGGCAGGACTGGTATCGCTTGACTTTAACAATCGTGAGTCTTGGCCCATAGCCTCCGCCAACGAGTACCCTGTCTGCTCGGTAAAACACGGATTGGCATACTCGATGTGCCCATCGACGTCGGTGATCACAATCGACACAGGACTCTGCTCCACCGCAAGAGAAAGCTTGCGACGCTCATCCTCCAGCCGACGTCGGTCGGTAATATCGTGAATAATCGAATAGAGGAGCGTACTCCCTGCGATATTCAGTGGCCCCGAATGAACCTCCACATCGCGCACCTCGCCGCTGGCCAGGCGGTGCCGAAAGAAAAAGTGCCAGCGCTCCTCTATCTTCGCCTGGGCCATCTCGTCGGAGATTTGCTGGGGCGTAAGCATATTGATCTCGTAGATATGCATCCGACGAAGCTGCTCGAGCGGATAGCCATAATAGGTGCTGGAAGCCTCATTGGCGTCCACGATGCGCCCGTCGCTCGGATCGACCAGCAACATCGTTACCCGGGACTTCGCGAAGAGCGTGCGAAAGTACAACTCGCTCTCTTCAAGCGCTTTCTCCATGCGCCCCTTCTCGCAGTCTGCCGAGGATCGTCCCTCTTTTTCTACAGCCGGCAGCTTGCTCATGACTGGACAATGACCCGATAATCCATCCGCATCGGCCCAACACTATTACGCCCGACCAAAAAAGCAACCGGCCCGCTGTAAGTCCCTCACCTGCCGGCCGTTGCCACGCCATCGGAGGTTTCTCATGACGTTTTCCTGGTCCCGCCGCATCATTGCGCCTCTCGCCTTGGTCTCCCTCGCTGCCTGCGGAGGCTACGCGGGCATGGCCAGCCCTCGCGTTTCCCCAGCATCAACCCCTTCCCCAAGCGCCTTCGCGCTCCCCGACGCTGCTGAACAGCCCAACACCGAGTCCTACCAACGCATCGACGAAAACCCGTTCCTCGAAACCTCTCGAAACCCACTGTCTACCTTCGGTATCGACGTCGACACCGCTTCCTATAGCAATGTTCGGCGCTTCCTGACCAAAGAAGGGCGACTCCCCCCCAAAGACGCTGTCCGTATCGAAGAGCTCATCAACTACTTCTCTTACAACTACCCCGCTCCCCAAGGCTCCGCCCCCTTCTCCGTTACCTCCCACCTCACCGACTGCCCCTGGAACCCCTCCCACCGTCTCCTCCGCATTGGACTCCAAGGGAAGAAAGTAGACCTCGCTCGCCTCCCGCCGCGAAACCTGGTCTTCCTCATCGATGTCTCCGGCTCCATGAACGACCCCAACAAACTCCCCTTGGTCAAAGGCGCCCTCAAACTCCTCGTCGACCAACTCGGAGAAAATGACCGCGTTGCCATCGTCGTCTACGCCGGCTCCGAAGGGCTCGCCCTCCCCTCTACACCAGGACACAAAAAACAGGACATCTTGCAAGTCCTCTCCAACCTCGAGGCCGGTGGCTCCACCAATGGAGGTGCTGGAATCCGCCTTGCCTACCGCACAGCTCGCGAAAACTTCCGCCCCAATGGCATCAACCGCGTGATCCTCGCCACCGATGGCGACTTCAACGTTGGTACCAGTAGCCCCAGTGACCTCGAACGCCTCATTGAAGAAGAACGCAAAAGTGGCGTGTTCCTCACGGTCCTCGGTGTCGGTACCGGCAATGTCAAAGACTCCACCATGGAACGCCTCGCCGACAAAGGAAATGGTAACTACGCCTACCTCGATTCCATGCAAGAAGCCAAGAAAGTCCTCGTAACCCAGGCCGGTGGAACCCTCGTCACCATCGCCAAGGACGTCAAACTTCAAGTCGAGTTCAACCCGAAGCGCGTGCAAGCCTACCGCCTCATCGGCTACGAAAACCGACTGCTGCGCGCTGAGGACTTCCGCGACGACCGCAAAGATGCCGGTGACCTTGGCGCGGGCCATTCCGTTACCGCCATCTACGAGATCGTCCCCCCGGGCAGCATTGCCCCCACTGGAGCTGTCGACCCCCTCAGGTACCAGTCCCCTACCGCTGCAAGCCCAGCAGCCGATTCCACGGAGCTCGTCACAGTCAAGCTCCGCTACAAAGAACCCTCCGAGACCGCCAGTAAGGAACTGGTGTTCGTCGTGCCCGACCGCTTGACCAAACTCGACACCGACGCCGATCTCCAGTTCGTTTCCAGTGTCGCCGCCTTCGGTATGCTGCTTCGAGGTTCGGAACACAAAGGCGCTGCGACCTACGGCTTGGTGCGCTCCCTTGCAACAGCAGGAAAAGGCCCCGACCGCGAAGGCTACCGCGCTGAATTCCTCCGTCTCGTCGACCTCGCCGACAAGCTCACTGGGATCCCAGTCGTGACCCGCTGATCACATCCAGGTGGCTCCGTAAATGCAAGCGGGGTCACCCACCCCCTCACAAGCCGTCTTGTTGACCTCCGCATTGCGTGCACCAAGACGTGCCATGGTGGCACTTAGAATCCCTGTAAAACAGGCGCATACCGCAAGACGAGGCTCGGGATGTCCCCGCAGCTCGAGACGCCCATACCCCCGTCCCACATTCGCAGCCCTCGCCTTCGCATATCCCAACATCTTTGCCCAGTTTGTGGCTACCTGATCGAAAAACAGCTCCGGAGTCAGCGGTCCCTGCTCGGCCAGGAGCCGTACCATCGCATCCGATTGCGCAGCGGCCTCCCCCACCACGTTGCAGAGAAGCCGATCCCCGGTCCCATAACGCACGTCGCCCATTTCAAGGGCCTTGGCAAGCTGCACAAAAGGAATCGGCCCAGGCCCAAGTTTCCCAAGCCCGTCCACCTGCGCTGCAACAGATCCCCATAGATTTCCTAAGCGCGCTCGAAGTGACAATAGGATAGCAAGAGGAAGTACCCCCTGAACCACCAGTCCCGATGCTGCTGGCAACCTGTGTTCCCCCCGACGCTCCCGACGGCTCAACGCTCGAAGATCGGCAATGTGCGTCTCGGTCACCGACGAGGGATCGTCCTCCCCCACGTAGGCATAGGCAAGCAGGCAATCTCGCATTTCTTTGGCTGTGTCGAATCGCGCCTCAGGATGCGGATTGGCAGCCCGCGTTGCAATGGCATCGATCGTCGGAGGGACCCCAAGACGCAATAAGTCGGAGCCAAAGTGTACCATGCCCACCGGTGACAAACAGGCTGCCAGGATCACACCTGCGGCAAAGATGTCCTCCCGACGGCTCGTGGGGGCCCCCCGTTCGCGCTCCGGTGGCTCGTACGCCCGCGGAACGAACACAGTTGGAAGTGCCGCAGCCTCCAGGGCATCCCCAAGCGACGCTGGACGGTGTATTTTTGCCTCCACTACAGTGGAGCCAAAGTTGGTTACAATTGCGTGCTCGACCCCGGACTCACTCATCTGGAGCAGTACCGACTCGGGGGAAAGCAGTCGATGCACAAACCCTGACTCGTGAAGCGCTGCCAGCCCAGATAGAATGTCGCACACGATGGTCGCCGCTTGCGAAAGCCCCAATGGCGCATCCACCGACAGCGCCGCTGCAAGGCTTCGACCTCGCACGTACTCGTAGGCAACATAGGCGAGCCCCTCGGATGATAGCCCCGCATCCACCAGCGCATGAATGTGAGGTCCCGCCACCGAGCTCATCAAACGAGCCTCCCGGAAGAACCGGTTCAAAGCCGATGGATGCTGAAGAAACACCGAGGGGAGGATGCGAAGCGCCACATGCCTCCCCACAGTCACGTGCTCGGCCTTGTACACGGCACCAAATGGCCCGGTCCCAAGCACCCGAACGATGCGGTAACGCTTGTCAATCAGCTGCCCGACGAGGCGTTCGTCCCCCCCAATGGCCCGTCCCGTCTTCTCACAACGTTGCTGATCGCCAGGGTGCGTCGCGCCGCAGTGCGGGCAGGAAATGCGGGAAACGGGCAGCAATACGCTATCAGTCATGGTGTCTTGCCCGCAGCATAGCGACATGGCGCGGCGCGAAGTGCAAAATCGCGGACGGTGAGGTCCGCGTCCGTAATGGGCCGACCGCGATCGCGGGCCGTTGCGATCAATCCCCCCTGGAGGGGGATCAATCCCTCCTGGAGGTAGATCAATCCCTCCTGGAGGTAGATTAATCTGGCCGCCTGGGTAGATTGATCCCCCCTGGAGGGTGATTGATCCCCCCTGGAGGGTGATTGATCCCCCCTGGAGGGTGATTGATCCCCCCTGGAGGGTGACTAATCTGGCCGGCTGGCCAGATTAGTCCCTCTCGGCGGCCACCCGAAGCTCATCGAGGGCGACAGGAAGCTCCTCGACGAGCTCCCATAGGTCGGGCACGAGGTCGCGGCAGGCCACCATGGAGAAGTTTAGCTGTCCGGCGTAACTCCATGCCGTCATGTTGAGACCAATCCCCTCGAGCACAGGTCCCACGGAAAAGAACGCATCGACTTTCATCCCTCCAAAGGTCAGCTTCTCAGGTGGGCCTGGGACATTGGACAGCAGCAGATTCTCGGAAAACTTACCTGCTTGCACGGCAGTTCGCAATCCGAGGGCGAGCCCCTTGCACAGCAGGGGAGGCAAGAACTCCAGCCAGTCTTCGAAGCGGGCTCCCCGTGTTTCGCGAAACTCCCGCTTGGAGATATCCGCATACGTCTTGCACCGTCGCAGCCGCTCTGCAGGGTCTGCGATATCTGTTGCAAGCGTTACCCACATGCGAGCAAGTCGGTTCCCCAAGGTCCCTTGGTGCTCCGGGAGACGCGTGGAGACCGGCAGTCCAGCTACCAGAGGGAGCCCAGGCAGCGCGCCACGACGCTGGAGGTAACGGCGCAGCCCTCCTGCCACGGTGGCAAGCACGATATCATTGATGGTGACCTCGAACACTTTGCGAACAATGCGGGCGCTTTCGAGGGGGGCCGATGCGAAGGCGAAGGCACGGGCCGGGGTGATGCTCCGGTTGAACGGCGTGGCAGGAGCCGTAAACGGCAAGGGGGGATAATCCGGACCGCTCATCGCCTTGCCAGCCCGAGCCCGCTCCAGTGTAGCTGGAAGGTTGTGACGCACAAATGACAGATGGTCGGAGAAGGCCCAGAGGGCGTGTGCAATCTTGGGAGGGACCGGTTCGGGCTCCCAGGTCTGCGCGGGGGGAGGAGCCACGAGGCGTTCCGGCCCCTCGTCATGCACCCGTCGCAGGAACTCTGCGCTTGCAACCCCGTCCGCGACCGCGTGGTGGACCTTGGCAACGGCAGCAACGCGTCCCCCCTCGAGCCCTTCGAGGATCCAGAGCTCCCAGAGTGGACGGTTTCGGTCGAGCATGGGTTCGGTGAGGGCTGCTATGGCTTCAGCAAATTGCCGATCGTTTCCAGGGGGGGCGAGGCGGACTCGACGCAAGTGGGTTTCGAAGGCGAAGCGAGGGTCTTCGATCCAGAGGGGGTGACCGAGGTCGAAGGGGGCAGGAAGGAGCTTACGTCGAAAGGCTGGGAGCAGGTGGAGACGTTGTTCGAGGGTATGTTTTACGTGGTCGTAGGCGGAGTCGGTGGCAGTTGGGTCTGGCTGGAGGACAGATATTTTGAGCGTGTGCATGGGAGTCGACGGGGTTTCTTGGTGGAGAAACTGCGCGTCGAGCCCAGATAGACGTTGCATGGAGGGTGGTCTTTGTGTTTGGCGGGTTGGAAGGGAAAGGCCCGGTATCCCTCGAAAGTGGAGAGGGACACCGGGCCGGAGGGATGGGCAGGCTACTTAGGAGTGGGTATGACGCCGCAGACGCCGGGGGTGCCAGCACCGCCGCAGACTTCTGGGTCGACACATGTGCCGCAATTGAGGGGGTGTCCGCACCCGTCGGTGGTATTTCCACAATTGAGGTTCTGTGCGGGACAAAGGCGAGGCGTGCAGGACGTAATCCCACAGACTCCGGTAACTCCGCCGCCGCCGCAGGTTTGCCCGGCGATGGTGCAAGTGCCGCAGCTGAGAGTACCGCCGCAGCCGTCGCCGGCAGCTCCACAGAAGAGACCGAGCTGCAAGCAGGTCTTTGGGGTGCAGGCACTTCCGCACTTTCCGGGGAATCCGCCGCCGCCACAGGTTTGCCCTGCGACTGTGCAAGTGCCGCAGCTGAGAGCATCGCCGCAGCCGTCACCTGCAGGACCGCAGTTGAATCCGAGGGCTGTGCAGTTTGTTGGCAGGCACGCTCCGGAGTCAAGGGAGGCGCATTTGCCAGGGGCGCCACCGGCACCGCAGTATTGACCGGTGGGGCAGGTTCCACAAGCGAGGGCGCCACCACACCCGTCACCGGCGGGGCCGCACACGAAGCCTAGGCTTGTACAGGTCGCTTTGGTGCAAGTGGAAGCGCCACAGACGCCAGGAGTGCCGGCGCCGCCGCAGGTTTGTGGGTCAACGCAGGGTCCGCAGTTGAGGATATTGTTGCAGCCGTCCCCGGTGAATCCGCAAGCAAGGCCCTGGGTTTGGCAGGTCTTGGGGATACAGCCACCGCAGACGCCTGGAGTACCACCGCCGCCGCAGGTTTGGGGCGTGGAGCAGGGGCCGCACTGGAGGAGGTTTCCGCAACCGTCGCCGATGGACCCGCAGGTAAACCCAAGCTGTCCGCAGGTCTTGGGTTGGCACACGGGGGGGACGTCGGGAGTCACGCAGGAGGCGAGGTCGAAGAGCATGAACTCGAGGACCTTTTCCTGAGCGGTCATGGTCAGGGTGCTGCCGCAACTGCCGGGGAAGGTGGCCGATCCACTCGAGTTGTTGACATGGAAGTCGCTGAAGAGGACCCTTCCACATTGTTGTGCGGCGGCGGAACCTACCGGGGTGTTGAAGGTGAGGTGCTGGACGGTGTTCTTGTCTGGGTTGGGGCTCGTGTTGATGCCGTAGATCCACCCCTGCGTGGGGGCGACGACAGCGTCGACGTCATGCCGGGTGACATTGAGGGAGACCTTTCCAGCCGTGGTGAGGGCACCGAGGTTGCGGAGCCAGTCGGAGAAGGCCTGACCACGACCGCCTACAATGGTGGTATCGATGGTACCGAGGAATGGGTCTTGCGGCGAGCTCTGGTTCTTGTTCCAGGTAGCGACGGTATTGAATGGAGACACATTGTAGAGCCAGGTGTAGCTGTAGTGGGTGGCAAACACCCTACCGCCTTTGTTGGCGTAGTCGACCAAGTTCTTCTGGTGCGTCGTGTTCTTCGAGTACTCGCCCCCCTGGCAAGCGAAGATGGCCATGTCGTATTTGGCCAGAGTGGCGGGGACCCCCATGAGATCGTTGTAGGATGGTGTTGCTGAGGAAATCTTGGCGCCGGGGCCGCTGGGGGGGAGGTAAAACTGGATCCGTCCTCCGGTCACGGGATTGGTGAACTCGCTGTCGTCGATTCCGATCTTGCGAAGGACACACTCGAGGGCGTCGACGGAGCCGGTGACCATGGCGGTAAGAGGGATATTGCCCTCCGTTTTGTTTCGAGGGAGGCGGGTCTGCTCTGGGAGAAGGACCTTTTCGGTGCAGGCGGTGATGGCGGGGACCGTGATCTGACGTCGCCAGCGACCGAGCTGGATGACGAGGGGAAAGTCAACGCCGGCGGGGACATTGGTAAGGGTGAAGGTTCCGTCAGCTGCGCTGATGGCGGTGACGAGGGGGGCACCGGAGGCTTGTGCACCGCACTGGTCGCAGGAGACGCCTGTGGGGAAAGCCGCGACGGTTTCGTTGGGGACGTAGACGACAGCGCCGTAGAGCGGGTCGCCGCAGGTGGGACAACTTGTCCATTTGCCTTTGGCTGGGGAGTAGACAGTGCCTTTGACGGTAGTTGTCGCACCGCCGTCGCACTTGACCTGTTTTCGACAGAAGTTTGTGCAGGTGCTTCCACATTTACCAGCGAGGCCACCGCCGCCGCAGGTGTCTGGGTCCGTGCAGGTTCCGCAGTTGAGGACATTGCCGCAGCCATCACTGGTTTGGCCGCAGGAGAGTCCTTGTTGGGTGCAGGTGCTGGGGACGCAGGAGTGTCCACATTTGCCGTATTCTTGACCGCCGCAGCTATCTGGTGCGGTGCAGTGGCCGCAATCGAGGAGCGTTCCGCAGCCGTCGCCGACGGAGCCGCAAGACAGCCCGAGCGCCAGGCAGGTTTTGGGGATACACCCGGTGGTTCCTCCGCAGGAACCGGGCTGAGCGCCGCCGCCGCAGGTTTGCGGTGGGGTGCAGTTTCCACAGTCGATGGCGTTCCCGCAGCCGTCCCCTGCAGGACCGCAGTTCAAGCCGAGCGCGGAGCAGGTCGTGGGGACACAAGGATTGGCGTCGACGAGGACAGGGGAGCCACAAACGTAGGGAGTTCCACCTCCGCCGCAGGTTCCCGCCTCGCACGTACCGCACTGGACGAGGTTTCCGCAGCCGTCATTGGCGGGGCCGCACTGGATCGACTGATCTAGGCAGGTGCGAGGAGGGCAGGGAGGTTTGCCGCATGCGCCGGAGACACCGCCGCCTCCGCATGACTCTCCATTTATGCAGGTTCCACAGGAGAGCGTGGCGCCACATCCATCTCCCGTGCTACCGCACGCGAGCCCCTGCTGGACACAGGTCTTCGGCGTGCAGGTTGTCCCACACTCGAAAGGGAGGCCGGCGCCGCCACAGGTTTGCCCGGTCGGGCAATCGCCACAAGACAGCATGGCCCCGCACCCGTCGCTGATGCGACCGCAGTTGGCCCCGCCGTCAAAGAAGTCGGCGCAGATTTTGGCCGCGCAGTTGGGGGGGATGTATGCGTCACTCGACGCGTCCCCGAAAATACTTCCGTCTGGACGGCGCACGGTGCCGTCGCCGGCGCCCGCCCCATCGACGAGGGGGATGGACGCATCGACGCTCCCTCCCCCGTCCTTGTTATCCGTGAAAACCGAACTACTTCCGCTACCGCCGCACGCCGCCAAAGCTAACGCGCACGGTAGGGCCACGAATCTGACGGGCCAACGCATGCTGCACCTCCGAATGCACTTACGGTACGAGCTTTGGGAAGCGATGCAATGACATTGAAGGGCCAAGGCGATCTTTTGTTGGGGTCGCAGAATTCCTGCGCAGTCTTACGATGTACGAGACAGGCAACAAGGGGCAGAAATAGTCCGACATCGTGTCCGGCGTCCAACCCAACGTTGCACTCATGTCAAGCATAAAAGGGAGCACGAAAGGCAGGTGGGGGACCGTGGAAGTCCGATAGACTCGCACCATGAGCCTGGGGAGCTTGACGATGACGCCCATTGGTGTGGCGCACACGCCGTATGTCGATCGGGTGAGCGCGCCTCGTCAGCCGTACGCGTCGTTCGGGGTTCGGGGGACCCTCGAGCTTTTGCCGGGGTTCGAGTTTGCGCTTTGCGACCTCGAGAGCTGGGATCGCTTGTGGGTGCTGTTCTGGTTTCACCTGAACGAGACGGGAGCGTGGCGCTCGAAGGTGCTCGCCCCTCGAAGTGCGGGCAAACGTCGAGGAGTGTTTGCGACGCGTTCTCCGCATCGTCCCAACCCCATTGGGCTTTCTGTGGTGCGCCTAGAGGCCGTGCGGGGACTGACGCTGCATGTGCTCGATGTGGATTTTCTGGATGGGACGCCGGTGCTTGACGTGAAGCCCTATGTGCCGTGGGCCGATGCGTTTCCGGAAGCGTCACGCGGATGGGTCGAGCCGCTAGACAGAGGGCCAGGTGACCCGGAGCCAGGGTTCGAGGTGGCGTGGTCTCCATTTGCTTGGCAGCAGGTCGCATGGCTTCGTGCCGAACACGGGCTCGATCTCGACGAGCGCGTGATCAAGGTGCTTGCGCTGGGGCCGCAGCCGCATCCTTACCGTCGGATTCGACGCGATGGGGACGGTTTTCGACTTGCTGTCAAGGACTGGCGTGTACGGTTTCGCGTCGAGGGGCGGCAGGTGACGGTGGAGCGGGTAGAACCGGGGTACGGACGCTCCGAGCTTGCGTTGTCGCAGGCGGCCGAAGTGGTCTTGCAGCGAGCGTTTGTTGAGAGGTTTGCGGGGGCTTGCCCCTAACCTTGGGCCGCGTGGGTCCGTAACAACGGCATGCGCGTGGTGGAAGCAGCGTCGGGGGCGGTAGCGTTTCCGAGCGGAGCGTTTCCTAGCGGAACGAAGCTTGGACGGGTTCGCGACATGGGAGGTCATTTCCCGGGTCTTCGGCCGGTGGCGGTTGTACGGGCCGAGGAGCTTGATGTCCGAGCCGACCGGTCGGGGAAGACCCGCGTGTGGCTAGCTCTCGAGGCCCTGCAGGTAACGGGAAGCTTCAAGGTGCGTGGGGCGCTCGTGGCGCTCGTTTCCCAACGCGGGGCGTGCGTGGTGACCGCAAGCCAGGGAAATCACGGGATAGGCGTGGCGTATGCCGCGCACATGCTGGGCCTGCACGCCACCGTGTTCGTGCCGCGTTCGACTCCAGCGACCAAGTGTCGTCACATCACACGTTGGGGAGCGGAGCTCGTGGTGGTCGGCTCGGATCGCTACGAGGCGGCCGAACAGGGGGCCAGAAGGTTCGCAGAAACCACTGGGGCACCGTTTCTATCGCCCAGTGACGAAGCCGTAGTGCTGGGTAATGGTGCGTCCATAGGGTTCGAGCTGGTCGATGCGCTTAGAGGAATCCCCGAGCGGGTGCTCGTACCGCTTGGAGGCGGCGGGCTAGCCACCGGACTTGCGTGGGCACTGGCGGAAGAAGGAGCCGAGCCCACAGTCGATCGTCCCGTGTGGGGGGTTCAGAGCGAGCAGGGCTGCGCCGTTGCGATGGCCCTTGCGGGGAAGACGTCGGAAGATGGAGAAGCAACCGCCTGCGTCGAGCGCATTCGAGCGGCGATCGGAGGCGTGCTGCTTGTAAGGGAGCGTGCGATAGACGACGCGCTCGACTTCGCACGGCGCGAGCTTGGAATGACCCTTGAGGCAAACGGCGCGCTCGGACTAGCCCCGCTGTTTTGTGGTCTTCCCGAGCGTCTTTGCGGCGGTGACGTAGTAGCGCTGCTGACGGGAAGAAATGTCGACGCGGTCCCCGTGCGGACACATCGGGCTTCGCCTCCCCCAAGGGCGTGCTAATGACGCGCGCCAGCATGGCGGACAAGAAACCTCCCTTTCGACCGCTCATTCTTGGCATTGCAGGTGGCTCGGGTTCGGGAAAGAGCACCATTGCCAAGGGGATTCTCGCCGCGTTGCCCGACGGGGCCGGCGCGCTTCTCGAGCAGGACCACTACTATCGACCCCAGCCGCACCTTCCGCTCGAAGAGAGGCAGCGTCTCAACTTCGATCATCCCGATGCCATCGAGCTCGAACTGCTGTCGGGACACCTCGACCTCCTGCACGCCGGAACGGCCATCGTGCGCCCAACCTACGACTTCGCCGTTCACGACCGGTGTCCCGAAGGGCTGCGTATCGAGCCAACGCCGGTCATCGTGGTCGAGGGGATCTTGGTCCTGGCCGACGATCGGTTGCGGGCACGTTTCGACATAAAGCTCTTCGTAGACACCGACGCGGATATTCGGCTTATGCGACGTATTCGTCGCGATCTCGAGCAACGCGGAAGGTCTTTTGCGCAAATTCGAAAGCAGTATTACGAAACGGTGCGTCCCATGCACCTCGCGTTCGTGGAGCCGTCCAGACGCTTTGCCGATCTGATTATTCCCGAGGGGGGGCAAAACCGAGTGGCGCTCGAAATGATCCTAAGCCACGTTCGATCGAGCTTTTAGGCGGTCGCCTATGCACGTTCTATCGTTTCTCGCCGTCGCCCTCGTGGTTGTCCTTGGCGCGTGCAGTTCCCCTCCCAAGGTCCCGATGGGACCGCCTCCAGAATACGAGGAAGACCCGATGGAGCAGGACGCGGGAGCGGCGGACACGGGACGTCTACTTCAGCCTGCTCCCCGATGATCCCGCCGTTTGCCCAAGGGTTTCCAAAGGGGCCGGAGGTTGACGCGCTCCTTCAAGCCTTCAACGACGGCGACTACAGCCAAGTGCAGACACTCGCCAGGCAAACCCTCCGTGAGTCGAAAGACCCCGCCGTGCGCGATGCCGCCAACGTGCTCCTCAACAGACTTCGACCTGACCCCATCGCCGTGGTCGCCATCGTAGTAACCGCCCTCCTGCTCCTCTTCCTCACCCTCTGGTGGACCCCCTGCGGGGGGGCAAAAAGGGGCTTCGCCCCTACGCTCCCGTTGGTCGCTCCCCCTTCCTGCGGGTAGGTCCTGGTGGATTGCTCTCTGCGTGATCTGCTTGGAAGCTCCTCGCGTCACTCCCGCGGACCTCACCCCCACACGATTCGGAGCGTTCACATCGTCCCCCTCCCCATCGATGGGGAGGGGGAATTTGTAGGAGCGCGAAGTCGCGGGGGGTGAGGTCCGACGGTCGGCGAGGTGGCTGCGGACTGGTGGGGGCGGTCGGTACCGATACTACGCGCTCGCTTCTAACCCCAGCGCGATGGGGAACAGCCCGTTGCTTTCAAGATGGAGCTGACGTCGCACCCCCACCTGCAGCGACTCGAACACCGCGGCTAGCGACGGATCCTCCAGCTTGCTGCACTTCCCACCCATGTCACTCAGGAGCTCGACGATGCGGTTGTGCACGCCGCGCGCCTCGGTGATGAGAACGGGAAGCGACGGGCCATCCGGGTCGGGCCACGGGCCTCGTCCATCTCGCGCCCTTTCAAACGCCCTAATTCGTGGGAACACCACCGTTTCCTCGCGCCTCATATGCGCCAAGAGAAGCGCCGCCAACCGTTCAAACACCACCATGTCGAGACCGCGAAAAGACCGCTCCGCCTGAGAAAGCGCTTGACGGGTCCGCCCATGGTGCGTCTCAACCAGATGCTCCATCAGGTCTTCCGCAGTCGTGTGCTGCCATTCGCGATCTTCGCCTGGAGCCTCCTCAACCGACGGCATCGGCAGAACCCGTCCGTCGGCAAGCCCTCCCGTGGTGCTCGCACTTCTCAGGGACTGGTCTTCGCCCCACGCGCACTCCATGTCCCACTGATCGAGCAGATGGCTTGCGCGGGAACTTTCGAGGGCGATACGACTGATAGGGAAAGTGAGCCCATTGCGTCCTTGCACGCTTCCTTCGGGCGTCCGAGCTGTTTGCATGATGTCCTCCGCAAAGCGCAACGCACTGCACAACGCATGCTCACAGCATGCGCTGAGGTCGCTTTTGTTTCCCCCGACAGCAATGACCGCCGCAGCGTGTGGAGACAATCCGGAACGCGCATCCAAACCCCCGCGCTCTCACCGCGTCTTCTGCAGCAAAACGCAAGCCTTGCGACGGACCCCTATTTCCACTTGACGCTGCAGCCGATAGGAGACGTCTCGGCTACCTCAGGCAATCGTCCATCGAGAAGCGCATCAAGAGCCAACCGAAGATCCTGACGCTTCACCCTGGAGGCGTCCCCGTAGTTGTCGTCAATCCGCCCGTGGTAGCGAAGCAGTCGAGCCTGATCGAACACGAACACCTCGGGCGTGAAACGAGCCCCAAGTGCCCGCACTGTCTCCTGCGCGTCGTCCCGTACATACGGGAACTCGAAACCGCGCTGACGCCCGCGAAGAACCATCTTGTCCATGGAATCCGCTGGATAGCGCACTGTGTCGTTGGCGTTGATCGCGAGCAACCGTACCCCTTTGTTTCGATAGTCGCGCTCCAACGCGACCATCCGCTCCTCGTATGCGACCACGTAAGGACAGTGGTTGCACGACACAATCACCACAAGCAGCTTCGCCTCGCCGAATTCGTCCAGCGTATGCAAATGACCGTCGGTGCCGGGAAGCTCAAAAGCGGGACAAGGGGTACCAAGCATGAGGAACAGGACGGTACGACGGACGGAGGCCGTCCGCAACGAGGTTCTCTAAACCACGTCCAGATCGAGCCCCGCCATTTCTGCCAGACGAGGCTTTGGCCGAGGAGCCCGCGCAGCGTACTTAAAGTACGTGAGCAGGCACCGCAGGCCAAAACGGAGGTTGGCGGGAATGGCGGGTTTCGATCTGGACGTGGTTTACCCCATCGTGGTCACCCGAAGGACCTCTTCGAGCGTCGTCAAACCCGCCGCTATCTTCGACGCTGCAGCTTCCCGAAGACTCCGCATCCCTCGCCCACGTGCCAATGCCTCGATCTCGGTGGAAGCCTTCCCGCGTGCAATCAGCTCCCGTACGTCCATGTCCGCCGTCAGCATCTCGAAGATCCCACTTCGCCCGAAATACCCCGTGTTCCTGCACCTGGGACACCCCTTGCCCTTCCGAAGTCCCCCCTCGTTCGGCGACTCCAGTAAAGGCACTCCAAGCTTCGCGATCTCGTCGGCCGCTAAATGCGTCGGTACCGCGCAGTGCGGACACACCGTGCGCACCAGACGCTGCGCCATCACCCCTAGAAGCGCTCCGCCTATGAGAAATGGCGTAACCCCCAGATCCGCTAAACGTGTCACCGCCTCGGCCGCGCTGTTGGTGTGCAATGTGGACAACACCAAATGCCCTGTCAACGCCGCCTGGACCGCGTTCTGTGCCGTCTCTCGATCCCGAACTTCCCCCACCATGATGATGTCTGGGTCCTGACGTAGGATATGACGAAGCGCGGTCGCGAAATCGAGGTCGATCTTCGGCTGCACCTGAATCTGATTGAACCCTTCGTAGACAATCTCGATGGGGTCTTCGATGGTCGTGACATTCACCTCGGGCCCTGCCAACGCTTTGAGCGCCGCGTAGAGCGTCGTCGTTTTCCCCGACCCCGTGGGACCTGTCACCAGAATCATCCCGTGCGGGTGCGCAATCCACCCTTCGAAAAGCTCGCGCTCGATCGGGTCGAACCCAAGCTGCGAGAGATCTTGCACCGCGACTTCAGGATCGAAGATGCGTAGCACCACCTTCTCCCCAAACGCCGTCGGCACCGTAGACATCCGAAGCTCGACTTCCCGTTCCGCTCGCACCGTCTTGATGCGCCCATCCTGAGGACGACGCTTCTCGGCAATGTCCATTCTTGCCAGCGTCTTGAGACGCGACACCACCGGCGGATGGGCCGCGGCGGGCATGTTGTGCACCGCATGCAACACGCCGTCGATGCGCAATCGAACCAGGGACCCGTCCCGCCTTGGCTCGATATGGATATCGCTCGCGCGTTGGTCGAACGCGTAGCGAAGCAGGTACTCGACCGCTGCGACCACGGGACGATCGTCGGCCGCAAGCTCGCGGTTGGTGGACGCGAGGGTCACAAGCTGCTCGAGGTTCTGGATCGCGGGTCCCGACGTGGCTGCATCCACAGCCGCCGTGATGCTTCGGTTGAACCCGTAGGCGTGATCCACAGCCTTGAGGATCTCGCTCTTGGCCGCCAGGCGAAGTTCCACCGGCCCTCCCACTAGCGACGACAGATTGTCGGCGAGGACCCGATCGAACGGATTGGCGCAGGCGACCACCAGCGCTCCTCGGCTCCATTCGAGCGGAAGCACCACGTGGCGCTCGGCAAAAGGTCCCGACAACGTGTGCGCGATCACCTTCATGTCGAGCTTGAGCGGATCGATGCGCTGATACCGCACGCCTGTCGCCACCGCGATGGCCTCCGTGACGATCTCTTCGTCGAGGACCACGCCTGGACGGTCTTGGACTGGGAACGCATACGAGGCGACGATCTCGACAGGCGACACCTCGTAGGTCTTGCGACGTACCCGTTCGCCCCGTTCCCGCAGAAGCCGAGCGCGCACGGAGATTTGCGCGGCGAGAACTTCCTTGGACTGCGCCGGGGTCAGAAGTCCAGCCCGCACCAGCGCGTCGAGTACGAAGTCAAGGTTGAAGTCGGCAGGGCGAAGCGAGACGGGTGGGGGAGCGGACGGCACGACGGTTCAGCGCTCGACCCGCGACAGCTCGAGAACGAGCTCGGGGGCTCCTGGCGGACCGTAGGGGCCTTCGAAGCGAACGAGCCGATGCGGCGCCGCGACCTCGAACCACATGTGATATTTCGGGATTAGCGGCTTGACCAGGTCGGTCAGGATCGCGCCGATTTTTACCCAATCAGACAGGTCGGGGTACATGACGACCTCCCAGGTTTCGACGGTCCCCACCGGAACAAGGCAGCGGTGAGGCTTGCGACTGCTCTCGTAATAAACGCGCGCCACGAAGCGATCGGTCACCCATGCGTGGGTGCTCCGCCGGGTGCCGTCGAAGGGCTGAAAGCGCAGCAGGAAGGGGATCAGGACCTCTGGGTAGGTCCCCTCGGGAAACGGCAGGAGCCCCTTGGTGAAATCGATGCGCTCATGTCGTGCCGTGGTCCCGTCGGCCATCGTGACCTGGCGCTCGAAGGTGAGGGGACGAAGTACGCAGTCGGCTTCGAGCACCGAGCTTTCCGTGAGCGTGCCGCGAGCGAGCTGGTGTCGGCTCACGATTTCAAGACGTCGCTCGGAGCCGGCGCCGGTGAGGCGGTGTTCGACCACGGTTTGTCCGGGCTCTCGAAAGAGTAGCTGCGCGTCGAGCACCGTACGAAACGCGCGCTTGGCACGGGGACTGGCGACGTAGTGAGACCGTTCTTCTCCCTCGAAGCGAGGCGGCAACAATGTGTGCATTCAGCCGAGCGTATCAGCTTGCGGGCAGCATGAAAAAACTCACGCCGCGGGAATGAACCCCACCGGCTGGATGTCTTTTCTAGCGACCCAAGCACGGGGCTCATAGCCCCGGACCTCAGCGCCCGAAGCGGTCCTCCTCCCCGCTTCGGGCGTTTCTTTTGAAAAACGCACGGAGTCGCCTTGTCACCCACCGACCAGCCAACTCCACGTCGTTGCACTCGTCTTGTCGCTGAACGACCGAGCCCCACCATTCCCCGGAAGTGGCCTTGCCTTTGAGCGACGAGGCCGCTCCGGGCCCCAGAGTCGCCTCGTTGCTGAACGACCGGGCCGTTTCAGTTCCTGGAGTTGCCTTGTCGTCAACGCCTGCGTGACATCGGAACCCTCGGAGTTGCCTTGTCGCCGAACGACCAAGGCCTACCGGGCTCTCGGAGTCGCCTTGTGGCTTAGGCACCGAGCTCCTCTTGCCCTCGAAGTGGCCTCGTCGGTGACCTTCAAGGCTGGTTCTAGTGTCCGGAGCGACCTTGTCGGTCAACGCCATGGCAGCTCCGCGCGAATCGACCGCACCGGATCGCGGCGCGGGCTCCTTTTGGGGTTTCCAGAACTACGGTTCGGTTATCGTACGGGCTTGGAGGTTTGCGATGTTCGAAGCCATCAATCCGCTGATCGACAAAAAAGAAGTCCCAGGAAACCTTGTTCGCGCCGTCGAGTTGCTCAATGAGCTCAAGAAACAGCACCCAGCCGAGGACCTAATCCGCGGGAAGCTTTCCCACGCCTACTACTTCAAAGGACGCTTTCAACCCGAGGGGAGCCGTGAGCGCGAGCACCTCTTCGAGCTGGGAATGGAGTCAGGACGGGAGGCGGTGACGCTCAACCCGCGCAGCGCCTACGGTCACTTCTGGTACGCCGCCAACACGGGTCTTCTTGGCCTCGCCCGAGGGATCATGCAGTCGCTCCGCGGCATCGAACCCATGCACCAGTCGCTTCTGACCTGCCTCAAAGAGAACGAGCGCTTCTTCTTTGCAGGTCCCCATCGGGCGCTCGGACGGCTGTACCACCAGGCGCCAGGATGGCCCCTTAGCATCGGAAGCAAGACCAAAGCGGTCGAGCACCTCGAGCGCGCCGTGGAGCTTGCCCCCCAGTTCTTTTTGAATCGACTCTTTCTCATCGAGTTCTACGTCGACGTAGGCAAGAAGAAGCAGGCGCAAGAGCACGTAGACTACATGCTGAACACGCCGATGAACCCCGACCACGTCATCGAAGACGGCGAATACCGCGACCAGGCCGCCAAGATCCGCCAGCGCATCATGTGATCGACCGCGGCGGGACGTTCTCCGCCGTGTCCTCCTAAGTGAGCGCTGATACACTCGCCTCCGCCCTTGGCCACAATCCATCCTCCGACCGCTGCTCCTTCGAGAAAGGTCCTCGACCTGGTCTTGCAAGAAGGCCTGATCCGTCCCGAGCAACACGGCCAGGCAGTCGACGTGATGAACCGTACCGGCGAACGCGCCGAAGAGGTCCTGCTCGATCTCGGGCTCGTCGAAGAGGCTGACCTCCTCAAGCTTCTGGCGCTCCACTACCGAACCAACTTCGTCTCCACCGAAAAGCTGGCCAAGGCGGAAATCCCCAGGTCGACCATCGACCTTATCCCCGCGCGTTTTGCCGAAAGTCGCCTGATCTTCCCGGTGCTGTACGACGTCAATTCCTTCACCCTCAGCGTCGTCACGCCCGACCCCGACCAGCGCGACAACTTGTCCCAGGTGAAGATCGCTTCCGGGGCGCGCGACGTAAGGGCTCTTTTGGCTCGTCCCGCGGCGGTCAAGGCCGCCATCGCCAGGGCCTACCAAGGGGATGTCCGCGCCTTCGCGATGCTTGAACGCCAGCAGGTGCAGTTCTCCTCGCGCGCCTACGAAATCGAATTCACCCCAGGCGGCGGCCCCCAGCTTGTCGCCCAGCCGACGTCCACTTCCCTGCCACTGCCGGCCGTGACGCCTCCGGTGCCCGCAAGACGCTTCACCGACCGGCGTGATCCCTATGGTCCACGCAGCGACGAGCCACAGCCCGTCCTGATGCTCGACAAGCCAAAGGTCGCATCCGTCGCCCCTCAGGCCATCCCACCTAAAGCCAAATCAGCGCCTCCGTCGGTTGCCGACTCCATGAGCAGCACCGGCACCATCCCCATCTACGAAGAGGCCACCACCCAGAACGTCAAAGCCATCGTTGCGGGGGACGTCGTCGTGGAGCTCCTCAACGTCATGGTGAGCCTTCTCGAAAGCTCCCGTCAGGACCTCCGAGGACACTCCTCTCACGTCGCACGCCTGGCCCGTCGCCTTGCCGAGCGCATGGGACTTGCCCCCGGCAGCACCGCCGATCTGGTGGCCGCCGCCTACCTCCACGACCTCGGCAAGATGGGGCAGTTTCACCTCACCGCGCTCAACGTCGGCGAATACGACGGGCACCGGGTCGCTGCACAAAAATGCTTCAGCACCCCAGCCCGTCTCCTCGAGGCGGTCCGACTCTCGCCCGACGCCATCGCCGCCACCGAGCACCTCTACGAGCGCTACGACGGCAAGGGGTTCCCGGACGGCCTCAGCCAAAAAGAGATCCCCCTCGGGTCGCGCCTGCTCGCCATCGCCGACACCTACGCCGACCTCACCCTCAACCCTCGCAACCCCTATCGCAAGCAGCTCTCGCCCCAAGAAGCCACCTCGGTCCTTGCCAAGTACAAAGGCACCTTGTTCGACCCCAACATGGTCGATCTGCTCCACACCACCGTCATGGGACAGGACGTCCGCGAACGTCTCTTGTCCAACCGCTACGACGCCCTGATCATCGACACCGACCCTGAAGAAACCACCGTCGTGGAGCTTCGCATGGTGGAGCAGGGCTTCGAAGTGAAGACCGCGCGTTCCGCGGAGCAGGCGATGAAGATCCTTGCCGAGGGGGGGACGGACCTTGTCCTCAGCGAGCTCGACTTGGCCCAGGGCGACGGCCTCAAGCTCCTTGCCGACGCTCGCAAGCAGCCCTGGGGAAAGGACCTCCCGTGGGTCATCTACACGCGCCGTCAGGAGCGCGCCGACGCACAAAAAGCATTTGCCCTTGGGGTCCTCGACTTCGTGATCAAGCCGGCCACCACCGACGTGCTGGTCGCTCGCCTCAAAGCGATGCTCGATCAGCGCGAGGCCCGAGGGAGCGCTCGTGGAGTCTCCGGTTCGCTCCACGAAATGGGTCTTCCAGACCTGGTTCAAATCCTCTTCCACGGTCGCAAGACAGGCAGCCTTCGGATCCGCAGCGGCGCGACCTCGGGCGAGATCCATCTCGAAGATGGCAACGTGGTCCATGCCCTCTGGGGCGCGCAAAAGGGCGAGGAGGCCTTCTATGGAATGTGCCGCGTGACCGACGGCGAGTTCTCCCTCGACCCGTCCTTCAAACCAAAGCAGCGCACCATCAACCAGTCCAGCGAAGCGCTCTTGCTCGAGGGGATGCGTCGGCTCGACGAAGGCATCGGCGTCTGACGCCGCTCTTTACTTTCGCCCACGGTCGCGTCATGGAGCGCCATGAGCGATTTACGACTCCAAGGCACCTACACCGCGATCGTCACTCCGTTCCGCGCCGACGGCTCCATCGACTGGGCGGCTTTCGATGTCCTGCTCGAGGCCCAGGTTCATGGCGGGGTCGAGGGGATAGTCCCCTGCGGCACCACAGGTGAAAGCCCCACCCTCACCCACGAAGAGCACATCGAAGTCGTCAAACGCACCGTGTCGAGGATTGCCGGGAGGCTCCAAGTCATCGCGGGGACCGGCTCGAACTCCACCCACGAGGCCATCTCTCTGTCGAAGGCCGCGGAACAAGCCGGCGTTCAGGCCATCATGGTGGTGGTCCCCTACTACAACAAGCCCACACAAGAAGGGCTCTATCGCCACTTCGTCGAGGTCGCCAACGCGGTCCGCTGCCCTGTCGTCATCTACAACATTCCTGGACGCACCGGGATCGACCTCCTTGCCGACACGCTCGCTCGCATCTGCGAAGCGTCCTCGAACGTGATCGGGACCAAAGAGGCCACGGGCAATGTCCTTCGGGCCCAGCAGCTGGTGCTGCGTCTCGGGAAACGTCTGACCGTGTTGTCCGGCGACGACGCGCTCACGCTGGCGATGATTGCGTGCGGTGCTCGGGGGGTGATCAGCGTGACCTCCAACGTGCTTCCCGCCGAGGTCGCACGGGCCACGCGGCTGGCTCTCGAGGGGAAACTCGACGAGGCAAGGCGTGCTCACTTGGCGCTTCTTCCCGTGCACGAGGCGATGTTCCTCGAGGCCAATCCGGGTCCGGCAAAGGCGGCGCTTTCGTCGCGCGGCATCATGCTCGATGCGGTGCGAGGGCCGCTCGCTCCGGTGAGCGAGAACACGCGAAGGGCCATCGTGGCGACGTTAGCCGAGTATGGACGCGGGGCGCGCGGTTGATGCGTCTCGCTATCGTTGGGGCCGGCGGGAAAATGGGACGTGCTCTGGTACGTCTTGGCACCCAAGCCGGCGACAGCATCGCTGCGGCCATCGACGCGTCCTTCGTCGGAGTTGACGTCGGGGAACTTGCCGGCATCGGCTCTCTTGGAGTCCGCGTCACGTCGGACCTCGAAGCGATCGCGGGGACCGATGTGGTCCTCGACTTTTCGACTCCATTGGCAACGGTATCCGTTGTGTCGGCGGCTCGGCGGGCTCGGGTTCCGCTGGTGTGCGGCACGACCGGTTTGAGCGACGAGGCCAAGCGGGCGCTTGACGATGCGAGCGTCGAGGTACCTGTGTTTTGGGAGCCCAACATGAGCGTGGGGGTGTTTGTCCTTGGCGAGCTGGTGACGCAGGCTGTGCGAAAGCTGGGGTTGGGATTCGATGTCGAGGTGGTGGAGACGCACCATCGGCTGAAGGCGGATGCGCCGAGTGGAACCGCGCTACGTCTTGCGGAGCTTGCGGTGGCCGCGCGGGATGACGGGGCACGGGTGACATGCGGGAGAGAGGGACGTCCTGGGCCCAGGCCGCAGGCGGAAGTGGGGGTGTTTGCGGTACGAGGGGGGGACGTGGTTGGGGATCACACGGTGCATCTCGTGGGTTTAGGGGAGCGTCTTGAGCTGACGCACCGTGCGACCAACCGCGATGTGTTTGTTCACGGGGCATTGAGGGCGGCTCGGGCGCTCTTGGGCAAAGCGGCGGGGCGCTACCGGTTTGCCGATCTTCTTGGATAGGGGTGACCCTGAGGCCAAGTGAACCGTTACACTGCACGGGGCAGTGAACCACTGCGTATGGAGGGATAGAACATGGCGATATTGACATTGGGCTCGAAGGGATCTGGGGTTGCTACATTGCAGCAGGCGCTCGTCGAGCAAGGCTATTCCGTCGAGGTAGATGCTGTTTTTGGGCCGAAGACACAGAAGGCCGTGCGAGCGTTTCAAGCGGCGAACGGTCTTGCCAAGGACGGCATCGTGGGGCCCAAGACCTGGGCCGCGCTGACCGACGAAGAACTGGGGGAGGACGGTGAGCTGAAGGACGTAGATGAAGAAGAGGAGGAGGAAGACGAGGAGGAGGAAGAAGAGAAAGAAGAGGAACAGGGGGACGACGACGACGAGGAGGATGACGACGAGGAGGAGGAGGAAGCGGAGGGGCTCGTGTACACGGTGAAGCGCGGCGACACGCTGTCGGCACTGGCGAAGAAGTTCTACGGGGACGCAAGCCAATACAAGCGGATCTTCGAAGCCAACCGGGACGTCATCACCGATCCCAATGTCATCGAGGTCGGCTGGAAGCTCGTCATCAAGGATCCCGTCCTGTCCTGAAGCGTCGTCACCCGGCGAGCCGCTCCTCGACGCGGGCGAGGCACAGGTCACCGTCGCCCAGCATCGGCCGCACCGACCTCGCTGACCCCGGGCACGCCAAGAAGCTGCGGGACATCGACCGCTTCCCCCAAGAAGGTTCGCCACTGCACTGTGTAACGTCCGCGCACGAGCCCCAAGAGCACCTCCCGTGCTCCCGGTGCAACCCACAGGAGCGCGACTCCATCGACCCACACCGCAAGAAGCTGGTCGGTGCTGTTGACAAGCACAAGTCCAGGTTCGGTCGGGGACGCGTCCGGGGCGCTCGGTAGATCGACGGGGGCGGTGCGGAAGGTTGGAAGGTCGGAGCGCGGCACGAGGAGCTCGGCGGGGGGCAAGGGCAGGTCGGTGCCAAGGAAGGTGCCTACGGGGGGAGCGGACAGATCCTGGGGGCGCAGGTCGGCTCGGTGCTCGATGCTGAGAACGTCGAAGACGAGGCCGCCGCTAGGGGACCAGGAGAACGTGGCATGGAGAGGGAGCTCGTCGGGACCGCACACTGGAGTTGACGGAGCAGCGTTCAGGAAATCGAGAAGCGTTCGGCAGAGCAGGCTTGCGCTGTCGGTGGTTTCGCGGATTGTGGCGAGGTCGATGGTGGCTTTGCCCGCGCGGGTGTCCACCTGCACCCGTCGTGTGCGCAGGTTGTGAGCGCGGCTCCCTTCGCCCGAGAGACCTACGTACGCGGTGGCGAGCGGGGCAACATCGAGGCGACGTTCGCCGAAGAGCGCACGCAGCGAGCCTGGCGCAGCGAGGCGGTAGCCGTTGGTATCGGGCCACACGACGACATGTCCATAGCGGTCGGCCCGTGCGCGTAGCTCAGTGCCGACGGGCAAGACAAGGCCCGACGAGGCCACGACGATGCGAAGGCGTGATGCTGCGAGCTCGATGAGAAGGCGTCCATCGGTCTTTCGGCGTGCGGCTTCGAGGGCTGGGGCGTTGAGCTCGGGGCTTTTGGTCCAGGCGGGCGTTTCGAGAGGACGGAGCGAGGCGGTAAGGCGTAGGCCGGCAAGGTCACAAGGCTCGCGAGACTCACGCGGCGCAGCGGCATCGCGAGGCCCCTCACGCACCTCGCGGGGGACCGAGTCGGCGGCGAGGGGACGATCGGCTCGAAACGGCAGCGGGATCACGGCAGCGTCCATTGGGCCTGGGGAGGCGGCGGTTCCGAGAGGGGTGCCCACGAGGACCACGGGCTCGGCAGAGGCCTGGGGGCTGGCTGCAGCGTCGAGGGGCTCGGCGGCTCCGGAGCGGCATCCAAGGACAAAGAGCCATGCCGCGGCGTCGATTCGATTCATCTGGATTGGTCACTCCCCTGGCAACGTTTCATGGTACTGGCGCGCTATCTCGAATGTCACAAAGTCAACGGGATCATTATGAGGTGCTCGGAATCGGTCGCGGGGCGACGCCTGAGGAAGTCAAGGCGGCGTTTCGGAAGCTGGCGTCCCAGCATCATCCTGATCGAAACCAAGGCGATCCGAACGCGTCGACGCGGTTCAAGGAGCTCAACGCGTCGTATCAGGTGCTGAGTGATCCGCAGCGTCGCTCGCTCTACGATCGGTTTGGTCATAAGGCCGAGGCGCCTGGCTCGCCATTTAGTGCGGGGAGTCCTTTCGAGGGGGGGGTGGTGGACCTCGGCGACTTGGGGTTTGACGGAATCCTCGGGGATCTGCTCGGGGCGTTTGGGGTGGGACGGGGCGATCGAGGCGATCTCAAACAGGACCTCGAGGTGAGTTTCGAGGAGGCGGCCTTCGGCTGCACGAAGGAGCTTCGTTACGATCGGGTGACGAGCTGTGCCGAGTGCCGAGGGAGCGGGGCGGCCGCGGGGAGCGTTCCGGAGTCGTGCAGCGCGTGTCATGGGCGGGGTCGAGTGCGCTTTCAGCAGGGGTTTCTTCCCATTGCTGTGGAGCGAACCTGCCCACGCTGCCGAGGAACGGGACATCTTGTGCATGACGCCTGCACGACGTGCCGCGCGAGTGGGCTTGTGACGAGTGCAAACACCCTGGAGGTAACGATCCCACCTGGGGTCGAATCGGGGGCGACGCGCCTGGTGACCGGAGCAGGAAACCGTCCTCGCACCGATCGACCTGCGGGAGATCTCGAGATTACGATTCACGTCCGGCCCCATCCTTTTTTCCGTCGGGTCAACGACGATGTGACGTGTCATGTGCCCATCAGTTTTGTCCAGGCGGCGCTCGGGGCGGAGGTGGATGTCCCGACGTTGGATGGCAAGGGCAAGCTGCGGGTGCCAGCGGGGACCCAACCTGGCAGTGTGCTTCGTTTGAGGGGCCAAGGGGTTCCGCATCGCGGGGGGGTAGGGCGGGGCGATCAGAGGGTCGAGGTGGCACTCGAGGTGCCAACGTCGCTGTCACCCCGTCAGCGCGAGCTTCTCGAGGCGTATGCCAAAGAGACCGGCGAAGACGTGCTTCCCCAGCAGAAGTCGTTTATGGACAAGCTCAAGGAGCTGTTCGACTGAGTCGAACTGTGCGGACGCGTCATGCAGACCGCGCAGCGTCACGCAATTCGTGCGCTCGGAGCGGAACTGGAACGGCCGAACGGTGTCGAGAACTTGCCTATATCTGAGCGGCAGCGGGTCACGGTGGTGTCGTCAGGCCTGACTACATTGTGAGCATGAAGTGTGCAACCGCTCCCGCCGCAGTTTGGGAGGACACCATGAACATCGGCCTGACAACTCCAGTAAAGACCATCGCGTTGGGCAACGCCAAGGCAATGGATCTGCTTGACGAATGGCGCATCGACTATTTCTGTCGGGGGGACGACACGCTGGAGCAGGCGTGTGTTGCGGCCGGTGCGAACTGCAAAGAAATTCTCCCCATTCTGACCGCCCTGTTTGGCCAGACCGGCGAAGGAGAGGCACGGGATTGGCGACGGGCGGGGGTCAACGAGCTTATCGACCATGTGGTGTCGGGCTACCACGTGAGGACTCGGTCGAAGATTGCCGAGGTTGAGGATCTTCTTCGCGCACTCGAGCCAGCCTGGGGCGATGGGCCGGCAGAACCCGAGTTGCCGCTGGCGGCGGGGCTTCTCGACGCGTTTCGAGAAGCGGCGCGTCGGATTACAGCGCAGATGGATCACGAAGAAGGCGCGGTGTTTCCGCGCATCGGGGCCATGAAGCGGTTTCGCGAGGGGCGAGGGCCTCTTCCACCGCCGTGTGACGAGAGCCTGACCGATTGCATCGCGTCCATTCGGATCGAGCACGAGGCGATCGCGGTACCCTTGCGGGTCCTTCGCGATAGCCCGTCGACGCTGCGGGGCGATCATGAAGGTGGGGTGGTGCTCGAAGCAGCATTTCGTCGTTTCCGAATTGGAGTCCAGCGGCAGATTCACCTCGAAGGCAACGTGCTTTTCCCAAGGGCGCTCAGTCTAGAGCCGGAAAGCGCACTCCCGCCCCCGTCAAGCAGCCGTTGGCCGACCACGGTGCGGGCCGAGTCGCGAAGCTCGTGGCCGCCGGCTCCAAGATCCGAACCTACGATCGCAATCCCCGCGAGAACCCAACGCGACGCCACCTGGTCGCGTACGGCCCGCTAGGGGCTCCTCCCCTCCTTGCTGCTCCCCAGTCTTTCCACTGCTCCCAAGAACCCACCCACATCAGGCATAGCGACCGAGGGAAGCGTCGGGGCGAAGCCGCATATTCGGCCCCCCGCAGGGCGCCAGTGGTCCCGAACGCTCGCTAGGTTCTTCTGCGCCCTCTTCGCCTGCATCGGGGTCTTGCCCTTTGCCGTCATGACGCTTCTTAAATGGAGCGGCCTCCGAAACTGGGCGGCCGACCAAACCACCGCCATCCTCCATCAACAAGGCATCGTCGCCCGCTACAACCTCGATGTCCAGGTGATCCCCCTCGCCCTCGAGCTCACCAACGTCCGCGTCGACTCTGTTGACGGTGGCGACCCGCTCCTCTTCGCTAACCGCGTCACCGTCCGCCCTCGCCTCTTCTCGCTCCTAAACGGTAAATTCACCATCGACCACGTCGACATTGACTCGCCTCGTATCCGCGTCGTCCTGCGCTCAGGCAAACTCGTCAACCTCCCCATCGAGCTCCCCAAGTCCGAGCCGGACCCCACGAACAAATTTGAAGTCCCCTTCAATGTCTTCGCCGTCACCGACGCAAGCATCGACCTCGACGTTGACGGCGCCAGGCTCTTTGCCTCCGATATCGACATCGACGTCAGCGCAGAATCCGAAGGTTCCGGCGGTTCGATCCTCGAGATCGCCCTTCACGCAGGCAAAGCCCGATTCCAACTTGCACGCGTGGTTGGCGACAAGGGCGACCAGGACAACCAGGGCGGCACCGCTCCCACGGTCCATGTCGACGACGACGCGTTGTGTTTCATCGACGCTCGCCTCCGCTACGAGCCAAACCGCATCACCGTGCGACGCTTCACGGCCACAGGCTCCGTCGATCTCGACCCCTTCCCCGACACCACACCTCGCTGCGACCTCGACCTCACTGACAAACGGCGCGTCGAAGTCGAAATGAACTACGTTCGCGTGTTCCTTCCGCCAACCCACGACGACAAGCTTCGCGTCGACGCTCGCCGGATCCGCGCTCGCGCCCCCCTCGCCCTCGCCCAACGTGCCGTGTCCCTTCCCGAAACCGACGGCTGGATCGGGCTCGACCTCGGCGGTCAATACACCGGCACGACCATGCTTCCGGAAATCTCCGGAACCCTCGAGGCCCACGACATCAAGCTCGATCACTTCCGCTTTGCCCAGGAGATCCACGCAGACTTCGCCATCCAGCGCGACATCATCCGCAGCAAAAGCCTGGTCGTACGCATCGCCGACGGGGAAGCGGCCCTCTCGAACGTCGTCGTCAAAGACCTTGCCCGCGGCGGCGCCATCGAAGCCTCCGCCATGCTTCGCGGAATCAACTTCACCTCCCTCATGCGCGACCTCGGCGTCCATCCCCACTCCTACGTCGCCTGGGACATCAAAGACATCTCCCTCCCCAAGCTTCGCGGCACCTTTGTCCCCCTCAAGCTCGACGCCGACTTCGTCGCCCACACCACAGGGTTTGCCATCTACGACCACCCCGCCACAGACCCCGCCCGCGCCCGCCTCTTCGGCCTTGGCACAGCCGACATCACCGCCCACCTCGCCGTGCGTCCCAATGCCGTCGAGTTCCAAAGAGCCAATGTGCGCGTCGGCGGCGCTAGCCATGTCGAAGGCGCGTTCGTGTCGCTCGGGTTCGATGAGCAAATCCGTGCCGAGGTCCCTCATGCCCATGTCGATCTCGCTGACATCACGCCGGTGGGGGCCGTGCACATGGGAGGCAAAGCCGACCTTGAATTCCACATGGGGGGCAAGTTCAGTCACCCCACTCCCGAAGGGGAAATCCGCAACTTCGAAGACTTCTCTGTCGCCGACCTGCGCTTTGGCAATCTGTCGTCGGGACGGTTCAAGCTCGATGTCTCCGGGCCTGTCCTCGACCTTAGCGGTGTGCGGGCAAAGAAGGGGGCGAGTCCCTACGAAGTCCCGAGTGTCCGCTTGGACTTTGGACGCCACGGAGGTGGCTTCGTGGTTGACGCCCTTGCCACTTCCACAGGCCTTGGACTGCGAGACCTCTTTGCCATGTTCAAGTTGGAGGACGACCCCCGTTTCGAGGGGCTCGACGCTAAGCTTGCAACCCGCGGCCTTGCCCGGGTCCATGTTGCCATCGGAGGACCCGAAGACCGCTGCCGCGGCGGCTTGATCCAGATTGAAACGCGCCTGAGGACCTTCGATATGAACCTCTTCGGAGAGCGCTTCGACCAAGGCGAGGCAGAGCTGCGCATCGATTGGACAGACCGACGTCCTGGCCTCGTAGGCGCTGACATTGAAGTCCCATCGCTGCTCTTGGTGAAACGAACTCCAGAGGGAGCCTCGGGCACCATTGCAGGTTCCGCCGCCCTGCGCACTGGAGGAGCACTGTCAGCAAACTTCGTGATCGAAGGGATTCCAATCGCTTCCCTAAACAGCCTCAGTGTGTCCTCCACCGTGGTCGACGGGCGCATCTCCGGCGTCGCGCAGGCTCAAGGGACCCTCGACGAGTTCTCCCAAGGTGGCTTCACAGTGGAAGCCGACGTCGACGTGACCCCCGTGCGCATTCGACGTCGCGCAGTGCTTGGCAAATCGCGTGTCCACCTCACCATGACCGACGCTGCGGCGCAGACGCCAGTATCCGATGATAAGAGCGGCTGTGGACGTCCCATCGGCCGTCCCTTTGACAAAAAGGCCTTCCTTGCAGACCGATCGAGTCGCGGAAGCTACACGGTGGACGGGACCCTGCTTGATGGACAAGTACGTCTTCGCAAGGTATCGCTGACGCGGGCTAAGGCGCCGGTGCTCACGGGACGGGTGGAAGTGCGCGCCCTTGACCTCGGCACACTATACCGAGCCTTGCACAGTCCCGAGCGCGCTGGCGAAACCAGTAGCTCAGAGTTTTCTGGTGAAATATGGGGAGACCTTGCCCTTGACGATGTCCCGCTGCGGGATCTTGCCAACGCGCGCGCCCGGTATTTCCCTGGGGTCACCGTGATCGAGACCAGCGGGGCACGTCTTGCGTTGGTTCCTCCCAAGTTGCCAGTGTTGGTGCAGGGGGACATGCTCACGTTACCCGGTGAGCTCGAGGCACGGCTGCAGACGTCGGCTGGATTGAGCAGTGGCGTAAGGGTGACTGGAGGCCTTCAAGACCTGAGCAAAGCGGACCCGCAGATCGGAGTGCGACTGGTGTTGGATCCGCTGGATCTTTCCGTAGTGCCGAAGTTTGTCCCCAAGGTCGAACGGGCGTCAGGGACAGTCCGCGGGGAGGTCACGATGACCGGATCGCTGCAAGCGCCGAAGGTTTCAGGCGAGTTTTCGCTGCGAGCCGACGATCTTGATATCCGCGGGTTGCAGGGGGGTCTCAGCGATGTCGTGCTGGACGCCAAGGCGAGCGAGAGGGAAATCGAGGCAACCGGTTCGGCGAGCTTGGCGGGGGGGACCTTGGCGTTTCGAGCTGCAGTCCCGCTTCGAGGGTTTGCATTCGGGAACGTCGACGCCATGTTTGGTCTTCGCAACATCAGCCTGACTCCCGCGGACGGGATTTCGGCAACGTTGGATGCGGACCTAGCCATGAAGATCGACACGTCCGACCCCACCGTGCTTCCTCACCTAAGAGGGGAGATCACGTTGAAGTCCTTCGACTACACGCGTCCCATCGTGCTTGCATCGGACTTCGCGAGTCTGGGGGGACGTACCAAGCGCACGGTGGTGGAGTCCTATGATCCGTCTCTGGACACGCTGACCTTTGACTTGCGACTAACCGCGCGTCAACCGCTCCGTGTCCGCAACAACCTTGTAGACTTGTCGCTTGGCATTGATTCCAACGTACTCGAGGTGAGCGGCACCAACCAGCGGTTTGGGTTGCGAGGGGGGCTTAAGACCAATGCTGGGGGACGGTTTCGATTTCGGTCGAACGACTTCGATATTCGCCAGGGGCTCATTCGGTTCGACGATCCGACGCGCATATCTCCCAATGTCGACGTGGTGGCGGTGACCGAATACCGGCGGTCGACGGACAGCTCGGCGGGGGCGAGCTCGGTAGCGTCGGCGGGAGTGGCGGGAGTTGGGTCATCGCGGGGGGGGGCATTGTGGCGCATTGCGCTTCATGCATACGGCGACACGGAAAGGTTACGACTTGACCTGACGAGCGAGCCACCGCTGTCGCAAGAGGATCTGCTTTTGCTGCTTACGGTGGGGATGACGCGTGCGGAGCTTGATCAGCTACAGGCGGGATCACTGGGGGCGAGTCTTGCGTTGAACTACCTAGGTGCGGCGAGTGGGGCGGACCGACTGGTACGGGAGGCGATTCCACTGATCGACGATTTCCGGTTTGGAAGTGCCTATTCATTGCGTACGGGGCGGACCGAGCCGCAGCTCACGCTGGGCAAGCGGATCACGGACTCGGTGCGGGCGACCGTGACGACAGGGATTGCAGAAGATCGACAAGTGCGGTCGGACATTGAGTGGCGTCTAGGGCAGCGGTTCAGCGTGCAGGGGTCTTACGACAATGTGTACGATGTGACGTCGTCGTCGCTTGGAAACGTTGGGGTGGACCTGCGGTATCGTCTCGAGTTCCGTTGATTGCGCCGCAGTACCGCAGGGGCAGGTTAAACCACGTCCAGATCGAACCCGCCATTTCTGCCAGACGAGGTTTGGCCGAGGAGCCCGCGCAGCGTACTCGACGTACATGAGCAGGCACCGCAGGCCAAAACGGAGTATGGCGGGAATGGCGGGTTTCGAGATGGGCGTGGTTTAGACGGCGAAGACAGCTTCGTCGACGTCGAGAGCAGTTCGGTCCCCGTCCTTCATGATAGCGAGCGAGGCGCCGATTTCGGGAACGACATTTCTTACAAAGAACCGCGCAGAGGCCACCTTGCCGCAGTAGAACGCGTAGTCCACGTGGTCCTGCGGGAGCGACTCCAAGCGCGTACGGGCGATCAGAGCCATCTCCAGAAGCAGCTTACCGGCGTAGAGTCGTCCAGTGGCATGCAGCATACGGGTAGCGAAGAGCTGCACCATGCCAGGTTGGCCGGGTTGGCTGTACCCACGCAGTACGGCCTGCATGGCATCATAGTCGGCCAAGGCGCCCTGCATGATCGTGAACTCGCGCTCCATGCCAGGGGTGTTTGCGTGTTGGCCTATGAAGTCAGAGATCTCCTTCAGCCAGAGTGCAAAGCCTTTGCCCTTGGAGCTGGTCATCTTTCGACCCACCAAGTCCATGGCCTGGATGTAGTTCGTCCCCTCCCAGATGGGATATATCCTAGCGTCGCGTAGAAGCTCCGCGATCGGGTACTCTTCGGAGAAGCCGTACCCGCCGTACACCTGGAGGGCTTCCGAGATGCACTGGAGCGCCATGTCGGAGCAGTACGCTTTGACAATGGGGGTATTGACCTCCAGTATTTGGGAAGCAGCGGTCACGGTTGCAGGCGCGCTGCTATGCTTCTTGAGATCCACGCAGTAGAACGACTTCAGCACCATCGCTCGGAAAGCCTCGATATGGGCTTTTTGAAACATGAGCATTCGGCGCACGTCCTCATGTCTGACAATGGCGGCTCTCTTGCCTTTCGGGTCGGCTGTGGGTCTGCCTTGTACGCGCTCACTGGCGTATTGGACCGCATTGTGATAGGCAACCGCGGCGAGTGAAAGCGCCGCAGTTCCGGTCATCAAGCGTTCTTCATTCATCATGTTGAACATTTGGGCCAACCCGAGGCCAACCCCCGCGACAGGCGGTTCGCCCAGTAGGAATCCCAGGCAGTCGCCATCGTCACCAAAGGACAGCACACAGGTAGGAGATCCTTTGAGGCCTAGTTTATGTTCGATCCCGACGCAGCTCACGTGATTGAAACTGCCGATGCCTCCTTTTTCATCAGGAAGGTACTTCGGGACGACAAACAGCGAGAGGCCCTTGGTGCCGGGCGCGGCGCCTTCCGTGCGGGCCAGGACCAAATGGATGATGTTTTCTGTAACATCTTGGTCTCCACCGCTGATGAAGCACTTGGTGCCGTTGATCTTGTATACGCCGGGACTGGACGTTGGATTGGCCTTGGTGAGCGCATCGCCCACGTCCGAGCCAGCGGATGGCTCGGTCAAGTCCATGGTTCCGGTCCAGTCGCCACAGAACATCTTCTCGAGGTAGGTGTTCTTGATCTGCTCACTCCCGAACTCTTCGATGAGGCCCGCTGCGCCCGAGGTGGCCAGATACAGGGTCGAGACTGCAGGATTGGCCCCGACTAGGTACTCATTGATGGCCCACAAGACACAAAGGGGGACCGCTGCGTCGTTCTTGGGGTCGTAATTGCTGCTGGCCAGGCCGTTGTGCTGAACGAAGAAGTAGGCATCCTTGGTAGACTGCGGCGTGGTCACCTGGCCGTTCTCGAACTTCGCCCCGATCTTGTCGGAGTCCCCACAGGACGGAGCGACCTTCTCACGAGCCATTTTTAGCCCGTTGTCTAAGATGACCTCGATGTCGTCTACAGTATAGGTGCCTTTGAATCTGTCGGTATCTAGTATCAGGCTCATGTCGAGCCACTCACGGAAAATGAACTTGTGGTCGCGGTTGCTGTTCTTGAAGTTCGATGACATGGGAGAGCCTCGCTATTCGCTGGGCTCATACCTAGCCTGTGCTGGAGTGTCAATGCAAAATAAGAAAAGCGTCCTGATGCGTGAGCCGTTGCCCCTGAAGTGCTGCCATCAGTTTCCCATGAAGCCCCCCAAACGCCCCGTTCGACAACAGCACCACCGTGTCGCCCGCTGACACGCCCCCCACCACACGCTCGCAAAGCCCCTCCACACTTGCCAACGCCTCCGCCTTTGCTCCCAGTGCCTTAGCTAATGCCCCCAGATCCAGACGCTCCGTCGCTGCAATGTCGCTCCTCCCAAGAGGCGCAAACAGCACCCGATCCGCAGCATCGAAAGCTCGCGTGTAGTCGTCCTGGTGCGTCTTCCTGCACGCCGTCGCACTCCTAGGCTCGAAAATCGCCCACAGCGCCCCCTCGGCATGCTTCGCCCGCAACGCCCGCAACGTCTCCCGCACCGCCGTAGGATGATGGGCAAAGTCGTCGTATACCCTCACTCCACCTGGTACCCCCAATAGATCCTGTCGACGTGCCACCCCCTCGAATGACCCTAGCGCCCTTCCACCTGCCCCAAACGGAACCCCAAAGCCCTCCACACACGCCGCCAATGCCCCCACTGCGTTCCTCACATTGTGAAGTCCCGGCACTCGCAACAAAAAGCGCCCCGCCAAAGTCCCCGCAACAACCACATCCACCGACTGCGCCCCCTCGAACTGTCCAGGCGAACCAAGCCACGTTGGCGTCACCTCTCCAACTGCATCCCCTTCGAGCCCGTAAAACACAGTCCGCGCCGTCGCCTCACGCGAAACAATTGCCACCGCCCGCGCATCGTGCGCATCGCACACCACCAGTCCCCCCGCAGGCACTCGCCTCACGAAGGACACAAACTGCTCCTCGTAGGTCGCTACATCAGGATAAATGTCCACGTGATCCAGCTCCACACTGGTCACTATCGCCACATCATCCGGACCTACCCCCACATAGTCGAAAAACTTTGGCTCCTTCTGCCAATACACTGCGTCGTACTCGTCCCCCTCCACCACAAAAGGTCCGCGAGGCGCTGTAACACTGCGTCGCCCTAGCCCCGAGCCTCCTGGAAGGTTCTTAGGAAGTCCTCCGATAAACCAACCTGGCTCGAGTCCCGCCCCCTGCAGAATCCACGCGGCCATCGACGACGTCGTGGTCTTCCCATGGGTCCCTGACACCACCAGCGGCTTGCGATGCAATAGGAAAAGCTCTCGTAGCGCTCCCGACATGCTCGCGCGTCTAAGCCCCAATCGCTCCGCCTCCATGGCCTCCACATTGGAGCGTCGAATGACATTGCCCACCACCACCAGGTCCAGACCTGCCCCTAGATGCTCGGGCGCATAGCCCCGAAAACACTGGATCCCTGCCTGCTCGAGAAACGGCCCAATGGGTGGGTCGAACGACGTGTCCGACCCGCTTACGTCGTGCCCAGCCTGGCGCAACAGTGCTCCAAGCGCTCCCATCCCAGTGCCGCACACGCCTATCAGATGAACTCGCATCCTTGACTCACTGTTTGGTAAAGACAAAGTCGTCTCCCTTGGTGTCCACCAAGAGGACACTCCCAGGTGGATACCGTCCCGCGAGTATCTCCTCAGCAAGCGGATCTTGGATCGCTTTGAGGATTGCACGCTTCAGAGGACGTGCCCCGAAGGCGGGTTCGTATCCGATTTCGACAAGCCTGTCTTTCGCGGACTCCGAAAGCTGCAACTTGATCTCCCGATCCGCCACCAGCTTCTCGAGACGTCGCAACTGTATCCCCACAATCCCTTTCAGGTCCGCCTTCGACAGCGGTCGAAATACGATGATGTCGTCGATGCGGTTCAGAAACTCGGGACGTAAGAAGTTGCGGAGCTCCTCTCGAAGCACATCTCGTAGAGCGTCCCTCCCCTCCTCGGACTCGAAAAGACGTGGGTCGGTCTCCAGTATCCGCTTCGACCCAATGTTGCTGGTCATGATGACCACCGTGTTGGAGAAGTCCGCTGTGCGTCCGCGCCCATCGGTCAGCCGGCCATCGTCGAGCACCTGCAGCAGCAAATTGAACACGTCGGCGTGCGCCTTCTCCACCTCGTCGAAAAGAAGAACACTGTAGGGACGTCTCCGGACCGCCTCGGTCAGAAACCCCCCTTCCTCGCTGTCGACATAGCCTGGAGGTGCCCCCAAAAGACGCTGCGCCATGTGCTTCTCCATGAACTCGCTCATGTCGAGACGCGTCATGGACAGTTCGTCATCGAACAGAAACTCCGCGAGCGCCTTGGCAAGCTCGGTCTTGCCTACTCCGCTGGGACCCAGATAGAGGAAGGAACCAATGGGTTTTCCAGGGTCGCGAAGTCCCACCCGTCCACGGCGCACTGCGCGGGCGACTGCGCGGACAGCCTCGTTCTGTCCTACCACGCGGGCCGACAGGCGTTCCTCCATCTTGAGGAGCTTTTCCGACTCGCCTTCGAGCATCTTGGAGGCAGGGATCCCAGTCCAGTCGCCAAGGACCGCTGCAACGTCGTGCTCGCCTACAATGTTCGATGAGGCCGTGGTGCCTTGAGCGCCAAGGGCGGCTTCGGCTGCGTCGAGACGGCGTTTTACATCGGCGAGCTGCACATGTTCGATCTCGCCGGCGCGGGCGAAGTCGTGGCTCTTGCGGGCGGTGTCGAGCTCCGTCGTGAGCTTCTCGTGTTCGGCCCGTAGGCTCGCTTGGGCCGCGAGTGCGCCTCGACGGGAGTCCAGCTTGGAACGCATGACTGCAACCGTGGGTTCGAGCGAGGCCATCTCCTTTTCGATCCGTTCGCGGGTTTTCGTGCTCATCGAATCCGTGTCGCCGGCAAGGGACGCGAGCTGCGCTCGAAGAGACGAGACGCGACGAATGGCGTCGTCAACTTCGGCGGGGACCCCATCGAGCTCGACGCGTTTTCGTGCTGCGGCTTCATCGAGCAGGTCGATGGCGCTGTCGGGAAGGGCCCGGTCTTGGACATAGCGCTTGGCAAGACGGACGGCGGCGACAATGGCAGGGTCGCCAATCTGCACCTTGTGGTGGATCTCGTAGCGGGTGGCAATGCCTCGCAATATTTCTGTGGCTTTTTCTGCGGAAGGCGGGTCGATGGGGAACACAGAGAAGCGTCGGAGAAGGCCAGTGTCGCGCTCGCTGAAGCGCCGGACCCCTTCGGGCGTCGTGGAGGCAAGCAAGCGGACTTCGCCCCGAGCGAGCAGCGGCTTGAGAAGATCGCCCACGCCCCCTCCGGCTGCCCCCTGGCCTAGCAGCGAGTCGATCCCAGGGATATACAGAAGGATATCGCTGGAGCCTCCCTTTACACTGGAGAAGACCTGTTTGAGGCGCTCTTCGATCTCGCCGCGGAGGCGCGCACCGGCCAGGAGAGAGCCTGTTTCGAGCTCGAGGATACGCATGCGTGATAGGTTTTGAGGGACTTCACCTGCAGCGATGCGCATGGCAAGGGCGCCTACGATAGCGGCTTTGCCGACACCTGGTTCTCCCACGAGGAGCGGGTGGTTTTTCTGTCGACGTTCGAGGATCTGCAGGAGCCGTCGGACCTCGAGGTCGCGTCCAATGACAGGGTCGAAGCCGCCTTTTCGTGCGCGTTCGACGAGGTCCTGGGTGAACTTTGCAAGCAGGTCGCTGGGTGGTGTGGGTCCAGAGTCGCGGGAGGCAGGGCGCAATGCGCTCATATGGGGTCGCAGGGAGCCTGGACCGAGGCTGAAGGCTTGGAGGACCACGGCAGCGGGGCCGCGGAGCTCTTGGGAGAGGGCATTGAGGAGGTGTTCGACGCCGACAGTATCCGCAGCGGCTTCCTTCTCGGCTCTAGCGAGGAGAGCGAGCATGGCATTGGAGAGGTAGGCGAGGCCACCGGAGCTTTTGCCGAGGCGGGCGAGCTGGGATTCGGCTTCGACGGCGAGGTCCGAGGGGTCGGCGCCGGCTTTGCGGAACACCTCGGAGATACCGCGGTCGCGGTCGATGGCGCGGGCGAGCAAGTGGAGCGGCTCGACCTGGGGGTGTTTTCGCTCGTCGGCTAGGCTTTGGGCGGCCCCGACGAGGGCTTTTGCTTCTGGGGCGTAGCGTTCGAGATGGATGGTCTCTGCCATGGTGCGGGCGACGGTAGCATGGGGTCGTCCGATGACTTGCTCGAACCGTATTTTGTACGCCATACTGGCCTCATGAATCTCCCGCAGTGGGCAGAACATGCGCCTTGCGGCGAAGAGCTCCCCTTCAGCAACCCCGTATGGGCGTCAAGCACCGCATGACCGGGGAAAAAGAAGTCCCAACGGCAGCGCGGACGGGGCTCGATCGGACGGGCGATCCCTGCCGGGGCGGTTGGACGGGGGCGGATCCGGGAAACGATCGCAGGTCGTCCAGGCTGCCAGAGGGGAGATCCACTGCCGATCGGGCGTGCGCCAATGTGTCCGGGATGGGGTCGGGAACCGGATCGCACGATCTGGCAAGTTGCCTACCAGGGATCGGCCGCCACTGTGTGGTGTGGCAGGCGCTCCGGCCCTAGATCCAGAATCGATGTGCCTCCCGTGCAAAGTTGCCGGGGTAAGATCCGGAACCTATGGGGTGCAATCCGCGGATTCCGCCAACGTGGGGGGCGCAGGATCGGGTCCCGGAGCAAACTGCCGGAGTGGGATCCGGAAGTCTAGAGACCGCGGCCAGATGTGCCGGAGGCGCCCTGGGAGTTCTGCCCCGGTGAGGCCGCGTGGCCAAGGGGCGATCCGGTGGAACGGAGGGGAAGCGCGATTTGGCCTGCGGGGCTTCTGGGATCCATCCTGCGTGCGGCCAAAGCGGCCGGGGGGCGATCGGGGACCAACGTGGCATGTGGCAGATGCTCCGGGGGGAGATTCGGCGGTTCAGACCTGGCGTGCACGCGGTCGTACCTGGCCTCGACATCTCGAGGTCGGAAAACGCGGTTCGGACGAGCGCATCGTGCGGATTGTTCGCGGCCCCGCCCCGGTTATTTTCTATGGACGCGGCTCCGAAGCGCTCGGAGCCACGGGGACACTACTCAACCCCGGGACCGGACTCGATCCCCCTTTAGTCCTCTTCTCGGCCCAACCCGCGTACGTGACGATGGCGCCTGCCACGAGCGCAAGGAGCACCACGGCAACCAAAAGGCCGGTCCATCTTTTCGCCGGTGGAGCGGCAGTCGCAACGATAGGCGCGGCAGGCCCCTTCGAACGCGAGGGACCTTCTGGCGACACGGGCGAACGCTCGGGAGGGGGAGTCAACGGGAGAGGGGGCGTCGACGCGACCGAAGCAACGTCGTCGATAATGACTGTTTTGGGTTCCGACGGAGAGTCGGGAACCGCACGGGGCTTGGCGAGATCGAAAAGCGGGTTGTGACCGATCTCTTCGATCGAGCCACCGGCCTCGCGCAGGGCTTCGTCGAGGAGCTCGGACGCTTGCTTCATCACGGTCTGTTCGTGCACAAGCGCCTTGCTCTCTTTGGCCGGGCCCGTCGGAAACATGGGGGCAGGTGCGGGGAACATCGGACCCGATGCCGGTGCGGCCGCCGGGCTTGTCGACGACGACAGCGCCCCGAGGCCTAGAATGGTCGCTTTGCGGGGACCGACCATGGCACCGCTGAGTGGACGACCCGAGGGGGAAATCCTGACCGGGCTCGACGCAGTGGCCGCTGGACGAATGACGGGGACAAGGGGCTCGGGACGCTCCTCGAGGTCACCCGCCTCCATGGGCATTTCCGACTCGTAGGCCCGTCCAGCATCGGCCTTCGCCGCCATGAGCCGCTCGATCACGGCTTTGGAAGGGTCATCGAGCTTGATGAACTTGACCCCCATTCCCGCTGGACGCTCGGGGGCGATCGGAGGCTCACGTTTCCACACGACCCGTCCCACCCCCGAGATCACGGCCTGGTCTTGGGCAAGGCGTATCTCGAACTTGAGCAACGTGCCCGGCACAAATGGTGATTGGGTTTTGATGAAAATCCCACCGCGGCTGACATCGTGGGAGTGATTGTCAATGAACTCGTCAACCGTGGCGCTCTTGTAGCGCACGTTCAAGCTAACGATCTTCACGCGGCGGTCCTTGCGCGTCTCTTGCGTCATGGTGCCCATCTCTGGCGCTCGATTTGAACGCCTTTCGACCCTTCGCGCCATGCTAGCGCGGTCGGTGGGAAGAAAGCCAATAGACGGCAACGACGTGGCGGTTTTGGTTTAGCCTTCCTTGACCTTCCGTGACCCAGACGCCGCACTTTCGAGTCCATGGACGCCTCACGACGTGCCTCAAGGCCAAAGTCACGCACATCGAGACGGGCTGGCAGCGCGACGGGACCGTGGTCGATATGGGCCTTGGTGGAGCCCGCATCACGCTTGCCGATCCTGCGGCGTTGGGGGACATCGTGACGCTGTCGATCCCAACGGAGCGGGGCGAGGATCCCATCGTGTTCCGGACCCTGGTGACCTGGTCGGCGGCAGGGGAGATGGGCGTCACCTTCGATGTCAAGAGCGTCGCTACGGCGCGCGCTTTGGTGAGGCTCGCGGGGAGGCTCGACCCAGACGAGGCCCTCGCCAGAGCACGGGCGGCGCATTAGACTCGACCCGATGGCTGTCCGAAGGATCCTTCACTATCCCGATCGTCGCCTGCGCGAGCGTGCCAGGCCGGTCCCATCTTTGACCCGAGAGGTCGAGCAACTCATCGAAGACATGGCGGAAACCATGTACGCGGCTCCCGGTGTCGGGCTTGCCGCCCCCCAGATTGGCGAACCGGTGCAAGTCTTCGTGATCGACGTAGCCCCAGACGGAGAGCCGAGCGACTTGCGGGTGTTTCTCAACCCAGAGATTGTCGAGCGCCAGGGGAGTCTCAAGTACGAGGAGGGGTGTTTGAGTTTCCCTGGGGTGCGTGAAGACGTTATCCGGGCCGAGAAG
>CAITRH010000043.1 GCA_903894755.1 uncultured delta proteobacterium
CCATCCGTGAGGCCGTGGACAAATTGGCGCACCCGTGGCTCCGTGCTCCCCTGTGCTTCCGCCGTCGTGCCGTCGAAAATCAGCTCCCCCTTGTACATCATGCCCACCCGATCGGTCACCGTGAGCAGCCGGTCAAGATCGCTCGAAACCATCACCACCGTTGCATTCGACGCGCGCTGCTCGGCACGCAGAAGGTCGAAGATCTTTTGTGATGTCACCGGGTCGAGTCCCGCCGCGGGCTCGTCGTAAAACACCACCGGAGCCCGAGTCACCGTCGCGCGAGCCACCCCAACACGCTTCTTCTGGCCTCCCGATAGGCCCGCCGGCAGACGGTCTTCAAAACCTGTCATGGAGACGCACTTGAGACGCTCGGTCACTCGTTCGTGCACCTCGGCTTCGGGCGGCGCGTAGAGACGACGTAGAGGGAACGCGATGTTGTCGAAGACGGTAAGGGTGTCGAAGAGGGCGTTGTTCTGGAACAACATCCCAATCTCCATCCGAAGGGTCTGAAGCTTCAACTCGGAAAGCTCGGTGACCTCCTGACCGTGCACGTTCACCTTGCCGTGGTCGGGTTTCATCAGCCCTGTCATCATCTTGAGAAGCACGCTCTTGCCGGACGCGCCCGGGCCGATGAGGCCGTAGAGGGTCCCCTCCGGAACATGGAGAGAGACGTCCCGGAGTACATGGTGCCGTCCCGTTGGACCTCCTGGAAAGGACTTCGCAATGCTTTTGATACGGATCATGCTTGGCTCGTACGTGTGGCTCGGGACTTGGTGAGTTGCTGGACTAGGGATCGAAGCGTGTCGACCTCGAAGGGCTTGTCGATACGCTTGTTGCCCACCCGCTCGAGAAACTCTTGGGCGCGCGGGGTGAATGCGCCACCTGTGAAGAACACAATGGCTTCGGCAGTCTTCGGAAATGCCGGGTGGAGACGCTCGTAGAGTTCCATGCCGCTCATCTCGGGCATCATGAGATCGCAGAGAACTAGGTCGAAGACTTCGCCTGCCAAAAGACGTTCGAGGGCTTCGGTCGGACGTGTCTGTGCCACCACCTCGTGGGTGGGCGACAGAATGCGAAGCACCGACTTGAGCACCATCGGCTCGTCGTCAATCACCAGAATGCGCGCTCGACGGATGCCTACGGAGGGGGGGACCGTGTCGGGCACCTGCGGTCGGAGGGTGGACTCGGAAATAGGCAGCAGGATCCGGAACGTGCTCCCTTTGCCAACGTCGCTCTCGACCTGAATCTCGCCTCCGATGCCCGATACGATGCTCTGGCAAATGGCGAGTCCAAGGCCGGTCCCTACGCCGACGGGTTTGGTTGTGAAGAACGGGTCGAAGACCTGACGTTGGTGCTCGGGAGCGATCCCCATGCCCGTGTCGCGTACTTCGATCAGGACCTGCCGGCCAACGACGCGCGTGACGACGCGGACCTCGTTGCGATCGGCGTTCCCCTCGGGGATCGCTTGGGCGGCATTGACCAGTAAGTTGAGGAAAATCTGCGTAAGCCGTCCATCGCTCGCGTCGACCGGTGGCAATTCGACGAAGTCGCGAACGATGCGGGCGCGGTGCCGAAGCTCGTTGTAGGTCATGTTGATCGAGAGCTCGAGGACCCGATGTACATCGATGGGCTCGACTCGGTTCTCCTCGGCGCGCGAGAACATCTTGAGGTCGCGGACAATCTCCGTGACCCGATGAGCACCGTCGGACGCGTCGACGAGAGCCTCGGTGATGGCGTCGACCTGATTGACGGTTTCGGCACGTCCGTCGCGCTCCTGGGCGACGCAGGTCACGCGTAGCTTGCCCAGCTCCTCGATGGCATACGCGATGTTGGCCGAGACGTACGCGAGGGGATTGTTGATCTCGTGGGCGACGCCTCCTGCGAGGGTTCCAACCGCGATCATGCGGTCCACTTGCATCATCTTCGAGGTGACCTGTTTGCGTTCGGTCACATCCCGCCAGCTCGCAAGGACCGCCTGCTCGACACCGAACGGGATCGCCACGAGCTGCCCCTCCATGATGCGGACCCGTCCATCGCGTTGAAGTCTGCGGACTTGCACGGTGACCGGCTCGGGAGCCCCAAGAGCGGTCTGGACTGCGTCGACGAAGAGCGGAACGTCATCTGCAACGAAGGTTTCGTGGACAGGACGCGCCAATAGGTCGGCTTCGCGGTCGTAACCGAGTGCGCCGAGCATCGCGCTATTGACGAGGACAAAGCGGTCGGCGCGTTCGATGGAAAGAGGGACCGCAAGCCTGGCAAGCAACGGGCGGTAGGAGCCTTCGGACAGCCGAGCGGCGGTGCGCCCAAGCGTCCGTATGGTGGCACGGGCGCGCTCGAGACGCTCCGCGAGATCGCGCGAGGTGTTGTTTGGTCTGGGACGTTGGCGTAGGCGCTTCATTACCCTTGAAAGAGGCGTTCAAAACCTCGGAGGTTTCCTTGCGTACGCTAATTGAGAGGGACCACTGAGGCTAGTTTTTTCGCCCTAAGGCGACCGTCCGTGTGCCGTGCTCGACCCCATCGTGGAGAAGAGTCACGCGAAGCTCCTCGATGGAGACGGGAAGCGACAGAGCCACCGTATGCCACGCCTCGCCCGAAACCGCAGGCAGAAGCATGTTGGCTCGGTTCCACGTCCGCGATAGCCGCGGCCTCGCAAGCGATACACGCCAAGGCCAACGCGTTGCTCGCTTTGCGTCCCGTGGCGGCGGCTCGATGGCAAGACGCCAGGCCCCAGGAAGATCGTCGAACCGACGTGGCTTGGTGCGAGGATAGGGAACCACCGATTCAAACGTCATGTCGAGCGACAACACCGGTGACGCGCGCTCGGCCGAAGGTCCCACCACAGGAGGCTGGGTCAGCGTGTGCGCGGGCGAGCGCACCTTCGCTTCAAGCACCACAAGACGCGTTCCAGCGCTTTCACGTCCCACCTTGACCCGTACCTCGATCAGCCCAGGTGGCTCGGAAGGCTCCACTGGATTGCCATCCGCGCCGAGCACCAAAGACCCTTCCCCGCATGGAGTTTTGCCTTCCCCCTCGAGCGTCGCACACGCCCCACAGGTGCAGCCGTCGCAGACCGGCAAGTCGACTTCGGTGCGTATGCCCTGCTGACGGCGAAGCCACTGCTCGAGGGTGATCTCCTCGGGGGTCCCGACACCGCTGACAACGCTGGCCACGCTGGCCACGCTGGCCACCCACGCCTCGTGAAAGGCGGACGCATTCTCGAGCCCGATGTAGCGAAGGTGCCAGGGCTCCTGGCGATAGCCGGTGCGAGGGTTGGGAGGGACCGGGATATCCCATCGCGTGCTGCATCCCACCCGGTCGTCGGGATGAATGGGGTAGGACACGACGAAGCCGGAACGCCAGGAGTGCTCGGCCAGCCATCGCCCTGCGGGACTGCATCCGAAGCCGTCGCGGAAGGTTCCGGTGTGGTCTTCTTCGCCCTTGCGGACCCAGTCTTCGGTGAAGAGGTCGACGGTAGTTCCGAGCTGGTGCTGGCTGTGGCCAGGGAGAGCGGACTGCTCGACGGCGCCGCAGAAGTTGGACGGTTTGTGGTCCTGTTCAGGGACCTCTTTGGCCCAGTGTAGAAAGGTGCCGCACTGGGCTTTGTAGCTCCGGTAGGCCGACTCGACCCGTCCAACGTGCCCAGCGTTTCGCATAGCCCCGAGCAGCGCACGGAGCGCCTGGGCCGAGTCTCTGCGGAGACAGACACTGGTGGTTTCGCAGGCGCGGGCGGTGGCAGGATGGCCCGAGGCAATGGTCACGAGGTCGTCTGGGGCATAGGAGGGGGGCAAGCTTCCAAGCGGAGACCTGTTGACAAGGGCCAGGAGATCGTTGCCATCGACAAAAGACTTGCGAGCGTCGTTTCCCGCAAGGAACTGCGCAAAGGAGCCGCGTCGGAGCAGAGGGACACACAAGCCCGCGGCCGTCTCCGATGCGACCCTGTTGGCCTGAACGCTCTGGGTGGGAGCAACGTTGTGGGCGTCAGAAACCTGCGCAGCCTGCGCAACCTGCGTGGCTGGTTCCACGTCCATTGCCCCGGCGTCAGGTGCGGTGGCCTGTTCGGAGGGACCTGAAGCTCGGCACGCGACAAGGCAGGTGAGCGCTATGCCCCAACCCGTTGCTTTCCGACGTTTGGCCCGCATCAAATCAAGAGGACTGTGGCGCTAGGCCGAACCCAGAGCGGTCCAAGCGACGTCGACGGACCACACGCGGGTGTCGTGCCAGGTCGTGATCTGGATTCGAAATCCGGTCGGCGTGATGTCGATGGGACGGACTCGAACGCGCGCGTTGGTGTGATGGTCAAGGTCAAAGCCGGCGAGGGCCGCAAGGACCACCGGAGGCACTGCGAACGGCGTCTGAAAGACGACCTCCTCTTCGAAAACTCTGGGCTGGTCGCTGTCGACTTCGAGCAGATTCCACCCCTCGCGATTGCAGCCAAGGGTCACCGTCGCGGAAAGGAACTTAAGGGGCAAAAGGTCATTCATGGGTTCACCGTCTCTTTCGGACGGCCGCATAGCACCTTGGGAACGTGACGCGCAAGCGGCACTTTATCCGGGACATCCTCTACGGCCCCGAAACACGGCGACCACCACGAACACGAGAGCAAGCCCCAGGAGCATCCCAACGCTCTCCCACGGACCAACGTCGAGCGGCGCAGCCCCTGCCAGCAGGTTTCGAAGGTGCGCCCGCGGCGTCATGAGAGCAAACACACCGCTCGTCGAACCCACCGCCCAATCGAGAACTAAAACCACACTGCGTCCCACACCGCGCGGACCAAAAGCCGCTCCTGCGGAAAACAGTGCACCGTACGACGCTCCCCCAAGGACAACAGCTCCGAGCACCGTCGGCGCTCCGTAGCGTGCTCCCGTCATGGTGAGAGCTCCCGCAGCCAACAGCAAACCCACCGTCGCACTTGCAAGAACGGCTACAGCCACCGTTGCCCAGGCCGCTCGCACCGGCGACGCTCCAAAGGACACCAGTGGGGCCGTGGCCGTGCGAAGGTGGTTTCCCCCGACACTTGCCGCAGCTACAGCAAAAGAGGCCAGCGGTACGGCAAGCCCCCCAAGAGCCGACCGCAACATGTCGTCGACCGAGCCGAACTGCGACGTTCGAGCAAGCCAGGCAAAAGCTAGGGTCGCAAGAGCAATGGCGACCAGTGCTCCCCAGGCTCGCAGATTTCGCATGACCCGAAGAAGAGGAAGGCGCAAGAGGACCATTTATAGAGTCTCCTGGAAATCCGTGTCGAGCTCGATCAGCTCCACGTTGGCTTGGACCGCTGCCCGAGCAAACGCTTCGGCCGACGTCTGGAGGTCCTTTCCCCAAGCTACGATGCTGTTCCCCTCGCCTTCGAGGCGCAACCAGGAGCCTTTTGCCAGTTCTGCAAGGAGTGCCGGCCCGTCCGATACCTGCGCTCGAAACCTGGTTCCTTGTGAGACGCGCTCGGCAAACGCCAGCTGGGCCAGATGTCCTCGCACGATCCGATGCGGTGTGGGCGAAAGAAAAGCGCCGTCCTGCCATGCTCCGGTTGCTATCAGCGTGCATCCTCCTCGAGCGCAAAACGCAAGCAAGGCGCCGCGTAGGCCACTGGCTGCGCGTGGGTCCATGGACAACAGGGGCTCCTCAAGTAGCAGCACGCGAACCACCGTCGACGACAACGCTTCGGCCAACACCACGGCCCGCGTCTCCTCAGGTGCAAGAGAGCCCCCTCGACGTTGCGTGAGAGCCTCGAGTCCGAGCACCGCAAGCCTTCCCGCCGCCTCTCGTGGCGCGTCCCCTCGGATTCGAGCTGCGAGATGAAGCGCTTCGTCGACCCGAAGCTCCGCTGCAAACACCGGTTCGAGAGGGACAAAGGCAATCTCTCGGCGCACCTGGGAGGGGACCTTACCCAGGATTTCAACGGAGCCTTTCTTTGCCACACGCCGTCCTGCCAGCACGTCGAGCAGTAGCAGGCCGCCATCCAGGTGTCCTCCCACGACCGCATGGATCCCACTGGCAAAGTCCGCATCTACTCCAGCTAGGACTGCAGGTGCAGCCTTGGCATGGACTCCACGAAGCGCGATCATGACGTAGCCTCGATCTGCATGGCTTTACTGCGCAGCACCGTTGCGCATAGGCCTATGGATACCACTAAAACCAGAAGGGCACGTCCGAAGCGCGCCAGGTCGGTCTGCATGACCGCCGAGCGAAGCGTTGACAGTGCGCCTGGGAGGGACAGAACCTCCGCCCAGGGCTCGGAGGCGGCCCGCGACAGTATCTCAGGAACCACCAGAATCGCAAGGAGCTGAAGGTATCCTAGGAAACGGCTTCCTGTCCCCAACACGGCCAGGCACAAGGGGGGCAAAATGCTTGAGAAGCACAAGGCGTACAGGAGCGACGCTACGGTCCACTGACCGAGCCTTGCCAAGCCTGTCCTGGGGCAGAACGACAGCGCAACAACGGCAACGACAAGGGTCCCTCCGGCAACGACCAGTGCAGTCAAGGCGGCGAGACCGAGAGTGCGCGCGCCTAGGTAATGTCCGTGGGAAACCCCGCGAAAGCGCGCTAGGGCGACTATCCCCTGCGTCTTGTCCTGCGTGATAGCCCCCATGGCCCCAGCCACGGCAAGCATCACCCCTGGACCCCAGGCAAGAGTGCTCGAAGCCACCGATACGGTTTCTCCAAACGGGCCTCGTCCTGGGTGCCCTAGAACTGCCGCGAGAATTCCCAGCGCTAGGGTGGTCAGGGCCCCAAATACCAGGGTGACAACCATAAGAGGACCTCTTCTTGCTAAGGAAAAACCGAGCGCGAGCATGGAGGAGAGCCTATCGCATTTCGAGGCGGGACGGATTCAAGTTTCCAAAAGGCTAACCGTTCGCAGCGACGAGGCGTTGCCCGATGAAGATCGACAGTTCTACCATGCAGTTGGCGTCCCAGTCGGCTCAAACGCGGTTTCGGTACCGCGAGGAGAAGGTGCTCGCGTGGGTCGGGGAGCGTCCCCAGACGACGCCGCCCGCAGCCGGTGATTCGGTTCAACTGTCGCGCAATGCGCTCGCACGTGCGCTTCCCGGTTTCGACTTGCCTTCCTCTTCTCCGACCTCCGCCGCAACCACTGCGACAGGGGCTGCGGACCCCAGCGCCGACATGTCGTTGGCTTCCGAGCCCAAGTTCATGATGATGAAGATGCTGCTGGAGGCCATGACTGGACGAAAGCTTAAGCTGATGACCTCCAAGGACTTTCAGGCAGATCCAGCGGCCACGGCGGAGGGCAAGAAAAGTACCCAAGACGCTGCGCAGAGTCCGCAGGGCCAGCAGGCCAAGGCTGGGTGGGGCATCGAGGCCGAGATGACGCAGGTCGATGCCGAGGTGCAGCAGGTGTCGTTCAGTGCCAAAGGCGTGGTCAAGACCGCCGACGGCAAGACGATCACGCTGGAAGCTAGCCTGCAGATGTCCAGCGAGCGCATTACAGTCACGAACGCGTCGCTCCGGGCTGGGGATGCGCAGGTCCAGGACCCGCTGATCCTCAATTTCGGCGGGACCGCTGCGGAGCTTACTGGCAATGTCAACTTCGATCTCAACTCGGACGGCAAGCAAGAGAGCGTCGACTTCGTGGGTCCTCACAGCGGAGTGCTCGTGTTCGGAGCCAATGGTCAGAGTCGTCCCAAGGATGGCTCGTCCCTGTTCGGCACCAAGAGTGGCAATGGTTTTGCTGATCTTGCCCGCTACGACACGGACAAAAATGGCTGGATCGACGAGGGGGATTCTGCCTTCACGAGCCTCGGCGTGTGGACTCGTGACACGACGGGAACAGAAAAAGTCAGCTCGCTCAAGGACATGGGGGTTGGCGCCATCTATCTGGGGAACACAGCCACCAACATGGATATCCGCGGCGACGATGGGGCGCTCCAAGGTCGGCTCCGGTCGACCGGAGTGTACCTGACCGAATCGGGTTCGGTCGGCACGGCCCAGCAGGTCGATCTTGCGGTGCGTGAGCAGCCAACTCAGACCACCGCCTCCCTGTCTGCGCAGCTGGGAGTCCTTGCCGGTGGGGAGAAATTGCGTGACCTGCCGACTCAGACCACCTCCTCCCAGAGCACGATCAGCACGACTACATCGACCTTCCATGCGTTCAGCGTGGTTGGGTAACGAACGCACTGCGAAGACCTCACCCCCCCAGCCCCCCTCTCCCTCGACATTCTGCTTGCCCATTCGGGCAAGCAAGATTGTCTTCGAGCGAGGGGGGCTCGGAACCGCGGTACAAGGGACTCTCCTCCCCCCGCGCTCGAAGACGATTGTCCTTACCCGAATGG
>CAITRH010000044.1 GCA_903894755.1 uncultured delta proteobacterium
AGAGCAGCGCGCATGCTCTGCTGACACCAAGAAATCGATTCCCTACCACGTTGCGTTCCACGGCATCTTCTGCCCTGCACATAGATGCTATACTGTCGCTGTCGTTCCTCAGTCTGCTTGACTGGACGCTAATCAATTACCACCGGAGGCATCCCAGCGAACTTCGGGGGAATCTCGATGAGGGCCTTGTTGATCATCACTGCGACCGGGTTTAAATCGCTCGCGATGGCGCGGAGGCCGAGACGCTGGGCCTCGAGGGGAATTGTCCCACCCCCTGCAAAGGGGTCGTGCACCGGTGGGAGCTCGGTTGCGAGGTAGTGATTGACGATCTCGGGCTTTACCCCGGTCGCCAGAATAGCCTTGGCCTTCGGTGTTTCGGCCGCTCGAGCGTGACTTCGGGCGATTTCGAGGCGAGCCGCATTGATGACAGTCTCATTGTTCGAGTTCTACCAAACGACGAGTTCCTCGATCAGACGAAACAATCGCTGCCGCTCGTGATTCTGCGCCTCTTCGGTAGTAAACAGCTCGGGCCAGGACGACGGGTCATCTACGAGCTGGGCGAACAAAACGGCTCGTGCCGCAGCAAGGGGCCGGCGCGCCCACCACAAGTGCAACGTGGACGGGTGCCCATGCCGGATGGATTTGTCGCGGGCAGAAGCCGCATTGATGGCTTCCAGCGGCAGCGCGACCTCGATCAGTTTCTTTCTGTACAGCGTCATTGAGCCAGACATTCATACCGTCTATCTATGGACACAGTCACGTAGGAACGGTAACGAAATCACGCTTCCGTAAGGTCGCGGAGGATCTTTCGGGCAAGGTGGTCGTTGACCTCACGATGTCGGGGTACTGGCTGTGACCGTCCCGTCTTTGGATTGTAGTAAATGTCATGTTTCGCACCATTCCTGAGTAACTCGCACCCGGCATCCTCCAGCTTTCGGATCAAAACGGCCCATTTCATGCGACATCCATCTCGACCACCCTCCGGATTCCCGGAATGCTTTCACGCGCGAACATCGAGCGAAGATCTCGTAAGTGATCCACTAGATCCTCAATCGTCTCCCCCTGGGTCCAGTGATCGGGAAATTCGTTCAGGAAGCCCAAGTACATCCCATCTTTTTCTTGCCAATAGGTAATTAGAGTTTTCATGGCTCCTTCTCCTTCTCAGCGTGGCGCCCAGTATACGCCACCGGCAGCCGCCAGATAGAAGATAACGAAATCTTCCTGCTTCATCGCGGCGGCCCTCCATGGGCGAGCAACTGCTTTAGACCGAACATCGCGTTGGTCTGTCCGAACCCCGGCTGTCCGAAGTCGAAATTCGAGACGTACACCGGAGCCTTCGCAATGCCATCCTCGACGATCACGATGACCAATCGGAAGCGCTCCGGAGCGTTCAACGCGCAGAGGATCTCGTTCCTCGTAAGCGTCACCGAGTCCGCGTCGGCCTTCCGTCCCTTCACTTCGAGAAAGAACAGTCGACTCTCCGCGGGGTCGCGCGACTCAATGTCGTAGCCCAGCCCGCGTTCGTCGTGCCGATCCACCGGTTCGCGCCCCAGCGCTCGCTCGGCGGCAAAGACCGCCTCCATGGCAATCCTCTCCGTTTCTGCTCGATCCGCGTCGGGCACTTGCTGGAAACCTCCAACCTTGCGCAGAAGGCCCCGTGGAACGATCAGCGCGCCACCCTTCAGTACCGGCGGTTGGGAGAACAGGGTTCGCTCGGCCTGGAGCTGCAGCATCCGTCTTCAGGCGGTCGCCCAGCAGGTTTGCGCGTTCCTCTGCTTTCCCAGCCGGAAGTCGGGTCTTCTTGCCGGCCCGCTCCTTCACCCGGAGCTCCTGGGCTCGCGCGTCCCAGAAGCGCATCTCCTTCATGAGACGGGCCTTGACCTCCGCCTCGATCTTCGCAACGAGGGGAAGCCGGTGCCGTTTCACCTCGTCGAGGTGCGCGGGAGCCACGGTTTCGATGGCGAATCGGATGGCCAATCCTGTTTGAGCCAGCCCGCTTCGACCACGCGGTCCCGCTCCCGAACCTTGGGCGGAACATGGGTGATCTCGAAGCGCCCCTCTTCGCGCCGGTGAATCGTGCCCCCCAGGCGACGAAACGCTTCGAGGAAGAAACTCTGGATGAAGTGAGGCTGGAGGCGCTTCGCGTACGCCCGCTCCATGTCTTCGCGAATGGCGAGCACCTTGGAGATGTCCATCTCGTTTTGCACGAGCGCCCGTCGCTCCATGATGGCGAGGATGTGCTCACGGTCGACGGCGCCGTCGGTCTGCCGGAGCAGGTCCGCCTTGCGCTGGGGGTCCGAGCCGTAGCGGATAGCCTCCATGAGCAGGTCACGCAGCGGTTTCTTGTCGAAGAGTTGGCCCAAGACATCGAAGACTTTCCCTCCCAAGGCTTCGCGTTCCGCTTCGATTTTGGTGAGCAACCGGATGTACACGTCGCCTTCGCGCGTCTCCTTGGCGACGAGGTTCCAGAGGTGGCAGACCTCCTTCTGGCCAATGCGGTGGATGCGCCCAAACCGTTGCTCGAGTCGGTTCGGGTTCCAGGGAAGGTCGTAGTTCACCATCAAGTGGGCGCGCTGCAGGTTGACGCCTTCCCCGGCCGCATCGTTAGCCACGAGCACGAAAACCGTCGGGTCGTTCATAAACTCCTCGACCACCCGTCGTCGCGCATCCCTGGCAACGGCACCGTGGATCTCGACGACCGCTTCCGGCTTCCCAAGCAGCGTTCGGATGCGCCGGGCCAGGTACATCAGCGTGTCCTTGAACTCGGTGAAGACAACGAGCTTTCGGCGATTGCCCTGCGCATCGGTCATCAGCGGGTCTTGCAGGATCCGGCTCAATTCCTGCCATTTGGTGTCGTCCCCAGACGTGTGAACGGACTTGGCGACCCCTTCGATTTCCTTGAGACGCAGGACTTCCGCCTCGAGCTCCTCGATGGTCCGTGCGGCGGTGGCGTTGTCGACGACCTTCTGTTCGACCGCCTCTCGCTCCTCTTGAGGAGCTTCGTCGTACAGTTCGTCGATGTCGTCTTCGTCGAGCTGGGACACTCCCTCGCCGTCCAGGAAGCCCTTTCCGCGCAGCACGAGCTTCTCCTCGCGGATCCGGGCTTCGAGGCGCTCGCGCCTGCGCTGGATGGACCGAAAGATGGCCTCTGGGGATGAGGCGAGACGGCGTTGAAGGGTCATCAACGCGAACCCGACATTCACCTTCCGGGTGGCCTCCCTGTCAACAAATCGCTCGGCACGGTTCATTTCGGTCCGCACGTACTCGGTGACCTCGGCGTAGAGGTGGGCTTCGTCCGAGGACAAGTCGTACTGGGCGGTGTAGGACTTTCGCTCGGGGAAGAGCTTCGAGCCGTCGAAACGAAGGAGGTCTTCCTTCACGAGGCGCCGCATAAGATCGGAGGGGTCCGCCTTGTGCTCGTTCTCGCGGAATCGGCCTACGAAGCGGTCCCCGTCAAGCAACGCCAGGAAGATCTGAAAATCTTCCTCGCTGCCGTTGTGTGGGGTTGCGGTCATGAGCAGCAGGTTGCGGGTGTGCTGACCGACGGCCTTGCCCATGGTGTAGCGTCTTGTGTATTTTATCTCGTCGCCGAAGACTTGACCGCTCATACGGTGGGCTTCGTCGCAGACGACGAGGTCCCACTCGGGGGCGGCTTTGAGGCGCTCCTGGAGGTCCTCGTTTCGACTGAGTTGGTCGAGACGGGCGATGAGGAGGTTCTTGGTCTCGAAGGGGTTGGCGGTCCGCGCGGCGGTGATCATGTCGCGAGTGAGCAGCTTGAATTCGAGACCGAACTTGTCGGAAAGCTCGTCCTGCCACTTCTCGGTGAGGCTTCCCAGGGAGATGATGAGGCACCGTTCGAGGTCACCTCGGATCATGAGCTCCTTGATGAACAGGCCGGCCATGATGGTTTTCCCCGCGCCTGGGTCATCGGCGAGGAGGAACCGCATGGGCTGGCGAGGGAGCATTTCCTCATAGACCGCGCTGATCTGATGGGGGAGCGGCTCGATGGTCGAAGATGTGATGGCGACGTAGGGGTCGAACAGCCACGCGAGCTGGATGCGACGGGCCTCGGAGGCGAGGCGGAAGAGGCTACCGTCCGCGTCGAAGGACCATACGCGGGAGGCCTCGACGAGCTCGAGGGAGGGTTCGTCTTCGCGGGTGAGGATACGGGAGTGGAGGGCGCCGTGGGAGTCGGAGAAGATGGCCTCGACGGCGTTTTGGCCGTAGAACTCGACAGATTTGACGGTAGCGACCCCTTCGACGGCGAGTCCTCGGACGCGGGTCCCTTTCTGGAGCTTCTCTAGCGGCATCGGTCGCATCGGTTCGGGTATAGTCGATCGGGCGATGGGCGCCACACGTGCAAACGTGTGGCGCCATCCGCATAAAACTGAAACGAACTCTAGGTTTTGTGCATAAATGGCCGCAGCTTGCACGGAACTGAAATATGGCTTACGTTTTGTGCATGGACGAGGCTCGCCCAAGCCGACCGGACTGGAACCGCCTTTTCGAAATCGCCGCGGGTCAAGAAGGATTGTTCACCACGCAGCAGGCCGCCCAGGCAGGCTACTCGCCCCAGCTCCTCGTGCACTATGTCCACATCGAGCGGACGTGCGCGTTCGTCGAGGGGATCTATCGGCTCGTCCACTTCCCAGCGGGAGAGCACGAGGACCTGGTCTCCGTCTGGCTCTGGTCCGAACAAGCCGGCGTCATCTCCCACCAGACCGCGCTTGCGCTTCACGGGCTGTCGGACGTGCTACCGTCTAACATTCACCTGACCTTGCCGATGGCTTGGCGCTATCGACGCTTTCGGGTGCCCATCGGTGTCGTGTTGCATCACGGGGACGTGCTATTGAAGGAACGCACGTGGTTTGGCGGAGTAACGACGACCAATCCGCAGCGCACCCTGAACGACTGCGCCCGCAACAGTCTGTCGCCCGAATTGTTGCAGCAGGCCGCGCAGCAAGCTCTTCGCCGTGGTCTCGTGACGAAGACCGAGCTCGGAGATGTGGACGCGGCGCTCGGACCCTGTGGAGGACTCGCTGCATGACCGTTCGAACCTATCCCTCGCCGGAAGCCTTCAAACAAGCCCGTCTTCGAACATCCGCTAGGACCGGCGCCCAGTTCGCGCGCAAGAGACAGCTCCTAGTCTTCGACCGATGTTTCAGAAAGACCCACGTGCTGCCTCCGGCGTTCCCCGATCCACTCCTGTTTTGGGCGACACCCTATGCGGCGATGGCGCACGAGGACCAACTCCCGTGGCCCACGCTCGACGATGTGACCGCGGCAGTTCGTGCGTTCTTCGACCCCGTACTCGTGGGGCACGAGCTCAGTCAGTGGAACCCAAAAGCGCGGTCCTGGTCGTCCTGACCGCAAGCTGTGCGACGGCGACGGAGGTTGTTTACCCGCGAACAAACGTGCGATACTCCGCACCCTGTTGCCATCCACCACAAACGGCGGTGCAACCCGCAGCCGAGGCGACCAACGTCATCGAGGAAATACAATGTGTTGGCCACCAACGAAGTCTAGTCTCGCTACACGAGACGGGTACCGGTCCACACGGAACATCCGCAGAACTGTCGCTCTTTGAATTGGAGGCGCGCGGGCAAGGGATATCCTGAACGGTGTTGGACGCGAAGGCGCCTGAGACGCGGAGCTTCCATATGCTACGGGTCAAGCGGGCCGAAAACCGCTGCAACATACGTACTCCAATGGTGTCAGACATCGTTATCACGACTCGGCCCCCTTCGGCACGCACATTTCGACCATATTCTGACCGTTTTTGATTTCCGGCGCGGGATGCAAATCTCGGGAAACGTGTCACATGAACGGCATGATGCTGCAGCATGCCACGAATCCCGACGAGCGACCGACGGTATCCACTGAGCGCATC
>CAITRH010000045.1 GCA_903894755.1 uncultured delta proteobacterium
CACCGGTGGTCAAGGTGGTTGAGGAGGTCTACGAAACCGGTGTGACCGTGGCCAAAGAGTCCATGGCAGCAGTTGAAGCGGCAGTAGACCGACTTAGCTCCACGCTCGGACGATGGTTCGTTGACATCCTCTGCCCAAACGTATGACTTCGAATTCTGTTTTCTGGAAATTCCCAGCCTTCCTCGCTACCGAACGAAAGCCGCGTTTTCGAAGCGAAAAAGCTCGCTCCCAACCAGATTGGAAGCGAAAGCGACGTTTCCGAAGCGAAGAGGCTCGCTTCCAACGGACCTTCCTCGATTGGAAGCGAAAGCGCCGTTTTCGAAGCAATGAAGCTCGCTCCCAACCGGCGTTTATCGCTACCGAACGAAAGCTCTGTTTTCGAAGCGAAAAAGCGCGCTTCCAATCAGCCTTTCTCGCATGGACGCGAGAGCTTTGTTTCCGAAGCGAAGAAGCTCGCTCCCGACCGGCCTTCCTTGCCTCGAAGCGAGGCCTCTAAAAGTTAACCGAGGCCTCTAAAAGTTAACCGAGGCCCTTGGCATCGAAGCGAGGCCTTCGCCAAGCAACGAGCGTTTCGAAGCGCGACGCGCGCTTGCTCACGTAAAGCAAAAGTACGTGAGCTGACCAGGCGGGATGCCGGTGACATCCCCCTTGAGATGCAGAATCCTTCCTTCGACCTGCGGAAGTTCGAAATGCGCCGCCAAGCGCATGACAGTGGGTTTGGTTGACGCCCTGGAACATGCGGTCGAAGGATGCGGCCGTCATGTGACCCGTCCTTGAAGGAATGATCGAGCTCGGGCACACTTGGCCGCAGGCAACGAAAAGGAACCCGATGAACTTCGATTGGAACCAATACAAGGGAAATCTCAGCTGGCTTTCCGATAGAACCATCTACGTCACGAGACACGGGTCCCATGCCTACGGGACCAGCCTTCCGACCTCCGACGTCGACATCCGAGGGATATGCATCGCTCCTAAGCCTTATTATCTTGGATTTGCTCACACCTTCGAACAAGCGGACCAGAAGGAGCCAGATCTGTGCATCTTCGAGATCCGGAAATTCCTTCGGCTTGCGTGTGATGCCAACCCAAACGTCTTGGAGCTTCTGTACACTGTTCCGGAGGACCATCTCTTGATGACTCCCCTCGCTCAGAGGCTCATCGATCATCGAAGCCTGTTTCTGAGTCGGAAGGCCAAGCACACCTTTTCTGGCTACGCCGTTTCTCAGCTGAAACGCATCAACACACACTACCGTTGGTTGAAAAATCCACCAACAGGAGCTCCTACCAGGGGTGACTTCGGCCTCCCCGAGCGGACGGTCATCCCAGCGGACCAGCTAGCGGCTGCCAATGCGGCCATCAAGAAGCGCCTCGACGAGTGGAGCTGGCACGAACTGGAGGACTTGGCCCCGCCCATGCGTCAGGCGATTCAGGACGAGTTCTACCGTCGTCTCACGGAGATTACTCAGTGGAGCGGGGACCAACTGGACTCCAAGGTTTGGCAGTCTGCGGCGAACAGCCTTGGGTTCTCGACGAACTTCATCGAAGTTCTGGACAAGGAGCGCCAGTATACGAGCAGGCTTCGCGAGTGGCAGCAGTACAACGAGTGGAAGAAGACCCGGAATCCGGCCCGGGCCGAGCTCGAAGAGAAGTTTGGATACGATACGAAGCACGGGATGCATTTGGTGCGGCTCCTCGTGATGTGCCGTGAGATCTTGGAGGAAGGGGTGGTCAGGGTTCGTCGTGCCGATGCGGAGAAGCTGCTTCAAATTCGCGCGGGGGCCTGGGACTACTTCGAACTGGTGTCTTGGGCAGAGAAGCAGGACAAGGAGCTCGAAGAACTGGTGAAGACATCCAGTCTTCCCAAGCAGCCCCATCGCGAAAAAATCGACGAACTTTGTATGGCGATGGTGGAGGCATCGTTTCTGGCGACTTGGAGGGGCGACGAGCAGCCCTGACGCTGGGCGCACGTTTCCCGTGCCGAGGAGAATAACGCGACAGACACCTCCGTCGAAGGCGAGGACGGCGCCACGGATGGCTCGCCCCAATCGATGCGAGCACCGCGGCAAAATAGCGTTGACCTCTTGCTTCGATAGAAGTAGAGCTTGGGTTGGTGTCGGAAAAACGGAGGGTCCCCATGAACAGGCGAATGATCTTGGCGGTCGCGGCAGTCTCTGCTGCGCAATTGCAGGTTACTTACGCGGACGCGCAGGGGCGGTGGACCAAGAACGGCTATACGGTCGAGCAGCGCGGGATTTCTACAGCACTCACTCGCGCCTACACGGTATGCCGCCTCATGAGGCCGGGAGCCGCGACGTATGGAGCCGATTCCAAGTTCATTTCGTCTGGAGACAGCGGCAGCGGGAAGCTGATCGCGTCGGCCAGCTCCGATCCGACCGCACCATGGACGACCATGTCGTCTGGCTCGTGGGGGCAGCTCAACGCCGCCAGCTGCAGAGGATCCACCGGCGTCGTGGCGACCCTGGAACCGCAGGCGGAAGGAAACCCGGTGCAGTGGCGCATCGGAATGCGCTCGACGGACGGCGGAAGCAGCTGGGCCGTGCTCCGTTCGGGACGCCAGATGCGCATCGCGGGGATGGATACGGCCACGGTAAATCTGCCCGACGGAACCGCCCAGCGGTGGGCTTGGATCGTCGAGAAGACGACCGGAGCGAACGGGATCCTGTATTCGCCGAACATCATGACGTCGGACGCCCCGTCCTGGATCCCCGTTGCGCTCACCGGAGCGCCCAATACGTCGGATATGAAAGCGATCACCATGCGCAACAGCGCCTTGGGATTTGCCGTGGGGGGCAACCTCATCCTGCGCACAACGAACGGTACGCAAAATGGGGGGACGTGGAACGCGTACAACTGGGGTGCCGATGCCCCCAACGTGAGCATGGCCAATTTCGTCGCCGTCACGTGGATCACGGGCACGCGCAGTGAGTTCCTCGCGGTCAGCCGCGACGGACAGATTGCGAAAACCACGAACGGCGGCGACTCCTGGAGCCTTTCGAGGATCAAATACAACAAAACGAATCCAGCCAAGACGACCTGCGGCGCTGGCGAGGATTGCATCAATCCGACCCTCCTCGGAACGGCGTTCGTCGCTGGACAACCGAGTCGGGGGTGGATCGTCGGGGAGGTCGTACTCACCCTCAATTCTCCCAGTGGCATGATTTGGGGCACTTCCGACGGCGGAGCGACCTGGACCGTCGAGGTTTCCCCGGCGGACAACGTTCCGTCCTTGTGGGCCATCAGTGCAACCGGCACGAGCAATTGGGACTGGACCGTCAGGGCAGTTGGTTCAGGGGTTCCCGGTGCCTACCCGATGTGGACGAACACCTTGATGAGTCTCTCCTCCAAATAGAGGTCTCTCGACGGCTCAAGCACATGTAGCTCCACGGCCTCCTCGAGAAGGGCCCCATCATGACCACGTCGCAACATTCTGTTCACGGCGGATCGGCATTGGATTACCTACCCCCGCGTGTCCTGAACCTGGAACACTGAGTGCAACCAGTCGCCTTCGAACTCCTGGTAGCCCAAGAAAGCAACCACCTTCACAGGTTTCAGTGTCGTGTAGGG
>CAITRH010000046.1 GCA_903894755.1 uncultured delta proteobacterium
GTCAAGGCGGACATTGTTGCGCTCGAGAACCAGCTCAAAGAGCGTCAGACAACGCTTGCAGCGATGGAAGCGGATGCGGCGAACGCAGCCAAGCTCGACGAAAATCGCAAAGCCAAGGCGCAGACGCTGTCCGGCCTCGAGTAGCAGAAGGCGGCGCTGGAGAAGGCGATCGCGGACCTGCAGAACGAGCTCGAGAAGAAGTAGCACCAAGCCTAACTTGAGAACCGCAGGTTTGAGCTGCGCTACCTGCGACCCAGGGTGGACATGATGCCTCGAAATTCAATATGATCCCTTCGCCTCGCCTCGCCTCGCCTCGCCTCTGACCTGAGTCTTCGTGCGGGTCCGCGTCGGGGACCTCGCAAATACGTATCCCACGACACCCGTTTCCCGATCACCCCGGGACACAAGTCGACGTCACCGCTGATTTCCGGGCCTTGGTGGTTCGGCGGTGGGTCGAAGCTGGGGTCATTTGCCTCCCGCGAGGCGGTGAGCGAACGCTCCTCTCGTCAACCCTGTTGTCCTTGGGCATCCATGTCGACCCGTGACGTGTTTGGTCTTGCAGGCGCGGTTAGCGAGAACTGGACACGCCCCAACCACGTCCAGCTCCTGCCAGGCCTGCGAAACCAACCTCTACACCCGTTCCCGTGACGCCCCCACCGCCCCCACCACCCACGTCGCGGGCCGTGATCATCCAATAGGACCAAAGGAAAAGAACCATGACTGGCCGAAATGTCGTTGTTGGAGCGCTGTTTCTCAGTACGCTGGCGTGGGTGCAGCCCTGTCTTGCCCAGGACGGAGGCGAAGCGGCAGCACGTCGCGATCTCATCGAGGCAGCACAGAAGGCGTCGCAAGCAGGAAATCATGCGGAAGCCTTGGTCTTGGCACGTCGTGCGGGCCAGATCAAGATGACCCCGTCGCTGCGCATGTTCCTGGCGGAGGAAGAATTGGCCAGTCGGCTGTATGCGGACGCTCTCGGGAGCGCAAGGCAGTGTATGACCGAGGCCGCAGCGGATGTCAGCCTGGCCACACGCGATGTCATTGTGGAGAGGTGCACCGAGGTGCAGAGCCAGGCCAACAAGAAGGTTGCGCGTGTGGTGGTGCACCAGCGCCGAAGGCTCCGCCTCACCCGGAACCTGCTGCGGAAGCAAGAGGGACTTCCTGGGGGCCGTGGGTGACCATGGGGACCGGAGCCGCGGTTGCTGTCGTGGGAGGGGTTTTTGATCAGTTCGTCGTCGCATGTCCTTCCTACCGGCCGAGGCGTTTGCGAATTTGCTGCTGGACAGTGTCTGGCAGACGGGCAAGGGCGGTGGGGTCAAGGGCTCGGAGGAGGTCGTCGGGGAGTGCGAGGACGAGCTGCTCGGGGGCAAACCAGGGAAAAACTTGGTCGGGGGCGAGTCCGGCGAGGCGCTGCTCGGGGGCGAGTCCGGCGAGGCGCTGCTCGGGGGCAAACCGAGGAAGCACTTGGTCGGGAGCGAGTCCGGCGAGGCGCTGCTCGGGGGCGAGTCCGGCAAGGCGCTGCTCGGGAGTGAGCGCCTCGAGAAAGCGTGCGACCATTTCGTCGAAACCAACGAGGTCCTTTGGGGAAGCCTTTTCGCGAAGCTGCATCAGGTTGTCATAGCACCACTGAAAGGCATCGTCATCGCGATCGCTTCGAGTCCCAAACACCCCTACCAACGCGTCACGCTCTGCCACCGATACGCTGTCGAGCTCGACAATCCAGGTCGGGAACGGCGTTCCCACCAGCCGACTGTACCCTCCATGCGATGGTGTGCGGCGCCATCCAAGGGCAGCGAGGTCTTCTGTAAGCGACGGGGTGGTATGCGCCACCACAAGGGCCAAGAGCAGATCGGAGCGATGGGGCAGACGCGAGGCAGACGCAACGAAGTGCTGGCAGCCGTAGCCGAGAAGGACCACAAGATCGCGTCGGGAGTAGGGCGCAGCGGGACTCTTGTATTCCACAATCCCATCACGCCGCACGTGCGGCCAAAGGCGACGAAGCACCCGTGCGGACGCGTCATCGGCCGGTACGTCGAGCCGGCGCACCAACAGGATGTCCGCGCGCTGGGGTAGAGTGCCGAAGGGAAACTCCGCGGTGACTTCGAAACAGGAGGGACGGCGTTGTTCCACGACCCGGAAAAAGCCGACATGCCAGGCGGTACGCTGTTGACCCATAAACCAACCCTGTAGCACACTGACGCACCCCGCGACGATCGCACTCGGCCTTCTCGACACACGCCCCTGCAGCGCCTCTACCCAAACACCGATCCCCCACGAGACCCCTTGACAGGTCCGTCCGCTTCAGTCAGCCTGCGTACTCAGATGAATTCGACACCGTGTACATTCCGAGGCGCGACGTCGACCGGATTCGCACCTGTTCGAGCCATTTCCGATGCCCGCGGAAAGGGGAC
>CAITRH010000047.1 GCA_903894755.1 uncultured delta proteobacterium
CCCGGTTCGGACCTGCGGTTTTCAAAATGGGTCTGGTTTAGGTGGTGATGAGGAGATGGCTTTCGGGGGTCCCAGCGGTGGTGCTGGTACCGCTGGCGACCGGGCTATTGGCGATAGACTGGGGCCTTCCTTGCACCGACACGTGGGCCCCTGACGCGCTATCGCCCCGAGCGAGCGGTCTTGGAGCGCTTGTGGAGGTCTACACGCCGGGGCATTTCCACATCTACCCGCCGCTGCACCTGCTTGTGCTCACGTTGGTCGCGCTCCCGTGGATCTTGCTGGCAGTCTTGCGGGTGGGAACGAACCCAGGTCGACTGGAGCAGGAGCTGATTCAACCGGCCTACATGACCCCCGTGGAGCTCGGGGCGCGTCTTGTCGCCGTGGCGATGGCGGTAGGCATCGTGCTTTGCGTCTACCGGCTCTGGGAGCGCTGGGAAGGGGCACGTGTGGCGCGTTGGGCTGCGCTGATAGCGGCACTCAATCCCGTGTTGGTCTACTACGCGCATACGGGCAATCTCGAGGTCCCCTACATGTTCTGGATCATGGCAACGCTGGTGTTGCTTGATGCGGTGGCGCGTGGGGAGCCTCGTGAGCTTGCGTGCGTGCTTTGTGCAACGGCGGCGGTATTGACCAAAGACCAGTCCGCTGCCGCTCTCATGCTGGTCTTGCCACTTGGTCTGGTGTTGCTCCGTCCGTCGAGGGGGCTGACCGATGCGTTGCGCCCGCGTCTTCTGGTGGCAGCAGGGGGGGGACTTGCGGTGTTCTTGGCAGCGTCCGGAGCCCTTACGAACCCATCGGGCTTTCGGAGTCGGCTTGCCTTGCTGTTGGGACCCGCCAGTCAAGATTGGGCCGAGGTGCCCCGGGGACTGGCAGGGACTCTTGTACTACTTCGGGCGCTGCTGGTGAAACTACCGTTACAGAGCTCGCTCGTGTTTGCGCTGGCCTCTGTCGCGGGCGTCGTGTGGATACTGCTCCGCAGGCAAGGTCTCGAGCGCGGGCGTCGGCTGGTTCCGTTTGCAGCGGCGGTGTCGTTTACGCTGTTTTTCACCTTGGGAGCGCGCAGGACCGACGAGCGTTTTCTGCTTCCTCACGCACTGCTGGTGCTGCCTTACGCGGCACCTGTCTTGGACGGACTCTTGAGGCAACGTTGGCGGGTCCTGCGTTACGGGGGATACGTTGTTGTGGCGCTGGGTCTAGGAGCTGCAGGTCTTGGGGTAGCATCGTTAGAAGCCACGCTGCTTTTTGACCCGCGCTATGAAGTCGAGAGAGTTCTGTCAACGCTTGCGCCAGCCACGCGGGTAGAGGTCTACGGAGGGCCGCACTTTCTCCCGCGGTTCCCCAGGGCTCTGGACATTAGTCGCGTGGGGACCGATCCGCTTGCAGAGCGTTCCCACATGTCTTCGGTGACTGAGGTGCTTGGTCTACCTGAAGAGATCGCGTTGCGGAGGCCAGACTATGTTCTGGTTTCCTCGGAGTTTGCCAATGACCTATTGATCCAGCAGATGCTCGAGGAAGGTCGAGTCCCTTATGGCGTTCGGGCCTATTCGGATCGTGCCAGTTGGGCTTTCTTTCGCGCTCTTTCGCAGGGGGAGCTCTCCTATCATCGGGTACTGAGAGCCCGCTGCAGGCTTCCCTGGCCCCTCGATTGCAAGCGGACCCATGGGTCTGCGGGGGGCGAGCTGTGGCTTTTTGCGCGAGGGGGCTAGCGTCTGCACTCCATGACTGCTAGAAGCGCACTATGAGACGCCCCTCCCTTGGCGCCATTTTTCTAACGGTCTTCCTGGATCTCCTCGGGTTTGGCCTGGTCATTCCGTTCCTCGCAAAGGAGGCACGCGACGCGTTTGGAACCAGCGAATTCGTGGCGGCCCTGCTCGGCTCAGTCTACTCGCTGATGCAGTTTCTCTTCGTGCCGGTGTGGGGACGCCTCTCCGATCGCATCGGGCGGCGTCCTGTACTCCTCTGGTCTATCGCAGGCACGGCGCTGTCGATGGCGGCACTTGGGGCCGGGCTGATGTTTGGCAAGGGGGTCCACTGGCTCTTCTTGGCCCGCATTTTCGGAGGCATTGCGACAGCAAACCTCGGGATTGCGTCCGCCTACATCGCGGACGTCACCAGTGCGGAAGACCGCGCCAAGGGGATGGGACTCATCGGAGCTGCTTTTGGCCTCGGGTTCATCTTTGGCCCCGCCATAGGAGGAACGCTTACAAAGATCCCGGTTGCAGGCCACGAAGGGGCACTTCCCTGCTACGTCGCCGCCTTGTTCAGCCTGATCAACTGGGCTTGGGTGTATTTCGGATTGAGCGAGTCGCTCCCTCCCGAGCTTCGACAGAAAAAGACAACCCGTTCGCTTGCCCCGCTGAACATGACCGCGGTGCGCGACGCGTTCCGACTGCCCGGGGTGGGCCTTGCCATAAGCGTGAACTTTCTTGTGCTCCTCTCTTTTACCAATCTAGACCAGACCTTTACGTTTTACTGTAGCGACATCTTTGGCATCGACGAGCGCGGGACCGGCTACGTGCTTGCCTGCATTGGGGTTGCGGCCACCGCAGTGCAGGGCGGTATGATGCGTCCCCTGTCGAAGCGGATGACCGAGGCAAGCATGATACGCCTTGGCGTGTTGCTGCAGTTCCTGGCGTTTTCCGGGCTCGTACTTGCGGCGACCTGGGGAAGGCCCTGGTTGTACGTTGCTTCGGCAGTTCTTGCCGTGGGGAGCGGGTTGACGCAGCCGTCGACATCGGCGTTCATTTCCAAGCGGGCGCTTCCTGGAGAGCAGGGGACCATGCTGGGAGCCAATCAGTCGTTTGCAAGCCTGGCTCGCACCTTTGGTCCGGCTTGTGGAGGCTACTTTTACACAAACCTTGGACCCCGTGCGCCTTATGTCGTGGCGGCGCTGGGAATGGTCCTGGCCTTCGGACTTGCCCACGGCTTGCAACGCGCGACCCTCCCGTCGCCTCGTGTTCTTCCCAAGGCCAGCTGACAGTCAGTCCAGCGTCAACAGCGTGGTCCATGGAAAGCCATCCCGACGCACCGGGACTGCCTTTCCATCCGTACTTGTCCACGCCCCCCAGAACCGCTCCCTACCTATCCTCCGTCGCAGCTCCCACGAGACCGAATACACAAATCCCTTCCGGTATAGACGTGGCGACAGCGACGGGGCGGACGACACTTGACGCTCCGTAGGGTCCGCCGGAAGCACACTCCAACGCTTCGAAGCCTCGACTGCGGCTCGAATGCTGAAAAAGACAGCGCCTTCGGTGGGACCCGATGCCTCGAACCAAACCTCGAGTCTAGGCAAGACGCCTCCGACCAGACGCGTGCCCAGCATGTTCAGTCCCTGCGTGTACTCTACTTCGTTCTTCTCGGTAAGCTGCCGCAGCAACATGTCACGAAGAGATTGAACCTGCGCCATGTCATCGGCAGCCATCGCCATGTTGTGCGCAATGCGCAGGTCATTCAGCGTCACTGGCGCCACCGTGGGAATCTCCGCGGCTTGTCCTAGATGAACCCGCCACTCCCACGTGGCAAACGGATCAGAGCGCAGCGTTCGACGGGGCTCGACGCCCCCAAGAAAGTACCACTCGAACAGGTTCGGCTCACGCTCCGACCACGTAAACGCCTCCAGCACACTCGCAGGAGCACGCTTGTCGACCACCCAAATGTCCTCGTAAACCTCCACATGAACACGGCTCACCAGCTCCTTCAGCTGCTCGGGCGTCAGTGCGCTCGCTCTTGCCAGAAAGAACGGTGCCCCCGCACCGGAGGGTCCCGATGGCAGCGTAGAAACACCATGCGCTGGTCCTCCAAGAGCCCACGCATTGTGCCATCCCCAGTACACCGAAGGGTGCGGCTCGAGAGTCCCCGCCCCTCGCTTTGCCAGTGACTTCACCACCAGCACCGAGTCCATATCGGTTCGAATGAACACCCCTTTCTCGTTGTACCGTCCTCCTGTTTCGCGAGCATAGCGCAGGGTTCGCACCGCATCGGGCACCAGCATGGCTGGAAACGCGGCGGCTGGAACCAATCCTACGGCCAGGGCTAAGGTTCTTGCGTTGGGAGCCCCGACCCTCTGAAGGATATACCGTGTGGCCTCCACCAGCGTTGCGACCAGTTGGGCAAACGCCAATGCAAAGTAGGCGGCATAATAGTGGGGCCAAAAGATATGGATGTCCGCCCCCCCCTTGAAGTACACGTACTGCACGGTAGCCGCCGCAAGTGTAGCCAGGGAAAACACCTCTACGTCGCGCCGGTAGAACAGCACCCGGGCCACTGCAACGGGAAGTGCCACCTTGCCGAGGAATATCGCGGGTGGCGTGAACATCAGGTCAATCCAGAAGGCGCGAGTTCGCAGCGCGTCGTCCAGCGTGGACACTCCTCCACCTCCTCGCATTTGGGCCGAGTTGAGTAAATCGCCCAACTTGTCCGAGAGTTGAAACGCTCCTATCCACAACATGAGCAGAAGCACCGCAACAGTCGCTGAAAGGGCCCACCACTGGGCGTACCTTCGCACCGGCACGACAGGACTCCAGGAGGGGGGCAAGACATACGCACGCAGCAGGGACCAAGCGAGCACCACTGCGATGGCAATGTATCCAGGCCAATCGCCTGCAGCGGTGAAGGCCACTCCGACCAAGCTTGCGAGCAGGTAGCGTGTTTTCCAGGTGGTGAGTAGGCGCACCTGGCCCCAAAAGAAGAGCACCCACCCGAAGATCACCATCTCTTCGAGGTTGTGGAAATTAGCAAAGCCAAGCGCGATGGGGAGCACGGCAAAGCCCGCGGCTGCAGCAAGACCTGCGGACGTTCCCCACGCGTCTTTCCCGAGCTTGTACAGTAGAACCGGCGTGGCTGCGCTCATCGCCACGGCCGGAGCGGACATGATCCAGTCGTGCCGTCCAAACACCGCCCGCAGTGCGGTCACTAGCCAGAACGGCCCCCATGGATGATGGCAATAATAGGCGATCGGGGACGGCGCCGTGGCCACGTAGTCCCAGACGGGACCCAAGATCCTCCATTGCACCATGTTGTCGGCGCTGATGCCCATCGCGCACATGGCCGCGTAATGGCCCGCGCCTATCTCCGAGAAAAGGCCCCATCCAGCCGCTAGTGCGAACCAGACGCAGGCCAAGACTGCCAGGGACTGTCCCACCCCTTCGACGGACCACAGCTTTCGAGCAAGACGCACCGTACTACCTTGCCTACCTTGCATACACCTCGATCTCACTTAGTGCGACGTAGCCACCGGGACGCGCGCTTCTTACTCGCACATAACGGGCTGTCTTTCCAATGCCACGCGTCTCCCAGGGATCCCCTTGGGCAAAGTGCGCCGACCGGTCCGATACCCGGGTCCAAGCATCCGGGGTCTCTCCCACTTCGAGGACAAACGGCAGGCCATCGTCGAACCAGCCGTCGCCTCGATTGAACACCACCACCCGCTCCACGCGCTTGCTTGATCCCAGGTCGAGTTGCACCCACGCGCTGTCGGACCGATCGGTATGCGCTCCATACGTTGTTTCGAGCTTGCCATTGGCGACCGCTCCCGGATCGGTGCAGGCAGGATGCAATGTACTTACAGTGACGCGTGCTCCGCGGGCGAGGTTTTTTGGTGCTAGGAGCGCGCGCACGGCAAGGCCAAGAAGTGCAAGTACGACGAGAGCGGCCACGAGACGGCGTATAAAGCGAGTCCGGCGGATCTGCTCTGGGCAGCGAGCCTCGATTTGGCTTGCAAACCAGGAAAAAGCCTCGCGAGCCTTTGAGAAGCTCTGGGAGAAGGCGTCGGTGTCCGTTTGGCTTTCGACTGCTTGCACCTCTGCGAGCTCGCGCAATGCCCAGACTTCCTCGGGGACTTCTCCGTACGCATCGGCATTGCGCTCGAATTCCTCCCAAAGGCGGGCGCGGTCGATGTCTGCAAGGGCGAAACCTCGTTGTGCGAGCACGGCGGCAACGAAATGCCGGGCAGCCTCACGCGACAGGGTGATGACGACAGCAGGACGTTCGGCGCGATCTCCCAATTCCTCAACCACCGCTGCGTGCTCTCTGGCCAGGCTAAAGTGCTTCTGCACGGTGGCCCGCTGTTCGGGCGACACGGTGGCGGCGAGGGTCTCGCGGGCTCGGAGCGAGAAAAACTCGTGCAATTCTAGGGAAACGCGAGCCAAGGCTGCGCTCCACGGACTGGTAGAAGGGGCCTTCTCGCTCGGCTCCACTGCTGTCGAATCCTGCGGCTCTCCTTCGTTATCTGTCATTGGCTCCGTATACCACGGGGGAGCCCATCGTGGAGCGCCGTGGAACAGGCAGCGATCGACGACTTTGGCCGGGTCTCATCTTCGGCTCCTCAGTGTGGAGCACGCGCGGTCGGGCGCATGGGGGCGCTTATCGGATCAAGGAGCACGCGCGGTCGGGCGCATGGGGCGCTTATCGGATCAAGCAGCAAGTGCGGTCGGGCGTGTGAAAGGGCTGTCGGTGCTCCGCGCTTTTGGTCTTGAGCAACGCTTGTAGTTTCTCTTTCTCTTTGATGTGCACAATCGAGGAAGCTAAGCTCCCCGTCGTGACCAAGCTCCCTTTCATCACCCGCCTCTGGTTCGCATGGGTCTGTTTTTTCCAGATCCTCTTCAACGGCGCGATCGCCACCCGGCTTTGGAACGCCAAAGCGCTCCTTCCGGCGCCATCGCCATCGCCATCGCCTCCTGTTCCAACGCCCTCGAGGCAAGCCGACATTGCTCCGGCTCTCCAGCTGCTTTCTTTGCTGCAGCGCGAGGGACGTTTTGTTGACTTCATCGAGCAAGACCTCGCGTCCTTCACTGACGCGGACATTGGAGCCACTGCCCGGGTGGTCCATGAGGGGTGTCGAAAGGCGCTCCATTCGCACGCGTCCCTGGCCCCCGTTCGTGCGGAAGAAGAAGACGCGCGCGTGGCGCTTGCCGCGGGCTTTGACCCGGCCGAGATCAAGCTGACCGGCAATGTTGGAGGACCGCCGCCATACCGGGGCATTGTGCGTCATCGAGGCTGGCGTGTCCTGTCGTTGGCGCTGCCGGTCGCCATGGACGGGCACGATCCTCACATTGTCGCAGCAGCGGAGATCGAGCTATGAAACATGTGATTGGAATCGACCTCGGTACGACCCATTCGGCGCTTGCGCACGCTCCTCTTGATCCGGAAGGGACCCGAGCGGAGATCCTGCCTATTGCGCAACTTGTGGCGCAAGGGACCGTGGAGTCATGTCCGCTGCTGCCGTCCTTTGTCTATTTCGCGCACAAGAGCGAGGGGCCGCAAGTCCTCCCTTGGACCCAAACACGCACCTTTGCAGTAGGGGAGCACGCTCGGTCGCGAGGGGCGGACGCGCCCGCACGGGTGATTGCGAGCTCCAAGAGCTGGCTTTGCCACTCCGGTGTGGACCGACGAAAATCGATCCTTCCCAGTGGTGCTCCGGAGGACATTGAGAAGATAAGTCCAGTTGAAGCGTCGAGGCGACTGCTCGAGCACCTTGGAGAGGCATGGGACGCACAGTTTCCCGACGCTCCTTTTGGCGAGCAGGATGTGATCCTGACCGTGCCAGCGTCCTTTGACCCTTCGGCGCGCGAGCTGACTGTGGAAGCGGCTCTAGCCGCGGGAATCCAGAAGCCGACGCTTCTCGAGGAACCGCAAGCTGCTCTCTACGCCTGGATCGACTGTCTTGGAGACCGATGGCGCAAGGAGCTGAAGGCGGGGGATGTTGTCCTGGTGGTTGACGTTGGTGGAGGGACTACGGACTTTTCTGCCATTGCTGCGGTTGCTCAGGAGGGGGCGTTGGCCTTGCATCGGATAGCGGTGGGCGAGCACATTCTCTTAGGGGGCGACAACATGGATCTCGCCCTTGCGCATCTAGTGCGTCAGAAGCTCGAAGCATCGGGCAAGGAGCTTGATCGTTGGCAGCTCGTAGCGCTGACCCACGCGTGTCGCAGTGCCAAGGAGCGGCTGCTTACGGAGGCGTCACTGCAGACTGCGCCGATCGCGCTAGTGGGACGAGGGTCGAAGCTTATTGGCGGTGGTCTGCGCAGTGAGTTGTCTCGGGACGAGATCACGCAGGTGTTGGTAGAAGGGTTTTTCCCAGCGGTCGACGCCTCCGCACGGCCTGTGGCTCGTTCGCGCTCGGCTCTGATGCAGCTTGGACTCCCTTACGCTGCCGACCCTGGGATCACGAGACACCTGGCAGCGTTTCTTGGACGTCAAGCGGACGCGACGCGTCGTTTGGAGGGATTCGCTGCGCCAGCGTCGCAATGGACGTTGCTGCATCCAACGGCGGTACTGTTCAACGGTGGGGTTATGAAGGGCGACCCACTGCGTCAACGTCTTCTCGACACCCTCGACACATGGCTCGAGGCGGATGGTGCACCGAGGGTACGAGTGCTTGCGGGGAGCGACTTCGATCTTGCAGTGGCGCGTGGGGCGGCCTCGTATGCGTTGGCGCGGCGAGGACGTGGCATACGGATTCGGGGCGGGACAGCCCGGGCCTACTATGTTGGGATCGAGGATGCGGTTCCTGCGGTGCCTGGGATGGAGCCGCCGATGGTTGCATTGTGTGTGGCGCCGTTCGGGATGGAGGAGGGGACCGAAGCGCAGCTTCCCCCCGACGAGCTGGGGGTGGTGATCGGCGAGCCAGTACGTTTCCGGTTTTTCGGCTCTTCGGTACGTCGCGACGACACGGTGGGGACGAAGCTGTTTCGCTGGAAGGCAGGGGAGCTCGAGGAGCTTGCCCCCATTGAGGTGACGCTCCCAGCCGAGACGCGTCAGCAGGGAGAAGTGGTTCCTGCGCATTTGCGGGCGTCGGTGACGGAGGTGGGAACGCTGCTTCTGGAGGCAGTCCCGCTGGCTCCGAAGGTTCCTGGGGAGTGTTGGAAAGTGGAGCTAAGTGTCCGGAGCGAGGAGTAAGGGCGTTGGTGGGGAGCTACTCGTAGCGGAGCCCGTCAACCGGGCGAAGGGTCGAGGCCGCTGCGGCAGGGAAGATGGTTGCTATCGTGCAGATGGTCAAAGCGGCTGCGGTGACCGCTAGGAAATCCCACCCGCTCACATTGATGGGCAGCCTGTCGATGTAGTACACGTCCGGATCGAGCCGCAGCCCGAACCACGACAATCCCAAACAGAACGCAAACCCGCTGACCACTCCAAACACCGTGCCAATGCCACCTATGATCAACCCCTCGGTCATGAAGGTGCGCAATATGGCCCCGTCGCTCGCCCCTATCGCCTTCAGGATCGCAATCTCCTTGGCCTTCTCCGTCACCATCAGCAGCAACGTACTGATAATGCAGAAGCTCGCCACGATGATGGCGATCGACAGGATCACAAACGTGGCAAAGCGTTCCAGCTTCAGTGCGCTAAACAGATTCTTGTTGATCTCACGCCAGTCCCTCACCCGAAGCTCGGTGCGCCCCACGGATTGCGCCAGCGTGATTGCCACTTGATCCGCATTGTCCGCCTCCTCGACCTTGACGTCGATGGCCGACACTTTCCCTTGGAGAGCAAAGTAGCTTTGCGCAACTTCCATGGTCGTGTACACATGGCTCGCGTCGTATTCGTACATCCCGCTGAAGAAGATCGCCGCAACGCGAAACCGTCGCGTGCGAGGCAATACCCCCATGGGACCAAGATCACCCAGCGGCGATACCAGCGTGACTTCATCCCCAACGTACACATGCAGTGTCTTTGCGAGCTCCCTGCCCACGATCAGCCCTGGCAAGAGCGGCGGAAGCTGCGCCTGCCGTACCAACGGATCCACTTCGTCAGGGTACATCGGAAGGTCCGGGCCCTTGAAGTACTGCTCTCCCCCAGGCCCCATCCCGATCACCTCATCGGACGACAACTGCCGCAGCTTCTCTGGCGACATCAGGTATTCTAGCTTGCCTACCTCGAGGTTGTTGGGAAGCTCGATCACGCCCCCTATGCTGTTCCCATCGATCCCTCGTACCATCACCCCTGCAAGGTTCGATGCACTCGACACCATCACCTCTCCATGCACCACGGGCGTTGCCGCAATCACTCCAGGAGTGGCACGTACCGCAGCAAGGACCTGTTCGTAGTCTCCCCACGGCGACTGGCTCGTCGTGTCGATGACAATGTGGGCGTTGTTGCCTAGGATCTTCCTTTTGAGGTCCTGACTGAAGCCCCCCATGACGCTCACGACGCTCGACAGCGAAAAGCAGCTCATCGCAACCCCTAGGATCGAAAGAGCACTGATCGCCGTGAGAAAGCCGCTCTTCTGCGAGCGCACATGACGAGCTGCCACGAACGCGGGAAATGTCCGCCCCTCCAGTCGATCAAGCAGCCACGGCAACAGCGCCGCCAGTACCCCAATGAGAAACACCACCCCCGTCACGATAGCGCTCGCCCGTACCAGCGCATCCCGCACGCTCCACGCGGGGCCTCGTAGCACTGCAAGACGCTGAGTCCATACCGTCAGCGCTGCAAAGCCAAGCCCCCACACCGCACCAAACGCCTCGAAGCCCCCTCGAAGAGGACGGTGCCGGCGGAAATCCTCGCGCGCACGCAGTAAGAGCACCACCACGCCCACGGCTATCAACGCAAAGAACGTCACTGCAAGCGGAATCCCAACGGGCTTCATGTTGCAGCCTCTGGACGCAGCAATGGGAACAGGATCACGTCCCGGATCGACGCCGCGTTGGTCAACATCATAGTGAGTCGATCCATCCCCATGCCAAACCCAGAGGTCGGAGCAAGACCATGTTCGAGCGCACGTAGGTAGTCTTCGTCAAAGTCCATGGCCTCTTGATCGCCACGAGCCTTCTTCTCGACTTGGGCACGGAACCGCTCGGCCTGATCGTCGGGATCATTGAGCTCACTGAACGCATTGCATAGCTCCCGGCCGTGTACAAAGAGCTCGAAGCGATCCACCAACGCGGGATGAAGGTCGCTTCGTCGCGCCAGTGGCGACGTCTCGAACGGGTACCCAGTGATGAACACTGGAAGCGACTGAGTGGAATCCTTGGAGCGGTAATCGTCGGCTAGGAACGGCTCCACAAGGTACTCGTACAGGGCAAACAGTCGCTCCCCGTCGTTGTCGCACTTTCCAAGCCCCTTGCGCAGGTTTCCCCAATCGAGCCCTTTGGCCCTTGGCGAGCTGCGCGCCCACTCCTTGATGTGCGGCGCCATATCGTCGCGAAGCAGGTCGACGAGCGCAGCGGCTCCGTTGCGCCAAGCTGGAATGCCGGTCTTTTCCGCAGCATTGGACACCGCGGTTGCCATCGGAATGCGCGCAAACGGTTCCTGCAGCGTGAAGGGACGGTCCCTAGTCCAGGTCACGTGGGCTTCAGGCAACGCTTGGCCCAGGCGCTCATCGATGCCCCGCAGGAACGTCTCGGTGAAGTCCATGAGGTGCTCATAGGTCACGTACGCTTGGTAAAACTCCAACATGGTGAACTCTGGGTTGTGACGTGTGGAGATGCCTTCGTTGCGGTAGCACCTTCCTATTTCGTACACGCGTTCGAGCCCACCGACGACAAGGCGTTTCAAGTACAGCTCCGGGGCAATGCGCATGAAAAGCTGCATGTCGAGGGTGTGGTGGTGCGTGACAAAGGGACGGGCCGCGGCTCCTCCGATGACCGTGTGCATGGTGGGGGTTTCAACCTCGAGAAATCCAGCGTCGTCAAGCATGCTGCGGGTGGCGCGCACGATGGCGCTGCGGGCGCGGAAGACGCTTGTGACCTCGGGATTGGCAATGAGGTCGACGTAGCGCTGACGGTAGCGGGTTTCTACGTCCTGCAGACCGTGCCACTTCTCTGGAAGCGGGCGGTAGGCTTTGGTCAGCAGGCGAACACGTTGGGTTTCGATGGAGAGCTCGCCTCGTTTCGAGGCGGTGAGAGGGCCCTCGGCCTCGACGATGTCGCCGATGTCGAGCTCGTCGAGACGACTGTACGCGTCGCCTAGGATCGCCTCGCTGACGAGGAGTTGGATCTCGCCGGTGCGGTCACGAAGGCGCAGAAACGACAGTCCACCGGTGGAGCGGAGCGCGACGATGCGCCCTCGAACGTGGACTGGAGCCGTGCGGGCGGTGCGGACTCGTTCTTCGAGGTACTTGGTCCCGTCTTTGGCGTTGGAAGCGATGGCGCGGGCGTCGGCGATGTCGAGGGTGGTGCTTTGGTCAAGACGCGGCAGGACATCGTTGGCGAAGGGGCGGTCTCCGCGGGCGCGGACGCGGTCGGCTTTGGCCCGGCGTGCGTCGACTAGGGCTTGTTCGGCGGAGTGTGCGGTGTCGCGTTTGGTCGGTTCAGGCATGGTGCGGGCGGACCATACCAGGGAGGCTCCAGGGAGTTTCAAGGTAGTGGCGTTGAGGTGTTGGGACAAGCGCCGCACTACGCTATGAACGCCCCCGCACCGCAATGAACGAGGGAGCCCTTCGATGCGCAAATGGATGACGCTGGTTGGCATTGTGACTCTTGGCCTCGCGGCCCGAGCGGCGCGGGCTGACGACGCCGACGAAGCGGACCTTGCGTTTCGACTCGGTGCAGACCGCTACGACGCAGGCGACTACTCGTCCGCCCTCTATCACTTTCTTTCCTCCAACCGCCTCGCTCCCAACCGCAACGTCCTCTTCAACATCGCCCGCACCTACGAGCGCATGAAACGCCTCCCCGACGCCTACCGCTACTACCTGCAGGCGCTCGACGGCGAGACCCGCACCGACATTCGGCAGAAAGTCCAGCAGTCCCTCGACCGGATCAGACCCCTTGTTGCCGTTCTCCGTGTCCAAACCAATCCCCCCGGCGCCACGGTCTATCTCGATCGCAAAGACCTCGGCGCCCGAGGCAAATCGCCTGATGTCATAGGGCTCGACGCTGGAAGACACCGAGTCTTCGTCGAGCTCGCGGGACACGAGCCGGCCACGTCGGACCTGGTCGACCTGCGCGTTGGCAGTGAATCGGTCGTGCAGCTGTCGCTCAGACCCATCGTGACCGAGGTGCGCCTCGAAGCAGACCCTTCCGCCGCTGCCGTGCGCCTAGATTCGGACAAGGGCCCTGCGCTTTGCCAGCTCCCCTGCAGCCTGTCGGTGCCTCCTGGACCTCACCTGTTTTTGCTTGCAAAGGAAGGCTACCAGCCCCTCGAGCTTTCCGTGGAGGTCCCAGCGACCGGTCCCTTGGTATTGCGACCAAAGCTGGTTCGCGAGTCCGGTACGCTCATTGTCAACACCGACGTGCGCGATGCGCTGGTCACCCTCGACGGGGAACCTCGTGGCTTCACCCCGTTGGTCACGAAGGTCCCCGTTGGCAAACATCGCTTGCGCGTGGTCCTGTCGGGATTTCGCGTGATCGAACAGCCCGTCGAGGTCCACGTAGGCCAGCAGACCCAACTCGAGTTGCAGCTTACCCAGTCCGAAGAAGTGACCGCGGCCTCCCGTGTGTCCGAGTCGACGGAGGACGCCCCCGCGTCTGTCAGCATCGTCTCGAGCCAGGAGCTTCGTGCCATGGGCTATCCCACGCTGGCAGAGGCGCTGCGGGGAATCCGGGGGATGTACCTGAGCGACGACCGCAGCTATGTAACAGCAGGCATTCGAGGCTTTTCCCGTCCTGGCGACTACGGCAATCGCATTTTGGTGCTGGTCGATGGGCATCCAACCAACGACAACTACATTTGGTCGTCCTATATGGGGTTTGACCTTCGGGTGGATCTGGAGGACATCGAGCGCATCGAAGTCGTGCGCGGTCCTGGGTCTGTGCTGTACGGCACGAGCGCGTTTTTTGGAGTGATCAACCTGGTGACGCGTCATCGTGACGAGCCCACGCACACGGAGGCGGGGGTTTCCACTGCCGAATACGGGGTCTTTCGGGCCCGTGCGGCGTCGGTGCTGAAGACGGCCCATGTGGGCGCTTGGATTTCAGCATCCTACGCCCATGCCACTGGACGGGACTTCACCTTTCCCGAATACCAAGGCGATGCTACGGATCCCAATGTCGAGCGCGGCTACGGCGGGTTTCCAGTCAATGGCCTGGCGCGCGCGGTAGATGGCTTCGAAGCTGGAACTGTGACGGGACGGGTGACGTACAAGGCGCTGACGGCGCAGTTTTTGTGGAACTCGCGCACAAAGAAGATCCCAACTGGGATCTACGGGACCATTTTCAATGACCCGAACAACACCTTTACCGATATCCACGGGTTTGGCGAGGTGCGCTTCGAGCCGCAGATCACCCGTGACTTGCAGTGGCTCTCGCGTGGGCACATCAACATCTCCGACTTTCGAAGCGTCGGCATGTACCCAGCCCCCGACGGGCCCTCCTATGACTCTTTTCGGGGACGGTGGGCGGGGCTCGAACAGCGCTTTGTCTACGCTCCGTCGTCCGCACTGCGTCTGACCCTAGGCGGCGAGGCGATCCGGCACTTTCAGGCCCGTCAAGTTGGCTACAACAGCCAAGGGCATTACATCACCGACAGTGCGGGCAACGCTGGACGAGACGATCCTTTCAGCGTGGTGGCGGGGTACGTCCTCGGGGACTTTGTTCCTACTCCAGCGTTCAAGATTTCTGCAGGTGCGCGCCTCGACTACCTATCGAACCTCGACTCCTTCGACTTGGCCGCGTCGATCAACCCTCGGCTGGCATTTATTGTGAAGCCCTACGAGGGGGGCAACCTCAAGATCATGGGAGGCAAGGCGTTCCGGGCTCCCAGTGTGTACGAGCTCTACTACCGGTCCACGACCCAAGAGATCTCCGCGGGTCTTCGCCCCGAACAGATTTACTCGGGGGAAATCGAGTTTACGCACCGGTTTTCCTCCACTGTCTCGGCGGTGCTGGCCGGCTACGTCAACGTCGTGAAAGACCTGATCGAGCTGAGGGACCTCAGTGACTACCGTACGCAGTACGCCAACGCGGGGGCGTTGGTTCGCGCCATGGGGACCGAGTTCGAAATGCGTCGAGACTGGCGCCAGGGATGGATGCTGTCAGCGAGCTACAGCTACCAGAACGTGCAGTATGTCAACGACCCAACGCTACGTGAGGTCCCCAACGCGCCTTCCCATCTGGCATCGTTCCGTGGCGCTTTCCCCATCTTGGGGCGAACCCTGATGGGGATGACGCGACTGACAGTCGAGGGACCACGGGCAGACAGGAACGTTCGCGTGACCGACCCCCCTCAGGGGACCACGGATTGGGCCGCCATTTGGGACCTGGTGCTCTCCGGCGAGGTGGAGCGGATGGGGGTGCGTTACAATGTAGGCCTCTATAACGTGGCCAACTGGCGATACGACGCCGTGCTGAGCGGCGAGTTCCGACAGAGGACCATCGTGCAGAACGGACGAACAGTGCTGGCGTCGCTGTCAACTTGGTTCTGAGGTTCGATTAGACCGCGCGGGAAGCATCCCACGAGCGCGCGCGACCAACTCGATGGTGGAACGTCGCCTTGTCAGTTCGTCGAAGTCCTTGACAGGCAGAAAACGCGACTCCTCGCCTTCCCTCGGCACGGTCAGATAGGCGGACGGCAACGCGCCGGTCAGCTCCTGGAGCAAACGCTCGAACTGAATGGCAACGCGCCCTTCGACTGTCTTTTCAACCTCGAACCAGTTCCACGAGATGGACGCCGTCGCGAGCGCTTCGGCCTCCACCAAGAACGTGTTGGTGTTGAAAACAGGGACCTCGGACGCATCGAAGTCCTTGGGCAAGCGGAACTCCTCGAGGACCTGCAGATGCCGCTCTGCATGGACCGGGATGCCTCCGCGATCCCCGGGAGCTTTTTCGCACACCTCCACCATCACCGGGCGGCGCGCCTCGACAAAAGAACCGAGGATCACGGGGTCGATCGTGGCCCCTAGATTGTCAAGGTTGGTGATCCACACCACTTTGCCTCCCCGAGCTCGAAACGAGTCGAGAAGCCCAGAGCGTCGCAAAGCATCTGGAAGGTCGCCGTGTCCCGTGGCGTAGGTGCTTGGCGAGCCGTCGTCTTCGAGAAACAAGCCTCCCTCTGATGTGAGACGCACGCTGAGGTCCTGCTCGAACGTGCGGACATGAGACGGCGCCTTCGCGAGAGCGCTCGCGATGCCAGGTTGGGTGGCGTCACTCGTCATCAGCCAGAGAGGGACCGGGATTCCAGCGCGGACCGACCAGTAGTTGTTTTCAGCTAGGCGCAGGGCCAAAAAAGTGCGGCCGTCGAAGGCTTCGACGAGCGCTTTGACCACACCGCCCATGCGGGTCGCCATGCCTCCTGCCATGACGCAAAACGCGACTTCCCCTCGCCGCAGCATGCCTTGGCCGATGGCGGTGAGACGACGCGCGTCGCGCGAGTCAGGAGGGGGGACCGGCGGGATTTCATCGGGTGTGGGGGCAAATACGGGACCTCGAATGCGGTTACGCAGGTCGCGTCGCACGGAAGGGGCCGAGGTGCGGAGCGACGAGGCGAGCGTGACGAGGCGTTCTTGGTCGAAACCGTGTTGGGTAAGCTGTTGGCGCAGTGCGGCGGGAAGTTGTTGGTCGAGAGCGTCGCGAAGCTCGATAGGCATGACTGCAGGCCATGGTAGTCTGGTCGCGTGATGAAAGGGTATAGGACGATCGTCGCAGCTGCGCTTTTTGCAGGATGCATTGTTTACCCAACGGCTCCGCCTCCGCGCGGCGTGGCGGTGAGCGGTCCTCCGCCGGCGCCGGTCGAGGAACCGCAGCCACCTCGTCCAAGCCCCTCGGCGCTCTGGGTTTCGGGGTATTGGCACTGGAATGGTTTCCAGTACGTCTGGGTGCCAGGGCACTGGGAGGTGTCGCCGCCCCAAGGCCATTGGCGTCCACCGCGCTACGAGCAGAGGGAAGGGACCTATTTTTACGAATCGGGCGGCTGGCGCTAAAGGCGCCGGCATGCCACCACCAATCGCTCCTCCAAAAGGAGCGACCAGGTCCTCGCATGCGCAAAGCGACGCGCCCAATCGCGGGGCGCGTCGTCATGCAGCACCGACAACCCCGCAGTACCAAGCGCTTGCTTCATCTCGTCGGGTTCAAACCGCCCAAACACCGGCTCCCCAATAAGCGCAAACAAGGGCAATCCCAGCTCCCCGACACGCTGCCCAAGAACTGTCAGCCGCTTCGTGGCATACGTCAACGCAACCCGACTTCCAACCGCTGAACAACCCCCCACCACGTTCAGCGTCGTGGTCACAGCCTCCGGCTTCAAGTAGGGAACCACCCCCTCCCATACCCACATGGTAGCAACCTCCTTGTCGTGCCCAGCTCGCCCCAACGCCTCGCCTAGCTCACCTGACTCGAAGTCCACTGGAACGAAATGCACCGCCCCTGCCTTCGGTAAACGGCTCCCCACCCTTGCTTGCTTGTGCGCTTGCGTCGACCGGTGATCCAGCTCGTACACAGTCACTGCCGCCAGGTCCGTCATCCGATACGCCCGCGCGTCTAGACCTGCCCCCAGGATCACCAACTGCCGAATCCCAGACGCCACCCCATCGCTCACCGCCGCGTCAATCGCCCGCGTCCGTAGCGTCTGGTGGTCCACCAGCCCAAAAAGGACCGCATTGGCCACCGCCGGTGCGTGCGACGCCGCCCGCTGCAATCCCGCCAAAAAAGGCGATAGAAGCTCCCGCGATACGGGATCCACCGGCGGCTTGCCCACCCCTCGCGCAAACGATACCAACGTCGCCGTCAAACTGGGTCGTCCCTCTCGCATCCCCCATCGATACCCCAGGATGTCCCTTTGCCCATTGGTTTTTCCCTTTCCCTGCTAAACACGCCCCATGAAGTTCCTGGACTCCTCAGTCGTCAAGATCCTCGCAGGACGGGGCGGTAACGGTTGCGTGGCCTTTCGACGCGAAAAGTTCGTCCCGCACGGCGGCCCCTCGGGCGGCGACGGCGGCAAAGGCGGCGACATCATCTTTGAAACGGACCCAGGCCTCTCGACCCTCATCGAGTTCGCCCACAAGCCATCCCTCACCGCCGAAGGGGGGGAAAATGGACGGGGCAAAGACCAATACGGCAAAGGGGGCGACGACCTCGTCGTCCGTGTCCCCGTCGGCACCCAAGTCTTCGACCACGATTCCGGTGCCCTCATCGTCGACCTCGACGCTGTCACCTCCCGCGCCATCGTGGGTCGCGGCGGACGAGGCGGACGAGGCAATATCCACTTCGCCTCCCCCGTCGACCGCGCCCCACGTCGCGCCGACCCAGGCCAAGAAGGCGAGGCGCGAACCCTACGTCTAGAGCTCAAAGTGCTCGCTGACGTTGGCCTATTGGGCTTCCCCAACGTTGGCAAAAGCACGTTCATCCGTGCCGTCTCCAAAGCGCGCCCCAAGGTTGCCGAGTACCCCTTCACCACCCTGATCCCACACCTTGGAGTTGTCTGCCTCGATGACGACACCATCTTCGTCATTGCCGATATCCCTGGCCTTCTTCCTGGCGCGGCCGATGGAGTCGGCCTGGGCCTTCTCTTTCTCAAACATGTCGAGCGCACCCGCGTATTGCTCCATCTGGTCACCCTCGACGCTTCCGAAGACCGCGACCCTGTCAGCGACTACGACGCGCTTCTCAACGAGCTCCAACGCTTCGACCCGCAACTTGCCAGCCGCCCTCAGGTCGTCGCACTGAGCAAAGCCGACTTGCCCGATGTCCTCGAAGCCTACGAGGACATTCGCAGCCGCTTTGCTGAAAAAGGGGTCGAATGCTTGCTGGTGTCCGCGGCCACTGGACACGGCGTTCGCGAGGTCCTCAACGCCCTTGCCGTGCGCCTCGCCAAGGGCAAACCTCAGGATATCGACAGTTGAAGGCTCGCCAGGAGCTACCTAATCCACAGTGCGCCAAGACGCAGGGCCAACGCGTCGAAGGGTCGCGGGAAACGCTCGACGGAGACAGGACCTCACAGCCGCCCGCCAAGTACGGATGTGACCCGAGCGTGGCGCACGACGGGCCTTGGCGAGCTTGCGGGCGGGATCAGCCATTGGGGCAAACGATAGTCCAAGGGCCGCGGCGGACCACAGGGGTTCGCGTGCGTGAGGTCCGGGTGCGGCAATCAGGCCGATGGTTTGTTCGTTGCGGGCGCGGCCACCACCTGTGGCGCTGCAGCGGGGGTCGTCGACGCCCCTTTTCCCGCTTTCTCCCTTAGCGTCGCACGGGACGCAGCCAGCGCTTTGACCTTGGCCAGCTCGTCGAGCAAGGGGGCCAGGAGCGTACGCCCCTCGGCCTGACGCTCCTTGTCGGCCTTCCTGGCCCGGCTGCCTACGTAACGTCGCAGTCGGACCAAGCTCTCAACACAATCGAGCTCCGCGTCCTGCCCCGCCCCGATTGCAACCTTCTTGACGGTCCGGGCTCGCTCAATCTCCTTGTAGAGACTTTCGCTCTTGCCGACATGACTCTCCCACCGATCGAGCCATACGGTCGGCAGCTCGATGGCGGCAAGGGTGGACGCCCACTCGGGAGCGCGGAGAACCGCGAGAGCGTCGCGGCTCACCTGGTTCTGCGCCGGGATGGGGTCGTCGATGTGGGCCAGGCCGTCCGGAAAGGCCGCGTTATGAAGGGCGCGGGACGAAGCAACATGGGACCCGCTGCGGCGGTGGCCCTGGATGTAGACGAAGCTCTCGACGAGCCGCGTGTAGGTATCGCCGCCGTCGTCTTCCTCGTCGAGCTGGACAAGCCGGGCCGTTCGTACGGCGTCCGCCGTGGTGTGCTCGGCAATGGGGGCGGCGAGGGCCCCAAGGACCACGTCGAACTCGCCAATGAAGTGATCCAGCCCGGGCTCGGGGGGACCCTTGGCAGCGCGCTCAGCAAGGTTATTCCGAATGGCTTGGGCAATTTCCAGTTTTCTCTTGCGGGGTATGTTGTTCACGTCGGCACCCATGGCTTCTCTCTCCTCATCGAGACGCTACCGCCGAACAACGCCGGATGACAAGAAAGAAGCCACAGCACGAAGGGGGAGCAGAAGAAGTGAAAAGGATGCTGCAATGTGTCGTCGTGGGGGGGGAACGTCCCCGTCGGCACAGGGGGAGCCGCCACCACGAGGGGGGAACGTCCCCATTGGGCAAACGGGCCTCGCCACCACGAGGGGGGGAACGTTCCCTTGGACAAACGGGCGCCGCCACCGCGAGGGGGGGAACGTTCCCTTGGACAAACGGGTGCCGCCACCAGGACTGAGGGAACGTCCCCTTGGACAAACGGGCGCCGCCACCAGGACTGAGGGAACGCTCGGAACGCGATGGGGAGCCGCCACCAGGACTGAGGGAACGTCCCCTTGGGCAATCGGGCGCGGCCACCACGACGTCGACCACGGAAGGCCTTTGCCTCATCGCTGGCGCGGGTCGAGCCAACGGTACGAAAGGTCCACGAGCAGCGTCAAGAGCGCGATGGTCGCCGACGACACCAGGACAATCCCGGAAAGCAACGGACTGTCCCGACCAAGAGCCGCTTGCACCGAGAGCTGCCCCAACCCTGGCCAGCGAAATACACTTTCTGTCACCATCGCTCCCCCTACAAGCCCTCCCAGTTCGAGCCCCGCCGCGGTCACCAGTGGTCCCAACGCCACACGGACCCCATGCCGAAATACCACCGCCACCTCACCAAGCCCCTTGGCCCGCGCCGTGCGCACATGGTCTTGGGCCAACACTGTCATAAGCTCGCTCCTCGCAAGACGTGTGAACCCCGCACTCCCCACAATGCCAAGGGTCAGCGCTGGCAACACCAGGCATGCTGCATGCTCCAAGGGCGTGGTGCCGTACCCGTCGAGCGGTAGCAGCTGCAGCTCGTAGGCGAACAGAAACTGCAAGAGAGGCCCAAGTAGAAACGTCGGAACGCTCGCCCCTAGCAAGGTCGCCCCCACGGCCCCCGTGTCGAGCCAGGTCCCACGACGCGCGGCTGCAAGAGCACCTAGCGGAATCCCAAAGGCGAGCTGAAGACACACCGCCGCAAACGCCAAGAGCAACGTGCGCGGCAATCGACTGGCAACGAGTCCCAGCACGGGCTGGCGAAACCGTACGCTCTGTCCAAGATCGACGTGCACTCCCCATACGAGCGGCTGGCAGCTCTGGTGCGACGCATGCCCACGGGTGTGAACCAGACGACGCAGAAAAAGTCCGTAACGAAACAGCGGCGGCCGGTCCAGTCCGAGCTCACGTCGTATGGCCTCGATCTGCGCGGGACCCGCCGAGGGACCTGCAACCAGACGCGCCGGATCGCCAGGAAGCACCGCGGTCACAAAGAACGTTAAGGTTGTCGTGGCCCACACGACCAGCAGCACCCAGAGTAGACGACGCAGAAGGGTTCTCATCGCCTGGGAAGTCTCCTGTCACTGCGGTCGATCCAGGCTTCGGCAACGTGGGAGGTCCAGATGGGATGGGGGACGTAGCCTCGGACATAGCCCTGGCGAACCTCGTAGGAGCGGTAGTAGTAGGTGAATGCCCACGGGGCCTCGTCGCACACGATGGCCGACGCCTCGGCGAATAGAGCGCGTCGTCGGGTCGCGTCGAGCTCGCGCCTGGCACGGACCAGCAGATCGTCGAGGCCTGTGTGGCGAAAAAACGACGTGTTGGTGGAGTCGTCATCTTGGATCGCAGCGCTTCCAAAGAGGGGCCCAAGGAAGTCACTGGCGTCGGGGAAGTCTAGGGACCATCCCTGCGGCGACGCGGCCACGGTGCGCCTGCGGTGGGTAGCCGCCAGGAACGCAGGCCAGCTTGCGACTTTGAGCTGTAGGCGAAGACCTATCTTGGCGAGCTGTTGTTGCAAAAGCTGGGCGGTGGTCTCGGAGAGGCCCTCGTGGCTGCTCAAGTAGGGGATCGGGTGGGGATAACCCCCCTGTTGGGAACTGGGGTCGTAGGGGTATCCCGCGCGCTTCATATGTTCGAGGGCAGCGTCGAGGTTGTAGGTTTGGCCGACGAGGTTGGGCTCATGGCCTGGCACTCCGGGAGGGACTGGCTGGTTGGCGGCGACAAGCTGTCCAGGTTTGAGCAGACGGTATTGCTCGCGGTCGATGGCAGCGGCGACGGCGCGACGGACTTCAACGGAGTCGAAGGGGGGGAGCTCGGTGTTCAAGGACTCGCCCACAACCGTGTGAGCCACCTCGGCGGCTCCCAGAGGGATCCAACGAGGGTCGGAGCGAAAGCGGGTCAAGTCGGCCTGGGTGAGGTCGTGCAGGAGATCGAGCTCACCGGCCTCGAACGCGAGGCGCTGGGTGACAGGATGGAAGTTGAAACGGTAGGAGATGGCGTCAAGGTGGGGCAGGCCAGGGCGGAAGTAGGCGTCGTGCCGCACAAGGCGCAGTGCGACGCCACGTTCCCAGTGCTGGAGGCGAAACGGGCCAGTGCCACAAGGAACCCATGTGTCGCGGGAGCGGTCGAGAGCGTCGGGGCAGACGGGACGCGCCGCGGGTTGGGCCAGGACGTGCAAGAAGGTGGTGTCGGGCTCGCGCAGGTGCATGGCAACGAGATAGAGTCCCTCGACCACGACGTCTTGGAGGCTTGCGTAGAATCCCTTGAAGGGACTTGGGGTCGCAGGATGCAACATGCGTTGGATGGATCGGGCGATGTCGTGAGCGGTGAGCTCGCTGCCGTCGTGGAAACGGACGCCTGGGCGGAGCCAGAAGCGATAGGTGAGTCCTTGGTCGGCGAGCTCCCAGCGAGAGGCGAGGGACGGGATGAAGGCGCCTTGGAGGTCGTAATCCACGAGGCCATCGAAGAGGAGGAGAAGAATGGGCTGGGCGACGGCATCGGCGGCCAATGCGGGGTCGAGGGAGCGGAGGTCGGTAGCGGATGCAAGGGACAATGTGCCGCCAGGCAACGGAACAGAGTTGTCGCCATGGTCTGGGGGGAACGGCGCGGCGAGGCGGGAGCGGCAGGCGCCAAAGAGGAGGAGCGCCGAGGCTGCGAGCACGAGGGCGCGAGGAAGGACTTTAGAGGTGAGGATCGAGTCCATCATGGAGCGCCTCCCCGAGGAGATTGAAACCGAGCACGCTGACCAGGATTGCGGCGGCAGGTCCGAGGACCATCCAGGGGGCGGTTTGGAGGTAGTCTTGTCCTTCGAAGAGCATGTGTCCCCAAGTTGGGGTGGGCGGGGCGAGGCCGACGCCTAGATAACTGAGGGCGGCCTCGGCGAGGATCATGGATGCCACCTGCGAGCTTGCGAGGACCCAGACGACGGGGAAGACATTGGGGAGCACATGACGCAGGATGATTCCAATGGGGGACTGTCCGAGGGCGCGGGATGCCGTGACGAACTCTCGGCTTCGGACTTCGAGGGTTTTCGAGCGCACGATCCGAACGGTTCCAAGCCACCCGGTGAGTCCAAGGACCAAGACGACGGTGGTGGGGGTGGTCTCGTCGAGTGCGGCACCGATGGCCATCACGAGAAGGAGGAAAGGGAACGCGAGACCGATATCGACCGCGCGCATCAGGAGTCCGTCGAAGTCGATGGCAGGCCCCTTTTGCAACCATGGGACAGACCATGTCAAAGGGATGGATACAGCAAGGACCACGGCGGCTGTCAAGGGATTGCCGGCCAAGGCAAGAACAAGTGAGGCAAGCGCACCGAGCAGAAGGGGCCATGGGGTACGGGTACGGGAGCCAGCGAGGAACCCGGTGGTGATGCCGAGGGTGGTTCCGAGGAACGTTGCGAGGAGTGTGGCGAGGAGGGCCATGCAGAGGGAGAGGCGAGCGCCGTGGGCGAGGCGTGCAAACTGGTCGCGAAAGAGGCGGTCGGCGCCCAGGGGGAAAGACCAACTTGGTCCAACGGGGGTCTGGTCTGGGGAGACGGCGTTGGTGAAGTCGCTGGTGAGGGGGTTGTGGGTGGCGAGGAGGGGGCCGAGGAGGGAGAAGAGGACGAGGAGCGCGACGAGGAAGGCGCCGAGCGTTCCATTGCGCTTTTTCTTCATTTCAGGCCAAGCACCGCAGGTCTGAACCGCCGCTTCCCGCGCCCCGATTTCGCGCAGACCTCACCCCCCAACCCCCCTCTCCCTCG
>CAITRH010000048.1 GCA_903894755.1 uncultured delta proteobacterium
ACCCAAGCTCACCTCGAATCCGAAACAAGCCCCGCGGGTCGCCACCCATGCTCACCTCGAATCCGAAACAAGCCCCGCGGGTCGCCACCCAGGCTCACCTCGAATCCGAAACAAGCCCCGCGGGTCGCCACCCATGCTCACCTCGAATCCGAAACAAGCCCCGCGGGTCGCCACCTATGCTCACCTCGAATCCGAAACAAGCCCCGCGGGTCGCCACCCATGCTCACCCAAAGGTCCAGATAAGCTCCGCGGGTCGCCCGCATCCCTCACCCCGGCTCCTAGATAAGCCCCGCGGGTCTCCATCCGCGGTACTCCGGATCCCAGATGAGCCCCGCGGGCCGCCCGCATGCCCCCCGCCACTTTCGGAAGGGTTCCCCCTGGTCTCTTCAGACCGTGCCGCCGCATTTTTCCTTGCTCCACGCGGCACCAGCGTGTCTTCTTCGCCTAGGCAGCTGGCCAGTCTACCTTACAAGAACTCCTTGGACTTCTACGACGAGGAGTGGATGTACACCTACAGCAGCCTTTCCGAGGATCCGCGTTGCGCTGCGCTTCTGCCGACTTGGAAAGCCCTCGAGTCCCAGTGGATCGCCGTGCAGGCGCAGCAGCGCTTCCTGAATCTGGCCATCGTCCAGGCGCAGCAACGTGTGGACCTCGCCGATGAAGAGCTCGATCGGGTCGTCGACTTGGTCGATGACGCCACGAAAAAAAAGCAGCCGAGCAAGGCTTGAAGTGACTACAACAGCACCCGTCGCAGATCCCCAAGCACCTGCGCTAGGTAGGTCGTAAACCGCGCTGCTAGCGCCCCGTCAATCACCCTGTGGTCGTAGGAAAACGACAACGGTAGCATCAGCCTCGGTACAAAACAGTCTCCTTGCCACACCGGCTTCTGGGCACTGCGCGATAGGCCTAGTATCGCTACCTCCGGCGCGTTGATGATAGGCGTGAAGGCCGTTCCACCAATGCCCCCAAGGCTCGAAATCGAAAAACTCCCCCCCACCGAGTCGCCTAAACCTAGCTTCCCCTCGCGCGCCTTGCTCGCTAACTCCCCAAGCTCCCGCCCAATCTCCCTTACCCCCTTGCGATCGACGTCGCGCACCACCGGTACCACCAACCCTTGCGGCGTGTCTGCTGCAAAGCCAATATGGCAATACCGCTTGAGAACCAATTCGCCACCGTCCAGAGACGAGTTCACCGTGGGGAACTTCTTCAGCGCCGCCACGCACGCCTTCATCACCAAAGGAAGGAGCGATAGCTTAAGTCCCGTCGACCCAGCCTCCCGATTGACGTCGACTCGAAAGCACTCAAGATCCGTGATGTCGGCTTCGTCAAACTGCGTGACATGGGGGATCCTCACCCAGTTGCGCGCAAGCGCGGGTCCCGACAGGCGCTGAATCCGTGTCAGTGCCAGCCGCTCCACGGGACCAAACTTGGCAAAGTCCACCACAGGCCACGCTGGCAGATCCAACGTAGTCCCCGGTTTGTCCGTGCCGACAGTGCTCATCGCCCCCTTGACATGGCTCAGAATGTCTTGCCGCAATAGCCTTCCCCTCGGCCCACTGGACGTCACCCGGGTCAGGTCGACTCCAAGCTCCCGGGCAAGTTTGCGAATGAGCGGCGATGCCAACGGTTTGCTCCCCTGTTCCGTGGCTCTTGGAGGCGCACTGGGCACGGAAGGAACCTGGGCTACAGGAGTGGAGACAGCTTGTGGGACCGGCTGGACCTGCTTGCTCGCTGCAGCAGGTTCGAGCAGCAGGACCACAGTCCCCTCGTTCACCTTGTCGCCCACCTTGACGCGAAGCTCTAGGACCCTCCCGTCGGCGGGGGATGGGACATCCATAGTTGACTTTTCCGACTCCAGGGTGAGCAGCGCATCCCCCGTACGAACCAAGTCGCCAGCTTTGACCAGGATCTCAATCACTGGGATCCCGTGAAAGTCACCGATGTTCGGAACCTTGACCTCAAAAGTGCTCATGGTGGGCTCCATTAGACGGTCCAGGGGGCAGCTTTGCCCGGGTCAATGCTGTACTTGGCTTGGGCCTCGACGACCCGCTCCGCAGGAACCATACCGTCCGCTGCCAATGCCGAAAGCGCAGCTACGGTGACATGGTATCGGTCGACCTCGAAGAAACTGCGTAGACGTTCCCTTGTATCGGACCGTCCAAAGCCATCGGTGCCCAGCACCACGTAGCGACGGTTTAGGTAGGGGCGGATCGGCTCGGCAAAGGCGCGTACATAGTCGGTTGCAGCGATCACGGGGCCCGTGGTGTCGGCCAGGCAAAGCTCCACGTGGGACTTGCGAAGCGTTCCAAGCGGGTTGTGCAGGTTGTGCCGGGACACAGCCATTCCATCGCGTGCTAGCTCCGTAAAACTGGGACAGCTCCAGATGTCCGCATCGACGCCCCAATGGCTCTTCAACAGGTCGGCTGCAGCGATCACCTCGCGCAGGATAGTCCCGGAGCCAAGGAGCTGCACCCTGGGGCTGTTCGATGGCACGGCGGCTTTGAAACGGTACATCCCTTTGATGATCCCGTCGGTCACCCCCTCGGGCATTGCGGGGTGGGCGTAGTTCTCGTTCATCACGGTGATGTAGTAATAGATGTCCTCCTGGTCTGCCATCATGCGTCGGAGCCCGTCCTGAACGATGACTGCAACTTCGTAGGAGAACGTGGGGTCGTAGGAGCGGCAATTGGGCACCAGGCTGGCGATCACGTGGGAGTGACCGTCCTGGTGCTGCAGCCCTTCGCCGTTGAGGGTCGTGCGACCTGCGGTGCCACCTACCAGGAAACCGCGGCAGCGCATATCGCCCGCAAGCCAACAGAGGTCACCTATGCGTTGGAACCCAAACATGGAGTAGAGGATAAAGAACGGGATCATGGGGACCCCATGGACCGAATAGGAGGAAGCCGCAGCGATCCAGTCGCACATGGCGCCGGCTTCCGTGATCCCCTCCTGGAGCACCTGGCCTTTTTGGTCCTCGCGGTAGAAGGCAAGCTGGTCAGCGTCCTCAGGGGTGTAGAGCTGGCCCACGTGACTCCAGATGCCGAGCTGACGGTACATGCCTTCCATCCCGAAGGTACGTCCCTCGTCAGGCACAATCGGAACCACATGGGGTCCAATGGTCTTGTCGCGCGCCAGGATCTGCATGACTTGGACAAGCACCATGGTGGTGGACAGCTCGCGGTCTTCGCTGCTGTGGAGCAATCGGTCGAAGGCTGACAGCGGAGGCACGGGGAGCGCAGCGGCGGTACGACGGCGTTTGGGGCGGTCGCCACCTAGCTCTTTGCGTCGTGCGCGCATGTACTCGAGCTCCTTGGAGCCCTCCTCGAACTTGAGGAACGGCACCTTTTCAAGGGAGTCGTCGGCAACAGGAAGTTGGAAGCGGTCCCGGAACCGTCGCAGCGCGTCGCTGGAGATCTTCTTTTGCTGGTGGGCGATGTTCATGGCCTCACCGGACTCCCCCATGCCGTAGCCTTTGATGGTCTTGGCAAGGATCACTGTGGGCTGTCCTTTGTGATGGACTGCAGAGTGGTAGGCCGCATAGACCTTGAAGGGGTCGTGGCCACCTCGATTGAGGCGCCAGATGTCGTCATCGGAGAGCTCTTCGATCAGGTGACGCAGCTCGGGACTGTTGAAGAAGTGCTCGCGGACAAAGGCGCCGTTGCGGGACTTGTAGACCTGGTACTGCCCGTCGACGACTTCCATCATGCGGCGGCGGAGGACTCCGGTCGTATCGCGGGCAAGGAGGGGGTCCCAGTGACGGCCCCAGATGACTTTGATGACATTCCAACCCGCGCCACGGAACTCGCTTTCGAGCTCCTGGATGATCTTGCCGTTGCCGCGGACAGGGCCATCGAGCCGTTGCAGGTTGCAGTTGACGACGAAGATCAGGTTGTCGAGCCGTTCGCGACCTGCGAGTCCGATGGCGCCGAGGGCTTCGGGTTCGTCCATTTCGCCGTCGCCGGTGAAGGCCCAGACTTTTCGCCCCTCGGTGTTGGCGAGTCCGCGGTCGTGGAGGTAGCGCATGAACCTAGCCTGGTAGATGGCTGTGAGGGGGCCGAGGCCCATGGAGACTGTGGGGAACTGCCAGAACTCGGGCATGAGCCAGGGGTGGGGATAGGACGAGAGTCCTTTGCCCTGGACTTCTTGGCGGAAGTTGTCGAGTTGCTCGTCGGACAGGAGGCCGAGCAGGTAGGCACGCGAGTAGATCCCGGGGGCTGAGTGGCCCTGGATGTACACGGGGTCGCCGCCGCGCTCGTCGCTCCAGGCGCGCCAAAAGTGGTTGTAGCCTACGTCGTAGAGGGTGGCGGCGGAGGCGAAGCTAGCGATGTGTCCGCCGACGTTCGAGTGCTTGTTGGCGCGGACGACCATGGCGAGGGCGTTCCAGCGGATGTAGTGGCGGATGGTTTGTTCGAGGGCGAAGTCGCCTGGGAAGCGGGCCTGCTGGTCGACGGGGATGGTGTTTTCGTAACCGGTGTTTGCCGAGAAGGGGAGGTGAGCGCCGGAGCGTCGAGCGCGGTCGATGAGGTGTTCAATGAGAAAGTGGGCGCGATGGGGCCCGTCGTGCTCGAGGACGCCGTCGAGGGCATCGAGCCATTCACGGGTCTCTTGGGGGTCGAGGTCGTCGTTTTGTTCCATGGCAAGGCTCTCGAAAACGGTGGGGTTGCTTGAGGTCGCGGCGATGGTCGCGGGTCCGGGGCGATGTGACAAGTAGATTTGCTACGACGCGGTGTGCTGTATAGCCATCGGCCGCACTTGGGGCATACTCGGCCCCGTAACCCACGAGGGAGAACCATGCGCATCGAACAGGCTCTTAAATTCGACGTGTCCTTCAACGGCAAGGATGCAGCACTCGTTGTGACCCAGGACGAAAAAGACGACGCACGCTTCTACGCGACTCTGGAAGGGAAGAAGAAGCGGGTCCTCGAGCTCCTGCTGGTCGACAACGACATCGATGAGATCACGTGCCACGACAACCTCGAATACGACTTCGACGAGGTGAGGGAGGCGCTCCTCAAATCGCAGGGAATCGAGGTGAAAGACGAGGAGGAAGAGGAAGAGGAAGAGGAGGAGGAAGACGACGAGGAAGACGAGGAGGAGGAGGAAGACGACGAGGAAGACGACGACGAGGACGACGACGAGGAAGAGGACGACGACGAGGAAGAGGACGACGAGGAAGAGGACGAGGAGGAAGACGAGGAAGAGGAAGAGGAAGTAGAGGAGGACGAGAACGCCGACTATGGGACGCCGGTCACGTCAGCGGGCGACGCTTCGAGGCCCACGCTCCATGCGGTGATGGTGGCCTATGGGACCAACATTGGCGTTGACGCGGACGTGCGCGTAACCCGCGACTTTTTCCGCGAGCTTCAGGACGCCGAGGTGGTGAATATCAACGAGACGCTGCTTACAGGTGGGGAGGCCACGGCGAAGAAGACCCTCGAGGCCATCAAGAAGCTGACCCCTGGCAAGAACGACATCGTTTGGGTCTACTACACGGGGCACGGGGGCATGGCCGAAGCGGAGCATCTTCTTTGTACCTGCGGGGTGATGCTACAGAGGGCGAAAGTGGTGGAGCTCGTGGCGGCTTTACCCGCGCGGCTCAAGGTGGTGCTGACCGACTGCTGCGCGGTAGAAATTGGACGGGTCGAGGAAGGGCAAGTGCTTGCCGCGGGACGTCCTCAAGACCAAGTTGCCAACTGGCGCAAGCTGTTTCTCGAGCACCAGGGGCTCTTGGATGCGACGTCGTCGTCGTATTTCCAATACTCCTTTGGAGGGGTGTTCACTCCAACGCTGGTAGGCGATGTCTTGGGGCAACGTCCGCCGGAAACTTGGACCAAGCTGTTTGAGCTGGTCCAAAAGAAGGTGGTGGCGAGCACGTC
>CAITRH010000049.1 GCA_903894755.1 uncultured delta proteobacterium
CGGTTTTCAAGATGGGTTTGGATTAGCTCTGGTGTATTTATTTCCTAGGGAGTACCTAAGGACGCCGTCTCCGGGAGTTTCACGGCAAAGGGCTATGGCAGTGAACCCGACTGATCCGCAGCGGTCCCCACCACGTAGGCAAGGGAATGGAGCGGGACACGGGATTCGAACCCGCGACACCCAGCTTGGGAAGCTGGTACTCTACCAACTGAGCTAGTCCCGCAGAGCGACGACCTTGTACACACGCCCGCCTTAGCCTGTCAATGCCCCCCTCATAAAAGAGAACCTCGGCTGCTCGGGATCATGCTCACCTCGGCCGGTGGAAGGTGAACGCGGAATCGGGTTCCAGCTCCCACGGCACTGTCGACGGAGATACCTCCGCGATGTCCCTCGACAATCCCATGAACCGCTGCCAGCCCAAGACCGCGTCCCCCTAACTTGGTCGAGAAAAATGGATCGAAGATCTGGGCCCGCGTGTCGTCGGTCATCCCAGGCCCGTCGTCGCCAATCTCCAAGACCACGTAGGTCCCGTCGAGCGGAGGCTCGGTTATCCCCTGGCACTCGAAGTAGCGGGCATCGCAGGGCTGCGACCAGGTGCGAAGCTGGATGGTGCCCGCAATTCCATCGGCGCTCGCACGATTGCCGAGGGTCTCGCTTGCATTGATCACCAGGTTGGCGATGACCTGCCGGATCTGCTGCGCGTCGGCTTTGATGAGGAGCAGCTCGGGGTCGAGATCGAAGACCAGCCGCCGCGTCTTTGGCACCGACGCCATCAGGAGCGGCTTCATTTGCTCGATAGTGGCGCTCAACGACAGGCGCTCGAGAACAAAAGGGGCCCTGCCCGCATACGCCTGAAGCTGCCTCGTCAGTACGGCAGCGCGCTCGGCTGCGGAACGGATCTCGGCAAGGCTGTCTCGGGCCGGTGAGTCGGAAGGGACATCGAGGTCCGCAAATTCAGCGTAGGCAAGGATCCCTCCGAGCAGGTTATTGAACTCGTGGGCCACGCCGCCCGCCAGAACGCGGAGGCTCAAAGAGAAGTATCGGTCGATCTCCTCGTTCTTTTCCTTCAGCGCCCTCTCGGCCCGTTTGCGCTCGGTGAGGTCGACTATGACGGTCAAGAAGTAGTGCTTCCCCTGGCTCTGGATCACTTCTCCCGAGAACACGCCGTCCAGAAGGACACCGTCCTTGCGCCTTACCTGCAGCTCTACATTGCGGATCCGTCCCTGCTGCCTCAACTGCTCGGCAACTTCTGCCTGCGCGGCATGCTGCACGATCACGCCGAGCTCGACGCTGGTCTTGCCGATCACCTCATCCCGAGTGTACCCGAGCGTCGTCAGCCAGGCGTCGTTGACATCGGTAAAGGCTCAGGGCATTCTGGATACTGCCATCAAGGCGGGGTTACTGCGAAACAGCCGCTCAAAGCGCTGCTGCGCTTCCTGCTCCGACGACAGGTCCTTGCAGACGCAGAAGATGCAGCTTGCGCCGTTCCACTTGCCGAACCAGACGCGGGTTTCGACTGGGACGAGCATTCGGTCCTTCGCGGCGAGGGGAAGGGGGCAGGACGCTCGCTCTCTGCGGAACATGGCGCCAAAGATTTCGGTTGCCTCCTCGCGGCGGTCCACAGGGTGGAGGTCGAGAATGTGCAGGGCGGAGAGCTCGTCGGGGCTATACCCGAGTTTTCTCGTCACCGCGGTGTTCGTGTAGATGATCCGTCCTTCTGGAGTGCCGACCATGATGAGATCGTCGACGGTCTCGAAGAAGGTGCGGAAATTCTCTTCGCTTTCTTTCAGGGCTTGCTCCATAGGGGTCACAGCTCGCACTCGGACTTCTGCGGACAGGTTCCCAACCATTGGCGCGAGCTTACCTCCAAGCCCCGTCGTTGCAGCAAATCTTTTCAACCCCCTGCTAAGTCATGAGGCATCCACAAAACAAACTGAAAGTTGCACTCGTCACTAGTAAATATGAGTCATGTCGAAGCGGGAGCTGGAGAAACTGGAAGGGGATGACGATGCAATTGTGCAAATTTAAATTAGTTTCCTGGCATCTCTAAAAATTATGCAAAGAGCGCCAACGTGACCGACCAGTGCCGCGGCGCCAACGCAGGGAAGTTCCTGCAAACAGAATTCGAAGTCAAGCGTTTGAGCAGAGGATATCAACAAACCATCATCCGAGCGTGGAGCTAAAGCGGTCTACTGCCGCTTCAACTGCTGCCATGGACTCTGTGGCTACGGTCACACCGGTTTCGTAGACATGTTTTTCGCGTCGACGGAATCGAGCAAGGCCCCACTCCAATCCAAGAGCGTTCCAAGACATCGAGTACCCGTTCCACAGGGTTGTAGTTGCTGTGGTAGGGTGGATAGTACGCTAGCCTCACACGGATCGCATGGGTGCATACGAAGTCGACCATGCGTTTGAGGAACTGGGGCCTCCCGCATAACTTCGCGCGGCGTCACGGCGCGGGGGCGAGTGGATCGGTTGGTGGTCGTCGGGTGCGTTGTCGCGGTCGTGCGGGCAGGGGCAATGACGACGACAAGGTGCTCGAACAAGTCGCCGGGCTTCCGTCCAAAGAAGCGCTCGGCAGCAGTGGTGCCGTCGGGCCGAACGATGACGTAGTTGTGCAGTACCTGCCGCAAGCGTCTCGGTAACCTGACGCTGCCAGCACGCGATTGAGCCGACCCAGCTTGCGATCAGACGCTCCGCCTTCGCGACCGCGGTGACCGTGCGTTCCCCGAGCTGGGGCTTGTACGGACCCGCACTTCTACTCGGAGTGGCCGCGCCTTCAACCTTATCCTGGACGAAGTTATCCGGGAGGCCGGCGCGCGAAAGCATACCGTAGCGGCCCCGTCAAGTTACCGCACAGGTCGAAAAAATGGTCGAAAGGTGCGCTATAAATATTAAATTAAGGAGAGCCGCAGGACGGTGCGCAGCAGCAACTCTCCCGCCTTGGCTTCATCCCCTCAATTGACGCTGACGCCACGTAATGCTCCGCCCCTGACCCCGGCATCCAATCGCGGATAAACGCTCGGCTCTCCTCTTTCACTTCGACCCGGATCCCCTCAAATCCAGCTCCCCGCAAAAGTTCCCCTATCGTCCCCGCAGTCACTGCCCCGGCAACACACCCCGTGAACGCTTCCACCCCAGTCGCCAACGCCTCCGGCAGCGCCGCCGTCGCCACAACATCGGAAATCGCTAGTCGACCCCCTGGCTTCAATACTCTGTACGCCTCCCTGAACACTGCCCCCTTGTCAGGACTCAGATTAATTACGCAGTTCGACAGAATCACATCCACCGTCCCATCAGCCACCGGCAAATGCTCAATCTCCCCGAGCCGAAACTCCACGTTCTTCATCCCAAGCTTGGTCGCATGCTCGCGTGCCTTCGACACCATGTCCGCCGTCATATCCACTCCAATGACGTGTCCCCCCTCCCCCACCTGCGCCGCCGCTAGGAAACAATCGAAGCCTCCCCCCGCACCAAGGTCAAGAACCGTCTCCCCTGCGCGAAGCGCTGCGATCGCCCGGGGGTTCCCACACCCAAGCCCCATGTCCGCCCCCTCAGGCACCGCAGCAACCTCCTCGGCTGTGTACCCCATTTTCAAGCTCGCACTCTCCCCTGCCCCGCAACACCCAGGACTGCAACCCCCCTTCCCCACCGCCCGTGCCACGCCCGCGTAACGCTCACGCACCGCCGCCCTAACTTCGTCTCTCGTTTGTTCCTTCATCGCAATCTGCCTCCACCTTTCAAAGAATGAGACCCCAACACCAATGCCCCGTTGGTCGTGACGCTGACAATGTCTTTCAGCGTGCCCGAACGCCAAGATCAGCTGCAATCGTCGGGCCGTCTGGCAAGCGTTGATGGCATCGTCTAAATAGTCTAGCGGTCGCCAACATCCGCTGTCCCCGCATCCTCCGGTTCCTCAGCTATATCCGTCGGCTGAGTGCCCGAAAGAAATGTCTCTTGGTACACATCCTGATCGTTAGCATAGGGAAGTTTCCCAGTTTTCCTGTCGATCATCACCAGCTCCACCCCAGCTGGCCTCGGAAAATCGCTTTTGGGACGTCCCTCGTGCGCAGCTTTCATAAATGCGATCCACACTGGAAGTGCGGTGACCGAACCGGCTTCGCTCCCTCCAAGCGGCTTGCCATCGTCGTATCCTATCCACACAACCGCCGCAGTTTCCGTCGAATACCCGCAAAACCAGGTGTCCTTGGACGCATTCGTTGTCCCCGTCTTTCCAGCTAGAGGACGACCCAATGTCCGAGCTCGTCCCGCTGTCCCATGCTCGATCACCGACATCAGTAAACTCGTCGTCACGTACGCCTCGGCCTCGTCCATCGCGCGACGTGACGCTGGATGCGCTTTCAGAGGAACATCCATCCCCTCAGGCCCCGTAATCTTGGTCACTACCTTCGGCTCTTCGTACATCCCACCCGCCGCAAACGTTGCATAGGCCCCCACGAGCTCAATGGGACGAAGCTCGTAGCTTCCTAGCGCTAGCGACAAGTCCGGCTTCATCGGCGACTGTATTCCAAGCCCCTCGGCCCACCGCACCACGTTCGCTGCCCCCACCTCCCGCAGTACCCGTACCGCTACTAGGTTCACTGATTGTGCCAACGCCTCGCGCAAACGGATAGGCTCCTTGTCCCTCCAGCCTTCATGGTTGATGGGACGGAAATTCCCTTCGAAGACATCTGGTTGCACCTCCACTCGAGACGACGCAGTAAAACGATGGCTATGAAGCGCATACGAGTACACAATAGCCTTGAACGTCGACCCTGGTTGCCGACGTGCCTGCGTTGCCCGATCGAGTGCCCCCATCCCCGCTTCGTAGCTTCCAACAAGAGCTAACACCTGCCGCGTCCGCACATCAAGAGCTACTAGCGCCCCCTCAGGACCTTGCTCGAGACGAAGTGGAACCTTGAGAACCTCCACTCGCAACTCGTGCGACCCCTCCGCCAACGGCGCAAGCAGACTCACCCGCACGTGTGCGCCCAGCGGCGCAAACTGACTTGGCGTCAGCTTTCCAGGATTGTACCGCTCGAAATCCGCAAGCTTAACAACTCCAAGCGCTGTACCCACTCGCACATCAAAAGTCCCCGCAGTGTCGTCCGCCCCCGCTACCACCCCCACATGCACCTTGTGCTGCTCAAAGCTTGGTGTCCCCTCAAAAGGGGCAGTGTCGTCGTGTGCCGCCGGTTTGGGCTTCTTTTCTGTTTTGCCGCGCGTCTTGTCAACCGGAGCGGCCTTGAGCGGCCCTGAAAGACCATGACGCTTGTCATAGGCCACAAGCCCCTCGCGCAACGCCTTGCGTGCTGACGCCTGCAGCTTGGGGTCAAGGGTCGTCGTAATGGTAAATCCCCCTCGCTTCGATCGTTCAGGCTCTAGCTCCAGTAGTGTCCTGCGGGCAATCTCCACCACCTCGGGAGCAAGCTCGCTGCTTGCCTCTACAGTCACCACAATGCGAACGGGTTCGTCCATGGCAGACGCATGCTGCACATCGCTCAAAAACCCCTTGGTACGCATCTGTCCTAGAACAAATGTGCGGCGAGCAAGCGCCTTTTTCATGTCCTTGCGGGGCGAACACGACTCGGGACCTGCCACAAGCCCCGCAAGCAGGGCAGCTTCCGCTATCGTGAGCTCGCGAGCCCCTTTGCCAAAGTTGTCCCGTGCTGCTTCCTCAATCCCATACCGTCCATGGCCAAAGTAGATGTGATTCAGGTAAAGCTCGAGAATATCATCCTTGGTTAGCTCCTGCTCAAGACGACGTGACAGAAGCGCCTCGCGGAGCTTTCGCCGGTAGCTCCGTTCGGAGTCTAGCAAAATGTTCTTGACCACCTGCTGCGTAATGGTGGATCCGCCTTGCTTGGCCCGTCCCGCTCGCAGGTTGACCAGCATCGCGCGGAGAATTCCAACGTAGTTGAGCCCCTCATGCTCGTAAAAGCCCGCATCCTCGGCCGCCAAGACCGCAAGCTTGACGTGGGCGGGAAGCGCCGCGATGGAAACTACGGTGCGACGCTCGGTGAAAAGCTCGGCAAGCAAGGTCCCGTCGCGAGCCAGTACCCGCGTGACCTGGGGCGGATGATAGTGACCGCGTAGGTCGGCAATGGAGGGGAGATCCGCCTCGTAGTGCCGAATCAGTAGCCAGCAGGCCGCAGCTGCCAGAAGGGTCGCGAGCGTCGTGGCAAAAGCGAGACGTTTGGCCCAGCGAAAGAGGGCGCCCACGACACGCGGACGCAGACGAGTGGGAATATCGACGACTGGAGGACGCGGGACGGCAGGAGGCGCAACGACAGGGGGTTGGTCTGGAAGCTGGCGGATATTTTTGGGAAAAGCGCTTGGCGTAGGACTTTTCTTTCTCGGAGGCGATGAGTCAGACACGACCGGCACCTTGTACCTCAGATTTGAAGCGGACCGCTAGTTCGGCCTGAATGAGATCAGTCTTTTGGACCCCTGAGGTCGTGGTGTCCCCGGCCAGGGGGAAATTGTTCCGGACAGACGGAGAAGTGGGAAACCTCGGAGAAGCTCGGGTGCAAGGGTGGCGCAGAATTTGAAGTGGTGGGCGGTTGGTTGGCGTGTCGGCGGGGTAAGTGGCGGAAGACGCACGCGAACTTGTTTTGGATCCTCCCGGGAGCTCGAGAAAGAGTGCGTCGCCTCAGACAGAGGCGCAAACGAACGCAAGTTCCAGGACACTGGTTGGGGGCGAAAGTGTGCCCGCGATTCGGATCGCCGAAATGCGGGCTCGGAAGCCTCCTCGGGTGGGTTTGTGCGCAGCCCGACGGCCGATTTTCGCCGGCTATGCGGCCGCGGTTTTCATAGAGGCCACATCGGAAGACGACGGGGCCCATCCGCGGTGGCTGAAACCTCGAACCGAAGAACCTGTTTTCCAAATTTCGGAGACTTCATGGACCGCGGAGGATAATTCTTTGGCCGCGCATAAATACTCTTCGACGCTGGCGATGCATGCCCCTTCCTGCTCGACCCAACCATCAAACAGCTCCAACAACAGTCCGCCCTTCTCGTCTTCTTTGTCGCCGAATTCCGACCCCGGCTCGCGCACAAACCCACCCGAGGAGGCTTCCGATCCCGCATTTCGGCCGTCCGAATCGCGGGCACAGCTTCGCCCCCAACAAGTGTCCTAGACCTTGCGTTCCACTGCGCCTCTGTCTGAGGCGACGCACTCTTTCTCAAGCTCCCAGGAGGATCCAAAACAAGTTCGCGCGCGTCTTCCGCCACTTACCCCACCGACACGCCAACCAAACCCACACCTCTTCAACTCCCGCGCCAACCCTCCCCCCCGTCCCTACCGAGGTTTCCACTATCCGCCCCCTGTTCAGGACAACTTTGCCCTGTCCACGGACACCCCCCCCCAAAGTTCATGGCCTTCCCGCCCC
>CAITRH010000050.1 GCA_903894755.1 uncultured delta proteobacterium
CGGCATCAAAAAAACCAATAATAAAAGTTTGATATTCATATTGCTGTCTATTAATATGTTGGCCCTTGTCTAATCCAACTGTGGTACACCTTGAGCATGGCTCGGCTGCTCCGGAGTGTCCAAGGACTTCCGCCGCGAGCTACTAGGGGCGTGAGAGACTTCCTACGAAATCCAGGAGCTCCTCACATGAAAGACCGCGATATCCTTAAAACTACGGCGCCGTCAGAAGTCGATGCTCTTCAGGCGTGTCGGTCACGATGAACGATACGCGCGTACGCTCGTATTCATTCAGCTCCCGATCCAAGAAGTCCCAGATGCGATCCTGTCACTCCGACGGGGAAACTACCGGACAAAACCTGTCCTCCGACCATATCGGGAGGCTGCTCTTCCAGGTCGATCTCACGAAGCCGGGGGGAGCGAGGTCCCACGCGGCATCACCAACGGCCGTGTGGTTTGGGGCATCCTGCGCAAACATGCCCATGAGCGCCATCACGCGTGGATCGATTTCTCGCTTCTCGTTCTCCCGGCGCGACACGCTTTCTGCATGCACGCCAAGCAGGTCGGCGATCACAGCAGCCTTGTACCCGAGCGCCTTGCGGATATAGCGGAATGCATCTCCAGCATGGCCCGCAGCGCTCACCCGCTTTGTTGCCCGTCGCTGCGCCCACTGGAAGACAAGCTCTTTGGGACCAAAGGAGGCAAACATTTCCTTGTTGATAGGACCGAGCAGCAGATCTCCGTCGCGCTTGAGCGTGAACATGGTGACCACAGTGCACATGCGGGCGTTCTTGGACTTATCCTTCTTCCCCCGCTTGCGACTGCACTGCCAGGTCTGCCGTCGCTGACGACCGCGATGGCGAGGAGATGCAGCCTTTTCCTTCTTCTTGCGTTTGCCTCGTCGCTTGTGTGGGTCCCGGCCCACAAACGGAACTTCCGCCGTGCCGCCGGTCTGCGTGACCTGCTGCGTCCGATCCTGAGGCCCTCCCAGACGTTGCAGCAGTTCTGGACCGCCCGGTCGTTGCTTCGGGTCGTGACGGAGCAACTCGACACAGAGTGCGTCAAGATCAGGCGGCACAACGGCCAGTGAGCTCGGAGACTTGACGTCGAAACGCTGCTTGTCTAGGAGGATTTGCAGAAAGGTCCCTTGGAAAGGGAGTGTTCCCGTGAGAGCCTCGTACAGCATGCTTCCGACACTGTACCAGTCCGTAGCCTCACTGAGCTCCCCGCCAGACGCCTGTTCGGGCGACATGTATTCGGCTGTCCCGACCACAGCGCGACTGACCGCTTCCTGTTGCTCCACGTTGGTGACCAGACCAAAGTCGAGCAATACCACCCGTCCTTCGGGCGTTGCCAGCACATTGGAGGGCTTGATGTCCCGGTGCAGTTTGCCTGCGACATGGAGGGCAGAGACGCCTGCCACCAGTTGACGCAGCGCTAGGCGCAACTTGTCCACATCGCAGCATCCCGTGGAGGTGGGTCCATGCGCTGCATGGTCTTGAGGGCCACAGGCATATCTCGTACTTTGTCGTGGGCTTCGTACACCACGCCCATGCCACCCGCCCCAAGGCGGCGGAGCACCTTGATGCGGTTCGTCCCCGTGAAGTCACCGGTAATCGGTTGAAGGGATGCCGTAGATCTTCCCTTATCCTACTCCTGCACTCCAGGGGTCATCATCTCCATCCCAGGACGCGTGGCTATCCTTCCATTGTCAAGGTCTTCGGGCCTTTGACAAAAAGGGCCAACGTCCCTCGCGCCACCGTGAAGCGGTCCTCTCAGATCGCGTACCGTGGTACACGAAGGACGCCATGGGAAATGCAGCCTCGCCCACTGAGATGCGGCAACTGGACTCTCTGCTCGAACGGATTGTCGCCCGCCTCGCGCCGGAGGAGGTCTGGCTGTTCGGTAGCCGCGCCGAAGGTCGAGCCCGACCCGACAGCGACTATGATCTCCTGATGGCATCGAGGGCGGTGCTGACCACCACTTGGACGCGCTGGTCGGTCGACCCTCTGGCAAGCGTCAGTGACCGAGTTCATTCCACGACGCGTGACTATCCTTCCATTGTCGACAAGCGTGGACTAATTATCGAGTGCGACGCTTCCGTCCCCGACCGTCTTGGTTCCACGACCTAAAATCGCGGGTCGACGATTTGTGGCGACGCTTTCCTCTCCGAGCTTCCTGGTTCCACGATTTTGAACCGTGGACCGAGCTTTGAGGGCGACGCTTTCATTTTTTAGCGTCCTGGTCCCACGACCTGCAACCGTGGGTCGATCGTTGAGGGCGATCAGGTCATCGCCGTTGTCGATCGTTCGATCGAGGACCCCTCGATGGTCTGATCTTCGCGGTCGATGGTCTGATCGCCCTCAACGATCACCCGATCGTTCCGAACCGTGGTTCGACTGCCGCGGTCGATGGTTCGACGGTCCAAGTCGATGCTTCGATGGCCCTTGTCGATCGCCTGAGCGCAAGCGACGACGTGCTAAGTGCGCGATTGAAGGCGAACCATGAAGGGCCGAACGAGCCGAACCCGCGGGATTTACGTGACCATCAGCGAAATCGGTTTGCTCCAGCCCTCCACCGTCGAGGCAAGAACGCGCTGATTGGAGAACAGGGGGACGATGCCCGGCGTAAGATCGGGGACTGTGGTGTGTGCAACGCCGGTCTTGCCAGCGGTGAGCCAGGTCTTGCCATCATCGACGCTGTATCTCCAGTTGACGGAGCAGGCGGTTTTCAAAATGGGTTTGGTTTAATTAAAATTTAAGGAGGAGCAGCGCAAGCTGTTCGAGTAGGAGAGTCTACACGGGACGCTTGCGAGCACGCGCCATCTGTACATACGCCAGCGCTCGCGAAGGCGCATAGGAGCCAAGAAACTGCTCCCGATCGTACATGTCGTCCTCCGTCGTCGTCGTTATCGCTATGTCGCGAGCCACCGCCGCGCGCTCCTCCGTCGTCGCCGTCGGATGCTCCGATGACCACAGCCCAAAGCGCTCAAGACCGGGATCGAGATTGAATTCAGCCATCGGGAACTCCTTCTCGACATAGAGCAGCGCATCCCGCACAAACGCGTCGACCATCAAGGCGTACCCCCAACAGAGTATCCGGCCCCCAGGCGCGCAGAGAGGAACGCACTGCGCGATGACCGCGTTGGCACTGGGCAGCCAACGAGGATCCGCGTCGTTCCAGATGTCGAGGAAAATCGTGTCGAATCGCTCGGCCTGGGACACTTCCCGCGCATAACTCTGTATCCTTTGCCTCACCACCGAGACTTGACTCCGCTGCTGCTCCGTGAGGTTGCGCATCCATTGAGGGTGCACCAGCGCAATCACGTCCTCGCTCTCGTCCACAATGGTGATGGACGTCACCGGCCTCCCGAGAGCAAACAGCATCTGTGGATACACCCCCAGCCCTAACCCGCCCACCAGTACCCGTCCGCTCGTCTCCTTGGCCGCGGCAAGCATCATGCAACGCTCCTGAAGATTGTCGGACATCCACGCCTTGGGCGGAAACACAAGGTCGAGAACAGCATCCCCCGTGCTCGTTTCCACCCCTGAGCGCTCGACCATGACGTAGTGCTTCACAAGAGGCGACCGCGTCACGAGCGACGTCACGTCGCGGGGCTGTCCGTACTGCTTCGGCGGCTGTCCAAAGGCAAACTCGAACGCCTCGTGACGCTTCACCACCCAAAGCTTGCCGTCGTTCGGCGTGGCCTGCGGAAGCGCCAGATCGAAACCAAGCGCTTCTAGGGTAAATTCGTCGTCGCGCCAGTTCGGGTCAAATGGGCTTTTCACAACATCCTGCATAGTCGTCAACCCTCGCATCACGCAAGCCACGCAATGGTCACCCCGTCGCCCCCCTCCCCGGTTTGGCCAGGACGGAACGACGCAATGTAGGGACTCTCACCAAATTCCTTTCGTATGGCCTCGCGCAACGCTCCCGTGCCATGACCGTGTACAAAGAACGCTACCCGACGTCCTACGTTCAGGCTCCGGTCGAGAAACGTGGTGGCCAATGACACGGCGTCGTCGGCGCGCATCCCACGCAGGTCACACGTGTTGTCGGTGGTTTGCATAGGCACCTCGAGTGGCCCCCGCTCCGCTCGTTCTCGGGGACGCGACACCACGGCCTCGACAGGCGCTGCGCTTCGCAGGTCACTTTCAGCAACCACAAGTTTCAACGCTCCCGCAGCAACACGCACCATCTGCTCGGAAACCCGCTCGATCACCTCGGCCTCGGCCCGAAGACGTGGCACCCATACGCGCATGCCGCGTCGAAGCTCTCGGACAGGCTCGCGGACCACTTCGTCGCGTCCCAGCACTGCGCTTTCAAGCGCCCCCCCAACAGCCACGTCCGCAGCCACCCGATTGACCAGCCGCTCCGCTTCCACCAGCCGTTCTGCAGTGGGCTTCTTCAACTTGCCCTGTGCAACACGCAGATCGTCGCGGGCACGACGAAGCCGTTCCATCAGCTCCTCGCCCTCGCGCGACAGCCGCTGCTTCTCCCTTGCCTTGGCCACTTCAAGCTCGCTCTCGAGACGTACCCGTAAGGCTCGCGCCTCTCGTTCACGCTCGTCTGCGGCCGCACGGGCAAGCTCCAGTGCCGAGCGCTCGTCATGGAGCCTGCGCACAAGGGACTCGAAGTTTCGGTCCTCCCTGGACAGAAACCGCTCGGCCCGTTCAAGCACAGTGCTCGGCATGCCGTAACGACGCGCCACAGCAAGCGCACTGGAGCTCCCAGGAATCCCGCGGGTGAGCACAAACGTTGGCTCCATCGTGGCCAGGTCGAACCCCACCGACGCGTTTTCAAAGCGTTCATCGGCAAGCGCCAGTGCCTTGAGCCCTTCGTAGTGGGTCGTCACAGCCACCGCTCCGCCGCGGGCACACAGGGAATCGAGGACTCCAGCTGCAAGCGCTTCCCCCTCCCTTGGATCCGTGCCTCCAGCAACCTCGTCGAGTAGGACCAGTGCCCCAGGACCTGTCTCGAGCAGGATCTGCGAAAGGTTGGAAATGTGCGCACTGAAGGACGATAGGTTTTTCTGCAGGCTTTGATCGTCGCCAACGTCGGTGAGCACCGCTTCGAAGATGCCGACGCGGCTCCCCGGAGCGCAGGGGACAGGAAGGCCCGCACGCACCAGGAGTGCCGCAAGACCAAGGCTCTTGAGAGCAACCGTCTTGCCGCCCGCGTTGGGACCGGTCACCACGAGGGCGTGTCCTGCTGCAACTACGAGGTCGCTTGGAATGACCGTTGGCAAGTCGAGGACTAGGAGCAAGTGCCGAGCGTGTAGCAACTCGATACGGGGCTCGTCCAGAATCTCTGGGAACGCCAGCTCGAATTCCTGGGCTAGGCGGGCCGTTGCAGCGCGAACATCTGCGATGGCCATCGCGTCCGTGCAGGCTTCGACGCTGGGCAGGGAGTCGGACAGGAGGGCCGACAGACGGGTGTAGACGGCAGTCTCTTCCCGTTCGACGTCGGCTTCCAGCATTTTGATGCGGTTTCCCATGGGGATGACCGCGCGGGGCTCGACGAACAGGGTCGAGCCGCTGGCGCTAGTCGAGTGGACAATTCCAGGGAACCGCTCATGGGAATCGGAGCGAACAGGTACGACATAGCGTCCCTCGCGTTCTGTGACGTAGCGTTCCTGCAGGACCGTGGAGAAGCGGTTCATCAGGTCGTCGAGGCGTGACAGCATGCGCTGTCTGGACGTTTGGTATTCGCCGCGGAGCTCTCGAAGGCGACTGCTTGCGCGATCGGCCAGGGTGCCATCGGCCTCGAAGCAGCCTGAGACCTCGTCGGCGAGGCGGTCCAAGGAGGCGTCGGTGGCGCAGGAGGCAAAGAGGTCAGGGCAGGTTGTCTTGCGACTGCCAAGGAACCGACGGAGCGAACGGGCCGACAGCAGCACCTGGGCAACGGCGCGAAGCTCGGAGGGAGCAAGGACCCCTCCCACCCGGAGCCGTCCTACAGCCTCGCGGACATCGGGGAGCTCGATGACAGGAAGGGGTTCGCCTTGTGCGAGCAGCTCGAAGGCCTGTTGGGCTTCGCGGGCGAGGCGTCGGACAGCGTCGGGTTCATCGGCAAAGGGGAGGGAGCGGGCGAGGGAGGCTCCCATGGGTCCTGAGCAGCGAACTGCAAGGGCATTGAGAACCCTGTCCCACTCGAGGTCGAGGCGGGTCTTTTGGGGGAGAGGCGAAGGGAGTGTCATAAGTGGGGCAGGATGTAGCGTAGGCGTGGGCGTCACGCCACGGGCGGCGCTTACGAGTGAGTTCTAAAGTGCTAGGTTATGCACCATGACGTCCGACGAGTTCCTCTCCCACGCACGAAACCCCGCGGTCCTCGGGGAATTGAAGCAGCTTCTCGGGCTTCCAGAGATCGTCGAGGCGCTCCATGAGGTTGAGGAGACGCTCTGTCGTATGGATCACCGCATCGACCTCCTTTCCGAAGCCATATTTCGGCTCACCGAGGCCCAGGCCCGCACCGATCAGAAGGTCGAACGACTGACCGTAAAAGTCGAAGAGCTCACCGAGGCCCAGGTCCGAACCGAGGCGACGCTCGAGCGCTTCATGGAGAAGACTGAGCGCTTCATCGAGAAAACTGAGCGCTTCATGGTCAAGACCGATCGTAGCATCGCGGAGCTCCAAGCGGGCCAAGCCCGAACCGAAGCGACGCTTGACCGTTTCATGATAAAGACTGAGGCAACCCACGAGCGCTTCGAAAAAAACTTCGTTGCCATCGAAAAAAACTTCGTTGCCATTCGCAAGGAGCTCGGCGCCCTGTCCGAAACCGCCGGCCTCGATGTGGAAGAGATCGTCTCCGCGGAGCTCCCTGAGTGGCTGAGACGTCACTACGAAATTACTGTGGAACTCCAGTGTCCGTTCTTCCTAGGCGACGAGGAGCTGGACGGCTTCGGGGAGGGACTTGGACCCAACGGCACGGTCACCATCCTCGCCGAAGCCAAGAACCGTGTTCGGACCCGGGAGGTCGAGGCCTTCTGCTCCAAGGCCGAGCGTGTCCGCGCAGTCGTTCCAGGGACCGTGTTTCCAGTGCTCATCGCTCGAGCCCTCTATCCCGACGCAAAGAAGCGCGCCGACGAGCTGGGACTTACCGTGGTGTCCACAAGTGCGCTGCGCAGGTAAACCGTGGTTCGGCAATCGCCATGATCTCCCCCTTTTGGCGTCGTCGCGTCCTCGCAGCCACAGGAGCGCTCGTGGGTCTCGTTCTGGTAGCCTTCGCAGCCGTCCGTCCCAACCTGGCGAACAATGCCGTCGCCCAGGTCGGGACTCGCTCGATCCGCCAGATCGACTACGACCGCGCCCTCCAAGGAGTCGCCGCAGACCGTCGGTCCGTCGACGCCAAGCTCGCCGAGCACGTCCTCGATCGCCTCATCGACGAGGAACTGCTCGTGCAACATGGAATGGCGCTCGGTCTTGCCACCGAGGACCCGCGCCTCCGTGCCGAGCTCGTGCGAGCCACCTTGGAAGCCGTCTTGGCGGAACGTCGAGGCGAACCTCCTGCCAGCGACGACCAACTCAGGGAGCACTACCAGCGGCGAGCTGACCTGTTTCGACTTGGAGGACGGGTAGCCGTCGATGTCCTTTACTTCTCGAGTGTTGCGTCGGCCGAGCGGGCCCGCAAGCTTCTTGAGGATGGCACCAAACTCGACAAGATAGGGGCTCTTCCCGCGCCGTTTCCTGCGCCCGTCGACCCGTTGTCGAAGCCGCGCCTTCGCGACCTTCACGGCCCCAGGGTCGCCGACGCAGCTTGGGAACTTCCCATCGGACACCCAAGCGCTCCGATTGCCGTCGCCCACGGGGCGGTCCTCGTCTGGGTGCGAAGCAGGACCGACGCGGAGCTTCCCCCTTTCGAGTCCGTGCGCGAGCAGGTGCGTGAGGACCTCGATCGAGCTCGGGACGAGCAAGCGCTGCAACGATGGCTGTCCGAGGCACGTCGTCGGGTCCGTGTGATGGTGCGCGGAAAGTGACATGACCTACTTCGAGAAGTAGATCGCGAAACCGATGCCCGCCGCACACATGATGGCGACGGCGAGAGCAAGGGCGCATCCAAGCCCCGTCATTCCCAGCACCGAGCTTCCGGAGCCGGCCCGAAGGCCAAACGACGTGTCCTGGCGAAGCATCATCTCGCCCTGAAGCACGGGGACCAACGCCTTGAATGGACGCCCCTCCCGGGTCCCATCCACCTTGACCGCAAGCTGGACACGGGAACGGTCAGGGCGAACCACCCAGGTGACCGCACGGCAACGCGAACAGGTGCTGGACGGGTGATCGGGAGGGGTAGGCGCTCCGCATGCGGCACAACCCACCGCTACACCGCGGGCAGCGTCGAGAAGAACCAGACGGTATTCGATATCGAGGTTGGCCCCCTCGATGCGGCACCAGGGTTCGGGCCAGAGGTCCAGCAGCATGTCCGCCGCAGGACCCGAGCGAGGCTCGCGACAGTGCGGGCATAGAAGCGTCACTGGCTGCGACGGTGGGACCACCACTGGCGTTTGGCAGCGTCGACAGGCCCCCACGGCGACTCCCGGAGTGCCGCTTGCCATGGCACCACGGGCTGCCGAAAACCAGTGGACCAGCCGAGGGGCTGAAAACGCTACGTCGAAGTCAACAGGTTGGCCATCGGCCGCAAGGGTTATGGGGACTGAAGTCGCACAGCGCCCGCAGCGAACCAGGACTTCCACATGCGGCGGGTCGCCGAGAGGAAGCGAGCAGGCAGCGCAGCGGGCGCGTGCAAGCGGCATGGGATCAGCCGCGCCAAACGGTCAGTGGGGATGGGCCGTCATGCCTTGCGACATGTTTGGAGCGCAGGCCTTGGTCAGCCCCTCGGGTGCCTTGCCATTGACTTCCTCAACGTCGAACTCGACACGGCGGTTCTTCTGCATGTTGGCAGCGCTCGTGTTGGGAACAAGAGGGGTGTCCTGGCCGCACCCTACGGCGATCAGACGGTTGGCGTCGACGCCTTTGCTGACGAGCCACGCCATCACGGCCTTGGCGCGCAGATCCGAAAGCGCCTTGTTCTGCGCTGGTGCCCCTACGCTATCGGTGTGCCCCTCGACGCGCAGCTTGATGCTCGGGTTGTCTTGCAGAATCTTCAGAAGCTTGCTGAGAACGTCCTGTGTCGACTTCGAACTGGGACGAAGGATCGCTAGCCCCGTGTCGAACTCGATGTCGCCCGGAAGGACAATCTCCGCACCACGCAAGTCCGCCCCCTTGATCGGCTCGGGCGGCGGAGGCGGCGGAGGCGGCGGAGGCTCGGGCGGCTTCGGCGCTTCCACAACCGCTGGCGGCGGCTCCGGGGGCTTGTTCACCTTCACCTCGGCGGCGCAGCCGTAGGCCGACAGTATGGCGCCGAGCGCCATCATCGAAAACGTGGGCAGAACGATGTGCTTAACCCTCATGTGGGTGCCTCCTCCTAAGAGCAATCTTTAGAACTCGAAATCAGCAAGAAACCGAAGCCACACTAAGAAAAGACGGAGCCTTTGGGAAGCCCCGTGAAAGGATATTTTTCAACCATGCCCTCGCCTCCCTCCCAGTCCGTCGAACAAAAGCCGGCGCCGCCCGCGCAAACAAGCCTCCGCGACCAGGTCGAACGCCATCGCGCCGACCTCCTTGAGCGCCTCTCCAAAGGGGTCGATGGCATCGCCCTGGGACGCCTCCAAGCCGTGTTCCTCGAGGACGTCATGAAGGCCATGTTCGCCCAAGCCCTCGCCAAAACAGGCGAGGTCCCGGGAGGCATCACCCTCGTCGCCGTCGGAAGCTTCGGACGTGGCGCCGTGGCACTCCGAAGCGACGCCGACGTGCGTATCCTCGTCTCGTCCCGGGGAGGAAAATCTGGTGACGCCGCTAAACGCTTCACGGAAGCCCTCCTCTACCCCCTCTGGGACAGCGCCCTCTCCATCGGTCACCAGGTCATGGACTCCTCGGACGCCCTCGACCTCGCCCCCACCGACCTCGCCACCGCCACATCGCTCCTGGACCTCCGTTTCTTGGCGGGCGATCCTTCGCTCCTCAAAGAGATCCTCCAGCGCGCATGGACCGGCATTTTTGCCGAAGGACAGCTCGCTCGCTTCATCGAACGCCTCGACCAAGAGGCCAAGGGACGACACGGGCGTTTCGGTGGCTCGGTCTACCTGCTCGAACCTGATGTCAAAAACGCCGCCGGCGGGATCCGCGATCTCGACAGCGCCCGTTGGGCGGCCCGCGCTCGGTTTCGAGTCGGCGAAAACCCGAGCGAGTCCGTATGGCACGAACTCGTACGCCTCGGAGTCCTGGTAGCTCGGGAGTCCATCGCCATCGCCGCCGCCGAGGAGTTCGTCTGGAGGGTCCGCAACCGTCTCCACGGCCACGCAGCACGACGCGCCGACCGTCTCACCTTCGAAGAGCAAGAGTCCCTCGCCGTCGCCATGGGCTACGGAACGGCCTTAGCCACATGTGGGGGGAGCGCGGCCGCTCCACCCCACCCCCCCCAGCCGAAAACAACGATGGCCCTCGGAACAGACCGCGCCCGCGCCGCCGAAGAACTGATGCAGCAATACTACGTCTACGCCCGCGTGATCTCCCGTGCCCGCGAGCGGCTCCTCGAACGCGCGATCCCCCTGCGACGTCGCCACAGGCCAAGCGACATGGACCTCGGTCGTGGCGTGCGTCTCTTCGACGGCCAAATCAGCATCGCCGGCATCTCCGAGCTCGCCCAAGACCCCGTCATCGCCCTTCGCGCCTACGCCGCCTGCAACGCCGGCAATGCCCCCATGCTCATCTTCGCCCGCGAAGCTATCGCTCGCGCCGCCGCCGACTCCGCCTGGTGCGAAACGCTGCGCCTCACTCCCGAAGCCTCCCAGCTCTTCGTCTCCCTCATCTGCGACCCCACCTCGGCGAAACTGCGTGCCGGTTCCATGGTCGCCGAGCTCCACGACGTAGGCTTGCTCCTCGCCATGGTCCCCGAGTTCGCTCCTGTCGTGGGACGGGTCCAGCACGACGTCTACCACGTGTATACCGTCGACGTTCATAGCGTAAAAGCCGTCGAATTCCTCCACGGCATCGCCCGCGGCGATCATCCCGAGTTCCAGGCCGCGCGGCTACTCGTGGGCCAAGAGCCGCGTCCGCTCTACCTCGCCATGCTCCTGCACGACATCGGTAAGGGATACCCAGACCCCAAGGGATCGCGTCAAGACCATTCGACCGTAGGAGCCCACCTGTGCACACAGGTTCTCAAGCGCCTCGGGCTCCCTGCCGCGGAGGTCGAAGAGGCGCAGTCGCTCGTCGAGCAGCATCTGCTCATGTACCACACCGCAACACGCCGCGACCTCGATGACCGCGTGACCATCGAAGACTTCGTGTCGCGGGTGCGTGGACGCTTTGGGCTCAACCAGCTCTATCTCTTGACCCTCGCCGACGTGAGCACGACGTCGCCGACCGCCATGACCGCATGGAAGTCGCGCATGCTCGATGAGCTTTTCTATGCGGCCGACTCGTACCTGACCGACTCCTCGCAGTTTGGATTTGACGAAAAGCGGGTCGCCGAGCTTTGGGCCAAGGCCGGCGCGCTCTGGACCGGCGACCGGGCGTTTTTCAACGAATTCATCGGGTCCATGCCGGAGGGGTACGTGCTCGCCAACGAACCCGAGTCCATCGTGGCCCACGCCCATGTCGTCGCCGAACGGCGGGGACGCGCCGCGCATGCTGCTTTGGTCCCTTCGAGGCACGCCCAGGTTGCCGAGCTCTGTGTGGTTGCCGACGATCGTCCTGGCCTGCTCGCGCGCATGGCTGGAGCCATCACCGCAAACCGCTTTGAAGTCCTCGGGGCTCAGGTCTACACGCGCGCAGGCCTTGGTCACATGTGGGGGGAGCGCGGCTGCTCCACCCCACCCCCCCCAGCCGAAAACAACGCTGCAGACACGCCTCACGTCGAAGCCGTAGACCTTTTTTGGATCAAGGATCGAACCGATGGGGCCGACGGAGTCGAGCGGGCCAGTCCGCGCCTTGTTGCCGATCTGGTGGAGGTCTGCTCGGGCGCCGTAGAAGCGGCCGATCTACTTCGCAGGCGCACCGGATCGTCGTCGCCATGGCGAGAGCGTCCGAGCCCCGCGGTGACCACCGAGGTGCTGCTGGACGACCGCGCGTCGTCGAAATACACGGTGGTCGAGGTGTTCGCCAAAGACCGTCCAGGACTCCTGTACACGTTGGCGCAGACGCTCCACGAGCTAGGTCTTTCGATCTACCTTTCGAAGATCAACACGGAGGGGACCAAAGTGGCGGACGTGTTCTACGTAAGCGAGCTCGATGGCTCCAAGGTGCGTCCCGGCGAGCGCCACAAGGCGGTCAGCGACGCGCTCATTCGGGCCATTGGAGCCGTTTGAAACTTCTGTTCCAAGGCCGCGCAGTGGTTGCAGGGACCGTGTTTCCAGTGCTCATCGGCCCTTCCCGGTCTCGGGAGTGTCCAAGGACTTCCGCCTCGAGCCTCTAGCGCCGTCAAACGCATTCCCACAGCGGGAATGACCCACAAGCCTCGCGCTAAATGCATTCCCACAGCGGGAATGACCCCGTGCGCCTCGACAAATGCATTCCCGCCGCGGGAATGCCTCCGTGCGGCCCCCCCGTATCGTTCCCGCCGCGGGAACCCCCTTGTTCGACCCTGACTGACCCATTCCCGCCGCGGGAATCCCCTTGTTCGACCCAGCAGACCCATTCCCGCCGCGGGAATCCCTCCGTCGGCGTCAGGCAGTGCCATTCCCGCTGCGGGAACCCCCTTGTTCGACCCAATCGAGCCATTCCCGCCGCGGGAACGACATGGTCATCCTCGAACCGATCGATTCCCGCCCCCCGAACCACAAAAACTGTGGCAAACTTCGCAGAACGCCGATGTCCCCAGACCATGACCAGGCTCGCAGTCTTCCGATCGGAACCACACTGGGCGGTACGTACCGCGTGATGCGTTTCCTTGGCGCCGGAGCCATGGGAGCCGTCTACGAGGTTTCGGACCCGCAAGGAAACCGCTTTGCCGCCAAGACGCTGCTTCGGGAGCTCGAGGCTGGCCACGATGCGATGGCTCGGTTCGTTCGCGAGGGGAGCACGTCCACGCTCGATCATCCCAATGTGATCTCGGTCTTCGATGCCGCCATGGATCCGGTGCTCCAGGTCCCCTTCTTCGTGATGCCGCTTCTGCAGGGCTACGACCTAGAAACGTTGCTCCAGCGTGTGGGGGCGCTTCACCCGACCGTAGCTGCGCGCATCTTTGTCCAGGCGTGTCGCGGTCTAGGTTTCGCACACGCAAACGGGATCGTGCATCGCGACATCAAGCCCTCCAACCTGTTTCTGCATCACAGTCCCGACGGCAGCGTGACTGTGAAGGTGTGCGACTTCGGTATTGCAAAGTGGTCCACAGAAGCGCGGGGCGACATCACGCGCACCGGGAGCATGCTCGGAACGCCGCTGTACATGTCGCCAGAGCAGGCCAAGAACGCCAAGGGGGTCGATGCGCGCGCGGATATCTGGAGCCTTGCAATGAGTCTTTATCACGCGCTTGCCGGAACCGCTGCGTTGGAGCGCGTGAACGGCATGGCGGAGCTTCTCCTCGCCATTGTGCGCGGCAACGTGCCTCACCTCCAAGACGCGGCCCCATGGACGCACCCGCAGCTTGCCATGCTGGTCCACGGTGCGCTGGTGACCAAGCCCGAGCAGCGGTGTCCCGACATGGCGTTGTTCGCGGGGGCCCTTGCTCCGTTCACTGGCGGCTCGGAGCTGCTGGCGGACTACATGCTTGGGCCGCTCCCCGACGACCTTCGGGCAAAGCACGCGGCTCGCGCCGAGCTTCCAGCAACCTGGGCGGAGCTGTCGGCGTCTCGCGCGTCGCAGCAGCTGCCGGCCTACAACGCGAAGCGTGATCCACTGATCGGCGCTGTCCTGGGCAATCGGTACAGCGTGACGCGTCTCATAGGCAAAGGGGGAATGGGCGCTATCTACGAGGCGCGATGCTCGGACAGCTCGCTGGTGGCGGTGAAGGTGGTTCTCGACAGCGGGGAACGTCGTCGGCCCGAAGTGTTGCGTCGGTTTGTACGGGAGGCGCGGGTGTTGACATCGATCAACAGTCCCAACGTGGTACGTGTTCTGGACGTTGACTGCGACGAGGGGCGAGATTTCCCGTTCATCGTGATGGAGCTCCTGAACGGCACGGGGCTCGACAGTCTAGTAAAGAAGTGGGGCGCCCTCGAGCCTGCGCCTGCGGTACGGGCCATCATACAGCTTGCGCAGGGCCTAGCTGCTGCGCACGCGCTGGGGATTGTGCATCGGGACATCAAGCCAGCAAATCTATTTCTCCACGAGCTTCCCACCGGAGAGGTCATTCCGAAGCTGTGCGACTTCGGGATTGCCAAGCGCACTGTGGTTTCCGAGGAGGCCACGGTCGATCTTACACGGACCGGCGGCGTGGTTGGCTCCCCAGCGTACATGTCGCCGGAGCAAGCAAAGAGCGCAAAGCATGTGGATGCCCGCACGGACATCTGGAGCCTTGGCATCTCGCTCTGGGAGCTGCTTTGCGGGCGAAGGCCATGGGACCAGTGTTCCTCGGTGGGCGAGATCATCGTCGCGATCTGCACCGAGGATGTAGTCCCGTTGCAAGATGTGGCTCCGTGGATCGACCCAGGGCTTGCGCGAGCGGTCCACCGCTGTCTCGAGCGAGATCCAAGGGCACGCTACGCGAGGGTCGAAGAGCTGATGGACGCACTCGAGCCTTATGCCACGCGGACTGTCCCGCTAGCGCGCAGCATGCTTGTACCGATTTCCACAGAGAGAAGGTCCTCGGTGGCGCCAAGGCTAGCGTCGGCGGGGACCACTGCGGGGACTGCGTTTCCTGGCGGACGTCCGTCGGGATTGCCCAGTCGACGTCGAGGGACCTGGGTTGCAGCATCGGTTGCAGGGCTAGCTGTGTGCGGCGTGGTTGGTTTCGTGGCACTGCGGGCGACAGGCCCCAAGGTCGTTCCCGAGTTGGCGGCGTCGCCGTTGGTGTCAGGGAACGCTGGGGTACGGGGGCCGTTTCATGCGACGGTGGCGGTAGGTCCAGTGGGAGCGCAGGTGACGGTGGATGGTGCGGTGCGTTCGTTGGAAAACGGGCGGCTGGCACTGGAGGGGCAGGCAGGGGACTCTTTCGAGGTGGTTGTGACGCTGGGGGGGTTGCGCGTTGAGAGGACCGTCGTGATGACCAAGGATGGCATGGCGCAGCCCGATCGCGTGGAGCTTGCGGTAGCGGCTCCTGTTGGGTCTGGGCAGGTGGTGCGGGGAGCGGCCCCCGCGATCAAGCCGGCTGTTGTGGCGAGGGTTTCGGCGATGCCGACGGTTGCAGCGCCGGCGGCGACTGCGCCGACGCCGCGTGTCGTTGCTCCTGCGACGCCGGCTACGGGGATCAAGCCTGCCGAGGTTTTTTAGAACAGAGATCGAGGTTGAGGGCGCCCAGTCAGGTGACTCCCATGTTTCTGCATAAGCCGTTGCGCATCGCGGCGCTCGGCTTCGTCTTCGCGATAGCCCTGATGCTCTATCGGATCCTGCAGTATGTCCTGCGCAACCGACTGCGCGAGACCGA
>CAITRH010000051.1 GCA_903894755.1 uncultured delta proteobacterium
GCACGAGGCTCTCCTCCCCCCTCGCTCGAAGACGATTTTACTTGCCCGCATGGGCAAGGAAGATGTCGAGGGAGAGGGGGGCTGGGGGGGTGAGGTCTGCGCGAGCGGAAACCTGCGGTTTTCAAGATGGGTTTGGTTTAATGTTGCGGTGTCGATACAATGGGCTCATCCCGTCGAATCATCCGGAAGAAATGTCGATCTTTGCAGGGACGCGGGCAAGGGAAAAGCGAGGGCTAGCGGAACGGTGCCGGGCGCGAAGGTGCGTAGGACGCGGATCTTCCATATTATGTCCATGGGTTACGAGCCCATCGAACACACGCCGGATTCGACGCTTGTCGATGGAACGGAGGTGGTCGATAAGGGAGTACGAAACCTTCGCGAGACCGCTCTTTCCAGGCGAAAGCTGCGGGTAGAGGGCGCCTTCGCCCTGAGCTCCTGTGACGGGGACGACAGCGGTGAGCGGTCGACGGCCTCCAAGATGAAACGGCTACGGTTTTTTTCCAAGTGGTCGATGCTGGCCACGAGTTCGGTGGGCAGGGTGACGGTGATGCGCTCGGTCGTCGGCATGGGGAACCTCCAGTATGCGGAATAGTATGATCATACGAGGCGTGCGCAAGCACGGGACGCTTTGGGGCTTACTCGGTTATCGGGCGGTTTCTGAAGTGGAGAGGAACATCTCGAGACCTTTGCGTCTGTCCCATGGTAAGCGATCCGAGGACCCGGCTACGAGGCGGGTGCAGTGACGAGCAAACAAGAAGCAAGAGTGTGGCGATGCTGAAATACCCGACGTCTTTTCCGATGCAGATCGACATGAATGAAGGACTCTTGTGCTTCTACGTGTTCTGGCGACCGGAGCCAGGGGCAGCCAATCCGTATATGCCAGGGCAGAAGCACCAGTCCTTCAATTTTGTTCCGCTCCGCCGAGTCGATCCGTGCCGCTGCGGGAGCGACCGACCGTTCGGGGACTGTTGCCGCTTGAAGCCATACTTGCAGTCCATCTGTCCAAACCCCGGCTGCTCGGGGTTCAGCCCCATACAACAGTTCTCCTCCACTTTCGATGGCGTCGATGCGACCGCCATTCGGAAGGTGCTCGGCGACAAATCCCGCTGGAAGCTTGTACAGGACTCGCCCGGGCAAACAGCCTGGATCTACTGGGGTGAACCGATCTGCGAAAGCAAGGAAGGAATCTATTGCTTCGGCGACCTCGCGCTTCGCTCCCCGCGCACGCTCGTGGCCACCACGCTCAGTGAGACGCGTAGCATCGCGCTGAACGATGCCCTCCATAGAGACCTGACGAAGTTTGGATTGCCTGAGCCCACGATTTTCAGCAAGCCGGCATTGGTGTATGACAAGGTCACAAAAGAGCTCGTGACACCCGGCGGAGAATCGCGTGGCGTAAACGCTTGGACAGGCTGGGCTAGCCGTGCGGGGAATGCGTGGGCGCGCAAGCCCCGCAGACGCCGGCGGTGAGCAGACGATGCAGAAGAGCTTCCTCCCAGATGGCTCGTCTCTACGAAAGTGAAGATGTGCGCCCCCGTCGGCGCGAGTCTTCGTTTTGTGAGCAATAGTACCGGTCTCCTCCGGATACCCTGCACGTTTGAAGACAGAAGAGCTCCCATTCCCCGCCTCCACCGCCTCCAGGTCGTGGAAATCGGCAGGGAGATCAATCTTGTGTTCGATGTGTCCGGACTCGGGGACCATCACCGTCATCTTGTGTGCGTGCATGATCGGACCTCCCGGAGGTAGCCCGCGGCTACTCTCGGGGGGCTAACGAACAGCTCTTTAGGTACTTCCTAGGAAATAAATACACCAGAGCTACCCCTCCGATCCGTCTCTCCGTTGGGGACACCCCACGCTTGGGCAAGTGGTTTGTCGGTATATGCTCTCGAGTTGGCGATGGGTAGCTCTGGTGTATTTATTCCCTAGGGAGTACCTTAGCCCCAACACCCCCGAGGGTAGACAATACGACGTGCTATCCCCGTCCTCATGACCAAAGACCGGGTAATCGTGGCCATGAGCGGCGGGGTTGACTCCGCGGTCGCTGCCGCTCGTCTTCACGACGCGGGCTATGACGTCGTAGGGGTCACGCTCCACCTCTGGGACTACCCCGAAAACGGCGAAAAAAGACGGTGCTGCGCTCCCGAAGACCAATACGACGCGCGCCGAACCGCCGACCACCTTGGCTTTTCCCACTATACATTCGACCGACGTGCCCTCTTTGAGGAACGTGTGGTCCGACCGTTTGTCGACGCCTACTTGCAAGGGCAGACACCCAGCCCATGTCCCCTATGCAATCGTGAGGTCAAGCTCCGGGAGCTCTTTGCTCTCGCCAATCGCTTCGACGCCCCATGGGTCGCTACAGGACACTACGCACGCGTGCTCCACACTCCTGCAGGCGCGTTCATCGCCGAGGGACACGATCGCTCCAAAGACCAGAGCTACTTCCTGTACGCCACCGCGCAAAAGCACATTGAACGCCTGATGTTCCCATTGGGAGAGAGCACCAAGGAGCAGGTGCGCAGTGAAGCGCACGCACGGCGTCTTCCCGGCGCCAACAAGGGAGAAAGCCAGGACCTCTGCTTCGTAGGAGCCAGCGCCCACTCCTATGCCGAGTTCGTAGCGCGACGCGCCGATAGCCGGATTCGTCCTGGGCCCATCATAGACGCCGCGGGCCTGGTCTTGGGACACCACGAGGGAGTCCATCGATTTACCGTAGGCCAACGTCGAGGAATCGGAGTGGCCGCAGGACGTCCATTGTTTGTGACCTCCATTGAGTCCGAGACCCACACTGTACGGCTTGGGGACGCGGTCGATCTGTGCGCTGCAGGGGCGGACCTCGACAACGTAGTTTTAGCCACCGAGGTTCACCTTCCGCTCGACGTGCGGGTGCGGGTTCGTTCTCGGCACGCTGGAACAGACGCTGCCGTTACGTCCTTGGAGGACGGCGCACGGGTGGTGTTTTGCGAACCTGTACGAGCGGTAGCCCGAGGCCAAGTGGCCGTTTTTTACGACGGCGATCGGGTTGTCGGAGGAGGGACCATCATACGCGCCATTCCCCGAGTGGGTGCGGCTCTTTTTGAGCGTTGATGATTTGCCGCCTTTTGGGGCAGATCGCGAACCGTACTGACGCAACGGCCAAATCGTGGCATGGCATCGAGCATGTCGAGCTCCTCGAAGAAAACCACCGTTCAGGATATGTTCCAAGGCGCACGCGACGCCTTTGAGCAGATGATCTCGAACTTGTCCGGCGCCGGCC
>CAITRH010000052.1 GCA_903894755.1 uncultured delta proteobacterium
AGGACCACGAGCGTTGATTGGCAGCCCCGAAGGGGCGAGTCAAATCAGCCCAGGGTGGTAACCCTGGGTCGCGGGTGTCGCCGTTTTTCCCGCATATCTTGATCACAGCGGAAACGATGCGTGACCTGAAAGATGCTCGACAGGGAAGTGACTTCCCGTACCCCTGGAACGCGCCAAGGTTGCAAGCGGCTCCGGGACAAAACCCGTGAGCAAAGAGGTGGAAGACACCCCGCCGGGTGTGGTCCATCTACTCGCCGAGGGTTGGAGGAGGGTTGGCGGTAACGTCCTCGTGGGACAGATAATCTGGAGGGGTCTGTCATCTTCCGTGCGATGGATACCGCCTCCAATTCCATCACCCCCTACCCAGCCTTACCCAGTGCAAGCTCCCAGTTCCCCGCGGTCGGTCGCCGGAGTCTCGGTGCAACACGATCTTGGAAACTCCAGTTGAAACGCAATGGGCTCAGCACCCGCTACACGAAGCACCATGCGCTCGGGGGACAGACGCGCCACAGCGTGAGCGCACGCGGGACGTCCCGGGCTGTCGTCGTCTAGGTTTTCGATGAGACTCTGCACCGTGATGTAGGCAATACCCCCGATCACATCGATGTGATTTCGGTGCAGGTGCCCGTTGAACACTGCTCGCACCTGTCCAGACGCTTCGAGAATCTGTCGCAGCTCCGCCCGTTCTTGCACCAGACAGCGCTCGGGATGGCCTCGAAACCAGCGACTGTCGTCGAGCTCCTGCTCGCTGGCGCTGTGGTGCATCAGAACCACCGTCGGACCTCGATGGGCTGCTAGGTCGTCGGCGAGCCAGCAAAGTTGTGGGACAGCGATGCGCACGTCGAGGTCTTTGCGCTCGACGGTGTGCAGGATGCAGAAGTGCCAGCCGCCAAAGTCGAGGGCGTAATAGAGCTGCCCTGTTCGTTGCCACACGCCCAGCAGCTCGTTATGTGGGATATGGATGGTGTCGTGGTTTCCTGCAACGTTGACCAGAGGCGCATGGCAACTTCGGAGGATAGCCTGGCACTCGATGTAGCGGGACAGGTCGACCTCCCGAGACTCGTCTTCAACATTGTCGCCTAGGTTGACCACGAGGTCTGGCTTGACCGAGTCATTGATGGTGCGGACGAAGGCGCGGGTGAGGGCGGGGGCGTGGGATGTGAGCTTGCGGAGTTTCCCTTCGTAGCGGGCTTCGGGACCAAAGTGGAGATCGGAGACGAGAGCAACGGTAAGGTTCATGGCAATCGGAGTGTCCTAAACCAAACCTGCCTCGAGAACCGCAAGTTTCCCTCGTTCTTCCGGAGCTCCCGTTGGCGACAGACCAGAACGACGACCGACCGAAGTGCGGGCCTTCACAGGAAAGCACTGCCGCCAGAAAATAAGCATGGCGCTCAAGCCTCCCCCTCGGGTGCAATCACCCCGTGAGCCCCTTACCTGCACTCCCTCGCATCGCGCTCCGTGTCCACGAAGACCACTCGGCCACAGCAAAAGCTACCGGTGGTTTCCTAAACCTCCGTCGCGTCGTGCTCGTCGCGAGCTACCCCGACGGCCGCGAAAGTAAGCCTTTCCCCTATGACCTCGTCACCCGCCGCGCCCTCGACGCCGTCGTCATGATCGCTCATGTCAAAGTGAACGGGCAACGTCACGTCTACCTCCGCTCCGCGGTCCGTCCCCCTTGTGCCCTTCGTTCCCTCGCCCCCGCCCACGACGGCGGCTTGTGGGAACTGCCCGCAGGCCTCATCGACGACGGCGAGACCGAAGCCGAAGCCGCTGCCCGCGAGCTCGACGAAGAGCTCGGCTTCCAAGTGCCGCCAAGCGCCCTCGCCCCCCTCGGCCCTTGGACCTTCCCAACACCAGGTGTCATCGCCGAGCGCCACATCTACTTTCACGTGGAAGTCGACCCAAAAACCCAACGCGTTCCGAGCGAGGACGGTTCCGCGCTCGAACGCGGCGCTGCCATCCTCTTGCTCCCCCTCGACGAGGCACTCGAACACTGCAGACGCGGCGACGTACACGACGGAAAAACCGAACTTGCACTCCGACGTCTCGCGGAGATCCCATGAAACGCGTGCTCGTCTACCTAAAACGATCGGCCTATCAGCTTCAGGTCGAGGAGGCGCACGACGCGCGGGTAGAGGAGCTCCTCGCGCGCGAAGATCGAACCGTGGGCCGCATGATGTTGGGACACCGCGAACACGAAGATACCGTCGAAGAGGTCCGTACGGTCTGCTCGCAGCTCTCGGCCTCGGTCACGTTCGACGACACCCTCCGCTACGACGGCCCGCTCGATTGGTTCGACCTGGTGGTCACCGTCGGAGGCGACGGGACCTTGCTCGCCGCATCCCATCAAGTGGGCCCGTGCACGCCGCTTTTAGGGATCAACAGCGCTCCTGGGCACTCCGTCGGGTTCTTCTGCGCCGCGACGAGAGAAGACTTGCGCGAGGCGCTCTCAGGAGCCCTCGAGGGGACCCTTCCCCGCACCAGCCTGTCGCGCATGCAGGTCGAGATCAACGGCGTGTGTGTCCACAAGCGGGTGCTCAACGAGGCGCTCGTCTGCCATGCGTCGCCTGCCGCTACGTCGCGCTACTTCTTGAGCCTCGTACGCGCCAACGGTGCGGTGGAGGAAGAGGAACAGAAGTCGAGCGGGATTTGGATCGGTCCTGCCGCCGGATCGACCGCAGCCCAGAGGAGCGCAGGAGGACGGGTGCTTCCGATCGCGTCCAAGAAGCTGCAATACGTGGTGCGCGAGCCTTATACGCCGGTGGGGCACTCGTTACGTCTCACCCTCGGGCTCATCGAGCCAGGAGGGTACCTGGCCATGTCGAGCAAGATGAGAACGTCCAAGGTGTTTCTCGATGGCGAGGTGGGCTCGTTCGACCTTCACCTTGGCGACGTCGTCACCATGCGTCGCTCCGATGAGCCGCTGATGGTGCTGGGGCTCACACGTAACGGGGGCTAAACCGCAACTTCGTCGCCGGCGACCCCGAAGACCTCTCCCCCCTGCGATTTCACTCTCTTACCTACGTGGTCGCGTCCATCCTACGATAACCATTAACGATATCGCACGGTTGCAATGCTGCTGACGCTGACGCTGACGCTGACGCTGACGCTGACGCTGACGCTGACGCTGACGTGGACGTGGACGCTGACGTCCACCACGTCCACGTCCACGTCCACCACG
>CAITRH010000053.1 GCA_903894755.1 uncultured delta proteobacterium
ACAACACGTACTGCCGAACCGGAACCTCGGGCACGACCCGGTCGACCAGGTGCGCTGCGGTGTTCGACATACGTCGTGTTGTGCAACTCGGGCAAATGCCTCTATTTTTACAGGAAAACGCCACGAGCAGGTCGTGGCCGCAGTGATCGCAGTGGCAGCGTGTGAATCCCTTCGAGAAGATGCCGCAGTCAAGATATTCTCGAAACTCCTGTTCAACGTATGCGGGAAGCGGCTTCGCGTAGCTCTCTCGGGTGTACTGGAGAAAGGTCTCCAAGTGCTCGAGAACGAGGTCGTAAAGAAGGGTCTGTTCAGGGCGGCGAGGCTCGTAGGCGCGTGCAAGCATACCGGCCTTCCCAAAGAGAACGCCGTGCCACGAAGAGAGGGCGTGTTTCGGGGCAAATCGCGCATACCAAGGGTGTTCTAGCCACTTGAAGGGGTGTCCCGGACAGGTGCTCGGCGGGGAGCCAACCGAGGTGATCCTCACCTCGGTTCGCCAAAGCCACGGACACGTCTATTATGAGAGCGACGTGAATTCCTCATCGCGAAGAGTGGCACGGGTCTTTGTTTCCATGTGCTCTTTGCGGAGCCCATGGCCAACCGGTCGCGATACTCCCGCACGGAGAGTTCTCGGTTGCTCCCTTAACGACCTCCCACGCCAATCCGAGGTCTCCCAGCATCATGCCGAGGTCGTCCATAATTTTACGCTACGTTTCATAAATGCAATGGGGAACGACGTTCCTCATCGCGGGCAGATCAACACGATGGGTTATTGCAAGCCGCGGCCCTCATGAAACCGAGCGAGAGAAAATGTCGAAGCATGGTGCTCCTCTCGACGTCCTATTATCTGAGACGGACAATAGTCTGTATCGTGACGCGGTTGTCAGTCGAATGGCACAGAAATCTCAACGTAGTTGTTTGGTCTGATACTGCCGAGCGCATCGGCGATACTGTGCGCGAACTTCCTAATTCGTGGCCAACTGGTTGTGTTCAGCACAATGATGGCAATGTTTCGGCCCGTCAGATTCTGCTGGTATCGGAGATTTTGATCCGTGGTGACCAAGACCTCAAAGCCGTGACTCTCCGCCTGTTGCAGCAGTTCGCCGTTCGTCAAGTTGCTCCAGCCCAATTCGTAGGCCGTCGAGACGTTATGATCGGGTAGCTGATTGCGTAGCGGGACAGGTGTGCCTTGATCGAAGAGTACGCGCACTACGCCGCTTCTAACGTGTGCGCCACGTGCTCTAGCACAGAACGAGCCTGCTGGAGTGTGACTCCAGGGAACCAAGCAACGAAATCGGACAATTGCCCCCCATCCTCAAGGTTTTCAAACAGGGCGGAGACCGGCACACGCGTGCCACGGAAAACCCATGAGCCACTGACCTTGTTAGGGTCGCGCTCGACGGCAGGGCATGAAGACCAGTCGCTCATGTCGTAACTATAGACCTCCGGAAAGGTGCCTTCAACAATGCAGACAATCTTCCTGTGCTGGCAAGCATACCCGCCTTCCCAAAGAGAACGCCGTGCCACGAAGGGATGGTATGTTTCGCGGCAAATCGCCCATACCAAGGGTGTTCTAGCCACTTGAAGGGGTGTCCCGGACAGGTGCTCGGCGGGGAGCCAACCGAGGTGATCCTCACCTCGGTTGGCTTAGGCACCAGACACGTCGATTATGAGATAGACGTGAACTTCTCATCGAGAAGAGCTGCATGCACGGGTCTTTGTCTCGAGGTGCTCTTTGCGAAGGAGCGCGAACACCTGGTCCTCGGTGCGCTGCCGGAGCCGCATCGCCAACCGATCGCGATGCTCCCGTACCGAGAGCTCGCGGATCGCCGCAAGGAACGCGGTCACCACGATCTGGTCGAGCTCCTCGTACGGAAGGCCACTGACGAGGCGGCGCCGTAGACGACAGAGCATTGGGTAATACGCGACCAGCATCAAGGCCCACAGCGACGCGACACTGGTACGATGCTCGGAGGAACCTCTCGATGGCGGCGAAAAGCCGGTGATCGTCGGCTACGATCTCGGAAGTGAGCTTCATCGCCCCCTACCCTACAACGTTCGAGGCCCGAAGGATTTCAACCAGCGACCCCGTAGCCCCCCAGCGCTGTCCTCCGCCGAGGAAGCCCGCGACACTGGATGTGGAGGCTCTGCCAGATCATCAAGGGACTACGGAAATAAATACACCAGACCTACCCCACCAATCCATCTCCTCACTTGTTGCCGAGGAGGAAGCTCCCCGGGTAGACCGATGAGGACGGCGATGCCCCATCCCCTAGTAACAACATACCCTTCGTCTCAAACGAAGGAGACGATGACCTAAACGGGAGTCGCTTTAAGGCAACTTCTTACAACCTATCTTCGGTTCATCAGGCATTGGAGGCACCGCTCGCATTCCCCTTGGTGATTTTGCGGAGGACTGCAAGATGATCGACGACATCACCATCGCTCTGAAGGTTTCCGGCCTTGGGATGCACCCCATCGAGCACATGATGCAGCTTGATCCAGTGCGCAACCGACCAACGAAGTTCGGTCGTGTCGCAGCCCAAGGGCTCTATGTTATGTACACCCCGACCGAAGAGATAGTGAACATACGCATCTCGGTTCCTCGATGGACCCAGGATAAGGAAGCCAACTACCCGCTCGTTCCTCTGCGGTCAGTTAAGGATCTAAGACCGCACACCATATCCGTCCTTGTCGCCAAGGCACTGGGAGTCACGCTTTCCTCGATTAAGCCCGAGGAGGCGGACATGTTCTTCCCCGTGGCTTCCTCTGCAGTGATCAGGGCGAGCTATGCCGCCGACTTGGTCGTCTCCGATCCCATCGGATGCATTCGTGGGTGCATGGGGATCCAGCGCCGCAACGCTGGGAGGTTTCATTCCGAAGGGCACCCCACAGTTTCCACAATCCATTGGTTCTCCAAATCATATGGTGTGAAGCTGTACGCTAAGGGCCTTGAGTTGGAGCACCGGGCTCGAACCAAACCGATCCTCTCCGACTATTTCAAGGAGTTGGCCGATCATGCAAGGAACACTGTCCGCTTCGAGGTTTCATTCCGGCAGGTCCGGGCCCTCCGACGCTTCTGGTACATCGAGGATGGCCGCCTCCCTACACTCGCCCTTATGTGCGATCCGAACACAGTTCGTCTTGCCCTGGCGATGGAAGCCCAACGAATGAGGCTTTACGAGGATACTTATGAGAGCCTCTCCACTGAGAGCTATGCCCAAAGAATACGTCAGATCGGAGCCACAATCAGGTCGATCAAAGAGCGGCTGGCCTCTGGAGAGCTAAAACGCTGCGGACGGAGGAAGTCGTTGACTCCACAACGTATCATGAACCTTGTGGCGGCGTACTCCCTGCTTACGGCCTATTCTCCGGGGGAGCTGACACAGCAGTTTGGGTTCTCAAAATCCAAGATCAACGAGCTTCGGCGTGATCTTCGAGAGATCGGTCTCCAAGCGGATTCCTCGTCAACTGGCACGCTCGCAGAGTCCGTTCAGGAGCTTGCTGAGCGGCTCAGGCCATTCGTGTTTGCCCCACGGGCTCCTCCAGACTGGTGGGACGCATCCTCTTTCGTAGATGCCCCCTGGGGAGACGCCGAGGAAGGAGACAATGAGAACGACGAAACCAACATCGCAACAGTCTCCTCTGGAG
>CAITRH010000054.1 GCA_903894755.1 uncultured delta proteobacterium
ACCAGGTGGTCTGGTCTTTGGACCAGGTGGTCTGGTCTTTGGACCAGGTGGTCTGGTCTTTGGACCAGGTGGTCTGGTCTTTGGACCAGGTGGTCTGGTCTTTGGACCAGGTGGTCTGGTCTTTGGACCAGGTGGTCTGGTCTTTGGACCAGGGGCCTCGCGAGCGGAAATCGTCGGTCGCCTAGCTTGCCTGATTGCGCTATCTTCCCTCCGCCATGACCCAACCCACCCCTCATACCGAGCTCACTACGCAGAGCCGCCCTCGACGCGCGCCCGTCGAGTTCCCGGAGTACGAACTCATGTCCGAAGGCAAACCTCACCTGCACTTGCGCACGTTCCTCTACCAGCTCCTCAGGCACAACTTCGCGGAGACCTGCGCCCTCGGCTCCGAGCAGTTCGTCTACTGGAACGCCCGTGACCCGAAGCAAAAGCTGTCGCCGGATGTCTTCCTGCGCAAAGGGATGCGAGACTTCTCGTTTGGCTCTTGGAAGGTGTGGCAACACGGTGCGCCTCACTTGTCCGTGGAGGTCATCAGCCCGCGCGAGGGGGAGCTCACCTGGGAGGAGAAGTTCGAACGCTACCTCCAGGTTGGAGTCGAAGAGCTCGTGTGGTTTGACCCGGACAGGCCCAAGGGCAAGCGCCTGCGGGTGTGGGACCGCACGGCGGACGACCTTGTCGAACGGCAAGTGAAAGGCGATAGCACGCCTTGTCGAACACTGGGACTTCACTGGGTGATTGTGCCGAGCGCCGATCACGATGTGACGCTGCGCCTTGCGGAAGACGCGGAGGGGTTGCGGCTGTTGCCGAGCGCGGTCGAGAGCGAGGCTATCGCGCGCCAGGCCGAGGCTATCGCGCGCCAGGCCGAGGCTACCGCGCGCCAGGCCGAGGCTACCGCGCGCCAGGCCGCCGAGCAGCGCGTACGCGAGCTCGAAGAGGAGCTGCGTCGCCGCGGAGGCTAAGGTCCGACCGCTACCCAGGTCTATCCCCCTGGGTAGCGTAGCGTAAACACGCGGTGGGACCTGCGGTTTTCAAGATAGGTTTGGTTTAGCTCCGCTCGAGCAGAAACTGCGCTACATGGGAAAACACCCGCGTCTCCGCCTCCCGTGCAATGAACAGGTCCGCATGCGCGACCCGAAACGTCGCATCGCCTATCTCGATGAGGCGCTTATCCTGCGACCCCATCTCGTCAAACATCGAACGCGCGGTCTCCGGTGGCACGATCCCATCGTGCTTGGCCACCATGCAAAGAAGCGGCTGCTTCATCTCCCGCAATGCCCGCGACACGTTCACCCCACGCAACACCAGCTCGCCTCGCTGGATCCACTCGGCTATCTCGCGGTTCAAGAAGCGACTTGGATTCTCCACAGTCTGTACCAAGGTCCTCGCGTCGCGGATGTCCGTGGTCTCTGGATGCAGGTAAATCGACAGAAGACGCGGCGCTACCTTGGCCACCACAGGAAGCGCCACGCGCGCCAACTGCCTGGTTCCCGGCATTGGAACCAGACCAATCACCCGCGGAAAGCTCGACGCAAGACGCAACACGGGATGGACGTTCTTCCAGGTCACACATCCCCCCATGGATACCACTGCCCCCACCGGAGCGGTCGGTACACACGCAAGATGCCCTGCGATCAGCGCTGCACCAAGACTGCAGCCGATCAGATCGACAGCCTTTGCCCGCGTCGAGGTCGCTCCAAGAACATGGCTTATGGCGGCTCCAAGGTCGTCCACCGCCAGCTCGGCAAGGCCAAACCGATCGCCACGCGCGCCCGCTCGCTGCGAACGGCCCTGACGACGTAGGTCTACGCTCCAGACCTCGAAGCCTCTCGCGGCCAGCGAGGCCTCCATCGAGCGGCCATTTGGGTGATACCCAAAGATGAAGGAGTTCATCCCGTACCCAGGAACAAGGAGCACAGGACGAGGTTGTTTCAAGGCGCGTACTGTCGGCACTACCCGCTTGAGAGCAAGGCGCCAGCCGTAGCCGTTTTCGACATAGTGAAGCTCCCCAGGAGTGGAAAGGGTCGAGACCGAAGAGGCGTTGCAAAACAATGGACCGCTACTTTCCTTGTGTCCCGCGGTGCGTGGCCACCGCGCGGATCCAGTATGAAAGCGCGGCCAGCGCGCCTGCTACCGCTGTCCCATACAGCAGTGCGTACGTAAAGCCCCAGGACAACAGCGCGGCACTCACAGTCGCAAACTGCATGACCGTCGCAAGTTTCCCAGGTAGGTTCGCTTGCGCCTGCTCGGCATGCGCCCGACGATGCCGACGACTCACGGCAATCCACGCCACCAGGGGAAGCTCCCCGAGCTCCCGCACCGACAGCAGCAGCAGTGCCCACCAGTCCAGAACTCCCGTAACAAGCAGCGTTGCCACAACGGACCCGACGAAAAGCTTGTCGGTGAGCGGATCCAGCATCGCGCCCGTGGCGGTCGTCTGTCCGAAGCGACGCGCAATCCAACCGTCGAGGATGTCCGTCACTGCCGCCAAGGCCAGCACGCCAAAGGCAACCTCCGGCAGTCGCACAACCACGGGAAATACCGCAGCAAGCGGCACCCGAGCCAGGCTCAGAAGCCCAGGTGCCAGCAGCAGGTCGCGCGAGTTGAGGTGTCCCATGGCGTTAGCCGAGGATTGCGAACTTCAGGTACCGTCCCTCGGGCCAGCCTGGCAAGGTTGGATGATCCGCAGGGGCGCCGATCAGCTCGAGAAGGCGAAGGTCGTCGCGTCCAAGTGCCGCATCATCGAGCGTTGTCACGAACGCCTCGGCATTGACATGACTGGAACAGGACGCCGCACAGAACAGACCTCCTGGGGCAAGCAGCTCGACACACGCGCGATGAAGGGTCCGATAGGCGCCGAGGGCACGCTCGACAGACTGCTCGCGTGGGGCAAAACTTGGAGGATCGCTCACGATAAGGTCCCAGCTTAGGCCACGTCGCTTGGCGTCGGACAGAAACCCAAAGGCTTCGGCCGCTACAAACAAGTGGGCTCGAGGATCCAGTCCCGCTCGCCGAAAGCTCTCCTCACCGGTTGCAAGCGCTTCGGCCGACAGGTCCACACTGGTCACCCGGATCGCGCCTCCGCGGGCAGCCCACAGGGAAAACCCTCCCGTGTAGGAAAACAGATTGAGCACGCGCTTCTCTGCAGCAAGCGCCCCGACCCTCACACGGTTTTCACGCTGGTCGAGGAAGGCGCCGGTCTTCTGTCCTCGCGCGAGGTCCACCATGAAGGAGACCCCGTGTTCTTGGACCTCCAACCGCTCTGGAGGGGGCTCGCCGTGCAGGACCACGACATGCGACTCCTTGCGAGTCCCGACGCGCTCGATGATTGTGACAATGCCGAGGCGCGCCAATGGAACGCGCAGGGCCTCGACCAGCTCTCCAAGGCGTCGACGTATCCCGTCGCCATCGGTCCGCAGCACGGCGACCGGGCCGTAGCGATCGACGACGAGGCCTGGCATGCGGTCGCCTTCGCCATGCACGACGCGGTAGGCGGTGGTGAGACCATTGGCAAAAAGGCGTTCGCGGAGGGCGACGGCGCGCTCGACGCGCTGGGAGAAGGACGCGGGGTCGAGCGGTGTTTTTCCCCAGATGCGGAGCACGATGGGCGAGCCGGGGTCGGCGAGGGCGTATCCGAGGGGGGCTCCTTCGGGGGAAAGGACACGGACGGCATCACCGGGTAAAAGCCTGTCGATTCCAGAGGTCACGCCTTGGCGCCAGACCCAAGGATGGCCACGACGCACGGCGAGGGCGGCAGCGCGGGTCAGCGAGACGGAGGGAGACACGGTTCGCACGATTGCACGGAATCGAGTCGGAAGACCAGGTTTATATGATGCAAGCGGGCGTTACTGCAGCACGTCGCCGGTCCGCACGCCGCGTCCCATGACCCAATCGACGCCGCGCATGGTTTTTTTCCCTTCGAGTTGCACGGTTACGAGCTCCACGGCGCCGCCAGCGCAGGCGACGACCAGGCGCGTCTTGTCGGCGACGACGACCTCGCCAGGCTTGCCTGCCTGAGCGCTCTCAGTCACGACGCGGGAGCGACGGACCTTGCAGGTCTTGTTTCCCAGCAGCGCGTAGGCACCCGGCCAAGGCTCCATGGCGCGGACCTGGTTGTGGACAGCCGATGCGGGTTTGGTCCAGTCGACCCGTCCGTGCTCCTTGGTGAGCATGGGAGCAAAGGAGCCTTGCAACGGATCTTGGGGCTCCAACGTGGTTTCGCCTCGTACGTAGCGCGGGAGCTCCTGGCGCACTGCCGATGCCCCGAGAAGCGCGAGACGCTCGCCAAGCTCCCCAGCGGTTTCACTGGGGTCGATGGCGGTAGGGTACTTCGCGAACATGGGGCCCGTGTCCATACCTTCGTCGAGCACCATGAGGGTGATGCCGGTTTCTGTCTCACCGTTGAAGACAGCCCAGGCAAGCGGCGCTGCCCCGCGGTACTTGGGGAGCAGCGACGCGTGAACATTGACGTAGCCAAGCTTGGTGGCATCGAGCACGTCGCGAGGAAGAATGCGACCATAGGCAACAACGAGCGCGACCTGGACGTCTTGTGAACGGACCCAGGCCGCGAACTCACCGGTACGCAGCTTGGTCGGCTGCACGACAGCCAGTCCATGTTGGCAAGCGTAGAGTTTCACGGGCGGGGCGGTGGGTACATTGCCTCGTCCTGCAGGGCGATCGGGTTGGCAAACGACCCCGACAACGTCCGCAATGGACCGAAGGGCTTCGAGACAGGGGACTGCAAACGCGGGGGTTCCAAAGAAGAGGGCACGCATCGATCACCTTTATGGGACACAAGACTCCCACGCCGCGGGGGTTTTCGCCTCCATGGCGCAGTCGTAGGCAGCTACAGTGATTCGGGTTTCGCAGTGGAGGTAGACCTTGCGGTACGAGGGCTCGACGCGTTTCAACTCGCGTTTCAACTCGCGGACCATGGCGAGGTCAGAAGGGGGCAGCTTGGCGAGCGTTGGGTCGGTCGTGATGCTCAGTTCGACATACCGGTCCAGCATGCGGGCGCATTCGTCACGGGTTGCCTTATGGCGGCATGCGGGAAGAACGAGAAGGAGCGCTAAAGCAATCCGCAGCGTCATGCTTGCCCCAGAAGGGGGAGGCGGGGTTTTGCAAATGCTAGGCTTCGCGGCATGCCTGATGAGAACGTACTTTCCCTGCTTCCCGCACTGCTTCGTGAGATCCGGGACGAGATCCGGTCGACACGCGACGAGATCCACGCGACTAACACGCGCATCGACGCGACGAATTCTAGGCTAGACCGCATGGATAGGCGGCAAACCGAGGCGGAGATGCGCTTCGGGACAGCGATAGCCGAGCTGATCGCCGAAACGAGGAAGCTGCATAATCGCATTGACCATGTGCTCACGGGCCCGTTTGGCGACATGGTGCGTGACCACGACGAGTGGATCCAGCACGCTGAACCACGCATTACCGCCCTCGAAACGCATGCTGGCTAAGGTAAACTGTCGGATTTGGCGCGCCACGCAAGATTCGAACCTGCGACCTTCGGCTCCGGAGGCCGACGCTCTATCCAACTGAGCTAGTGGCGCGTTAGGACCCCTCTTACCATCGCGCTTCGGGTCTGTCCATAGCCACCTCACCACGCGCCGCATTTTGTCCGGGACCTCCCCCTTCTTCGCGTAGAATCCCCTCCCCCTCCATGGCCCCGCGTCCCTTTGTAGAAACGATCCGAAACACCTTTGTCCCCAAGAACCTAGGAAAGGCGTTGGTCGCGGCATGCACCTTAGCTGTCCTCGCCTTTGCTATGTGGCGCCTCACCGCGCCGCTCCTGTCGAACCTCTCGACCTACGGCGTTCACGACTGGGACTCGCACCTGCAATACCGCCAAATCACCGTGGTAAGCCTCCGCCAGTACCGCGAGTTTCCCTTCTGGCACCCCTGGTTCTGTGGAGGTTTCCCCGCATGGGAGTACGTCGAAGGGGCTACCAACGTCGTCTCGCCGTTCTTTCCCGCTTACCTGCTGTTGCCGCTGCTGCTCGCCGTGCGCATCGAGATCCTCGGTACCCTGCTCCTCGGTGTCGTCGGCACCTACCTGTTTGCTGGACGCTTCACCAAGAGCGCCGCACTGCGCGTTCTGGTCGTAGCCCTCTACATGTTCAACAGCCGCTGGGCCATGCAAACGGCCACCGGCCACACGTGGCACATGCAGTACGCATGGCTTCCCCTTGCGCTGTACACCTTTGATCGAGCCATCCATGGCGCGAAATCGATGGTCTCCAATGCCCTGGCATGCGGCGGCGTGATGGCTCTACTCGTCTATACGGGCGGGATCTATCCGCTGCCCCACACCGCTCTCATCTTGTCGCTGGTCGCGGTCGGAAGCGCCTTGTCCGACGGCTCACTCCGTCCCCTGCTAGCCCTCGCTATCGCAGGCCTTTCGAGCCTGGGCTTCGCAGCACCTAAACTCCTTCCCATGCTCGATCTCATGGCCCGCTATCCTCGCGCCATCGACTCCACAGAAGCCGTAAGCCTAGGTCAGCTCGTTGCTATGCTGACCTCTCCGGTCCAAGGATGGGAACAGGGGCCGGTCCCAGTCCCCGTCTGGGGCTGGCACGAATACGGACTCTACGTTGGATCAACAGGCGCCGCAGTGCTGCTCCTTTCCCTGGTGGTGATGCCATCAGGACGTGCCCTGGTGCTCAAGGTGGTGGGGCTGCTGTTCTTTCTTCTCGGCCTGGGAGCCTTTCATCCTCGAGCTCCTTGGGTCCTTCTCCACGAGCTTCCCGTGTTTGCCTCGCAACATGTGCCGTCAAGGTTCCTGTATCCCGCTGTGCTCCTGCTCGCTGTCGCTTTCGTGGCTTGGACAGCGCGTTGGTTCGACCCGATCGTCGCACGCAAGCCCTGGGTCGATGTGGTAGCGTTGCTGCCTGTCGCCGTTCTCACCCTGGACCTCGCGGACGTAGGAAGGTCTTCCCTCGCTGCAGCGTTCACCGTTGCCATGCGTCCTATCGAAGCGCCCCTAGGAGCGTTCCACCACGAGCAGCATCCACCGCTTGGCCATGTCTCTCCAACAGGAGGCTTCGTCATCTCCCAGCTTTACGGCATGTTCACCAACGTTGGCTCCGTCTCGTGCCATGGTGTCCCAGAAATCGGCGCTAGGGGCGCCATCCCCAAGAGCAGCCCCGAATACCGCGGCGAAGTCTACTTAGTCGACGGGATCGGCAACGCACAGCTTCTTCGCTGGTCGCCCAACGAGGCGGTTGTGCAAATCCAGGGGGCGTCACCTGGCGCCAAGCTGGTGTACAACATGAACTACGACCCAAGCTGGAACGCCGACGGTGTCCGCGCCCTCGAAACCCACCATGCGGTGTCTGCAGCGCTCCACCCCGGGGACTCGCGGGTTCGATTCCATTATTTCCCGCGCGGCTTGCCTTATGGTCTCTCCCTGTTTGCGCTTACCTGCGCAGGCGTCGCTCTCTGGTGGCACAAGAGGCGCTAACCTACAGCCCCGCCCTCCGCGTGCTTGCTTCAAAGCAGTACATGCGGCGATGCCCCTCGGTGGAGCCTATCTCCGCTATCAGCTCCACGCGCTGTCCATCCCACTCGGACGTGTCCAACTCAAAGCGGGTCCAGCCGGTCCCGTCGCGATGCACGACGCGCCCCAAGACCTTGCCTGCTACCTCAAAAGACAACAATACAGGCGCTCCCACTGCCGCGCGCTCCGCCTCGACGTACAGGGCATGGTGCCCACGCAGTGCCTTTCCCATTGCCACGTCGAGAAAACGCAGCCGTAGCTTTGCCGCCCCTCCAGGCGGCGGTGCGTAGATGCAACGGCGCGGGGTGTAGTCGAGCACCGCCACCACGCTCACGCCCACAAAGGTCCCTGGACACACGAAGCGCTCCGCTGGGATCGTCGGCCCAAACCCAAGATTGCCCGCCTGAGAGCTCGAACGGGTCCACGTGCACTCCGCACCACTGTCGGTCCGTGCAACGCGCATCCCCTGCGCATGGACATGCGTAAGCAGATCGTCCACAAGAACCTGCGGCGACGGGTTGGCCAAGGTCGTAACTGTGACCGCTCCTAGCTTGGTCCGCTCTACCTCACGCCACCCAAGCAGATCGGACGCGCGCTCCCCACGAATAGACACCTCGAACGCCCGTGGAAACACCGTCTCATCGGCCCGCGCCTCGCGTGCAAGCGTTACAATCTCGTCGCCAAACCATTGCCTCCCAAGCGGATCCACCCAGCGTGGCGCAAACACAACGAGATCCTCGGGACGGACTCGGGTGCGCACATACTCTCGCGCCGCTATCCAGTCGTTGTCGGTAACCTTGCGGTTGCACTGTACGACATGCGCAGAAAGCTCGATAACCCCAACAAGAGGCACGAGCCCAAAGGCCCATCGCTTTAGCAACGACCAGTCCAATGCCTTGCCCAACCTGCTAGTCGCTCACAGGAAGCCGTAGGTCTCGGATCTCTGCCCCAAACAGGCGAACCACCGCCGCTATGAGCGGATGTCCCACTGCCTTGCGTCGCGCGGCTTCCGTCAAAGCCTGGCGACGCGCCTGTTCTTGTGTCGCTACACTCTGTATGTCCGTTCGACTCCCCGTCAGATCGAGCGCTATCTCCGTAGGCGCCCCAAAGTACGCCCGCACTTCACGCGTCAGCCTTGCAAAATGCTCCGGCTCTTTCACTTGGTCGCTCAAAAACGCGTTGGTGTACCCAAGAACCACCCGACCAGGCCCGCACTCCAAAGGAACCCCATGTTCGAGAACCGACGCAAGCGCCGGACTGGAACCTCGAACCGTCGCCAAGATCGCACGCCACGCGTCAAGATCCGCCCCCTTGGACTGTACGGGCTGTACAGGGGTCGCCATCGATACAGGCTGACGCGCCACTACAACTGGAGTCAACGCTGGCGCCGGCGCTAACGCCAACGCCAACGCAGCCGGGACTCCCACCACAGGAAAGGACTCCGGCTCCACGTTCGTCACCGTCGTTGTCCGAGTTGGACGACCTCCGCCGCCGCCACCGGCAGCGCCGCCACGAGGTCCCGCAGGAGGAGGCGCCCCCGTTGCTAAGCGCTTCTCCAGCTCCCCTATGCGCACAAGCAGCTCGTCGAGCGGAAGCAGCGGAGGGCGACGCGCAAGACGCACAAGCGCCATCTCTAGGGACGCTCTCGGGTGTCCACTCCTTGCAATGTCGTCGAAGCCCCTCGAAAACCCTTGGTAGAGACGTACCAGGTCGTCCGTGTCCGCCTTGCTCGCAAGCTCCCCAGTGTCGCGAAGCTCCTCGTCTGCCATGTCGAGCAGCTCCTTGGCCCCTTCGCCACATACCTTGGCTACCACTAGATTGCGAAGATGCCGTAGGACATCCTTGGACACATGCACCAGATCGAAACTCTGTTGCGCAAGACGATCGATGACGCGCAAAGCTGCGGCAGCATCGCCCCCCACCAGCGCCCCTGCAAGCTCGTGAAGGATCGTGCGGTCTGCCACACCGAGTACCCTTGCCACATCCGCGCCGGTCAAACGGTCGCTCTGAAAGGCAATGACCTGGTCAAGCAGACTCATCGCGTCACGCATCGACCCCGCAGCCTCGCGAGCCAGAACGCCCACCGCGTCGTCGTCGGCCTCGATCTTCTCGGCCGCAAGGACCTCGTGAAGCCTCTTGGTGATGGTCTGCGCCGAAATGAGCTTGAAGTCGTAACGCTGGCAGCGACTGAGAATGGTGACGGGGACCTTGTGGACCTCGGTCGTGGCAAAGATGAACTTGACGTGAGGAGGAGGCTCTTCGAGGGTCTTGAGGAACGCGTTCCACGCGGCCGTGGACAGCATGTGGACCTCATCGACGATGTAGATTTTGTAGCGGTCGCGAGCGGGGCGAAAGGCGAGTCCTTCCTGAAGCCTACGGACCTCGTCGACGCCGTTGTAACTGGCCCCGTCGATCTCCTGGACATCGAGGTCGGCCCCGGTGGCGATCTCGCGGCACGGGCTGCAAACCTGGCAGGGGGTCGACGTCGGCTCGGTGCGGGTGGCATCGGGGCCGACACAGGCGAGGCACTTGGCGAGCAGCCGCGCGCTGGTAGTTTTTCCCACGCCGCGAACACCGGTGAACAGAATTGCGTGGGCGACGCGTCCCGTTTTGATCGCGTTGGCGAGGGTGCGGGTGACGTGGTCCTGGCCGACCAAGTCTTCGAACGACTGGGGGCGGTACTTGCGGGCTAGGACTAGATAACTCACGTCCTCTCGTTAGCGCGGGGCGGCGAGAAACTCCAGATCTGGTTGCGTGCGTTCGCGCCTTGCTGCGTGGACTCCGCGCGTCTAAGGGTCGGCCCCCATGGAATCCGCGTCGCGCCGAGCGCTCGCCAAGTACACGAGCTGGGTTCTCTTGTGTTTGCTGACGTCCTATGTCTTTCTACAGCTAAACAAGAGGTTCTTTTTCCACCACATCGACTACGACGAGGGGTTTTTCGTCTGGGGTGGCTGGTGCATCAACAAGGGGTTGGTCCCGTACCGAGATTTCCTCGAGTTCAAGCCGCCATTTGTCTTCCTAACGCACGCTCTTGCGATCAAGCTTCACGGTTTCGAGGGGCAGCGTTACCGCATCTTCTTTGCGTATTTCCCGTTAGCCGCCTGCTTGTCGTTGCTCCTTGCGCTACTGCAACGCGGCATTCCAAGGCTTCTGGCGTTTTCCGTGGGACTCGCCACGGTCATGTTGTTTACCATCCCGAAGCTTCACGACACGGCCCTGAGCGACTCGGAGGGGATCGGGCTTGCCTACTATCTGTTTGGTACAGCGTGTTTGCTGCTCGAGCCGACGAGCGCAGGAGGTCGCTGGAGGGAGCTGGCATGGGTAGCGGGGGGGATTTTTCTGTCGTGTTGCGCGCTGTCGAAGGAACCTTTTGGTCCATGCGTGGGATTCACCTGGATAGGCGGCTTCTTGTTGAACTACCGTGGGGAGTTCCGCAAGGAAGCGAGACGCTATGCCAAGTGGACCTTGCTTGGTGTGGCACTGGTCCTTGTGGGGCTATGCGCTTACATGATACCGACGGGAAGCATGCGGGCCTACCTTGCAATGGCGAAGGGATACGCCCGCATCTACCGTGATCCGGCGCTGTCGTATTGTGTGGTGCTAGGGCAGTTCAAGCCCGACACTCCGTGGAACGAGTTCGTGGTGCAGTACAAGCAAGCCCGCAGGGAGTTCTTGAACTTCCAAACCTTGGGGTTTCTGATGCCACTTTCCGTGCTCGGTGCGGCCTATACGGCAAAGCGGTCTGCAGCGTTGTTTGCCACAGTGACCTTTGCGGTGCTTGCCGCAATGTACGCAGTGACCGCGAGCAACTGCCAATGGAATCACTACTACACGATGACTGTGGCCGGTCTTGTGTTTGGTCTCGCAGTGGGAGCCGACTCCATTGCACGAGCAGGTCGACTGTCATCCATGCAAAATGCGATTGGTGTCGTGCTGCTCGTGGGGGTGGGAGTGGCTCTCTGGCCGCGTCTAGGCCGCGAACTGGACAGAGAGTATGCGTTCCCACCGTTTCACGAGCCAGTTGCGGGCGTGTTTCGGTACATCGCGGAGCACACGACTCCCGAAGACCGCATTTTCACTACCGGACCGCCGCATCTTTATGTGGAGACCAACCGTCTGAGTGCGACTCGGGAGTCCAATATTATCGATGAGATCCTGGGTGTGTACCCGGAGGGGAGCGACGAAGAGAAGCTGCGTCCACTGTACGACCAGCTTGTGAAGAATCGACCCAAGGTCGTTGTGCTCGATCCCGAGCACGGCTGGCGCAAACGTCGTCACTACGCCGCGCTGGTGATGCCGTTTCTGAGGAATTACGGGTACACCGAGGTCCTTCCCGGAGTGTACTTGCGTCCTTGAAAGGGCGGCACGTGTTCAGCTTGGCGCGCAAATGGCTCGGCTCGCGGAGGCACACCTCCCTCCTTGGGAAGCACAGGCTCGAGTTGGGAAGGCACACCTTCCTCCTTGGGAAGCACAGGCTCGAGTTGGGGTGCAGAGACAATGCCAGCGGAGGCAGACCTCCCTCCTTGGGAAGCACAGTCTCAGGTTGGGGCAGCAGAACTCCGACCTGCGGAGGCGCAGTCTCAGGTTGGGGCAGCAGAACTCCGACCTGCGGAGGCGCAGTCTCAGGTTGGGGCAGCAGAACTCCCGTCTGCGGGGCTCCCCCCTCCGCGTAGGAAGCTCGACAACCTTGCTTCCGTCACAGCCAGCCCGCCCCCTCACCGCCGAACCGCTTCCCTCCCCACCCGAAATACCTCGACCCGCTCCCCACGACGTACCCTCACCACGACATCGTCCGCCACTGGTCCGCTCAGCCTCCGACGCGCTGCCTCGATGGTCCCCACCCGTGTCCCATCTATGTCTACCACCACATCCCCAGGAACCAACCCCGCTCGCTCCGCTTCACTCCCCTCCGCCACCGCAACAATCACGACATCGCGAGGCTCCGACGTCTCCCCTAACGTCACTGCCACACCTCCTGTCGACCCAAGCTCCAACGCTACCTCCGAATCCTTGTGCACGGTCACCGTCACCGACACCGTAGTCCGTCCAGCTACCACCCGCACATCTGCAATCCGTCCACGCCCAAGCTCCGGTGCGTACGCCTCCAGTGTCACTAACCCTTCATTGAGCTCCCGCAATACAAAACGCCCCTTTGCATCGGTCACCGCTACTCCCGAAGGCGTCGCCCCCACCGCCAAGTACGTAGGCACATGATCCCTTGCCACCCGCGCGCCTTGTACGGGCTCCCCTCGTCCATCGACCACCACCCCCTCCACGGCTCCCTCTTCCACCAGCTCCACCCGTGGCAACACAAAAGGACGCAACGACGACTGCTCAAGAACCTCCACATCCACTAGACGCGGTGCATACCCCCTCGCTCGCACTCGAATCCGTCCTGCACCTGGCGTCAGTCCCTGCAATAGGTAGGTCCCGTCCTTTGCCGTTACCCCACGACGTGTCCCAAGGTCCGTGTACAACACGACCTCCGCTCCCGCTACCGGCTCCCTGCGCAGCGCGGTCCGAACCTCCCCTGTCGCACTCGTTGCAAGCCCAAGCTCCACTACCAGCTCGCGCTGCACGTCCGTCGTCGTCACAACCTTGGACCCGTGCCCTGATGCACTCACCTCCACACGAAGTGCAATCCCGAGCCCCCCTGCGATCGCCCCCTCGCCCCTCGCATTGGTAAAGGACGTCACCCGCAGCGGTACCGACGGCTCCAGTGAATGCGCAGTCACCTGCGCGCTTTCAAGCGGATAGCCACGGTCGTCGATCACACGCACCCCTAGCGCTTCCCGCGCTTCTGGAAGCGTCAGCGTCACCCGCTTCTTTTCGCCGTCGTTCACTGTCACCGCAAGACGCGCCACACGTGATCGATCGTCCTCCGTCGACGCTGTCACCACAAGCCCGTCGGGGACCGAGGCAAACGCAAAACTGCCATCCGTCCCGGACTTCGTCATCCGCTCATACGACCCCCGCACCGCCGACAGAAGAACCCGCGCCCCCGCAACAGGTCGCCCTGTTCCATCTTCAACACGTCCCTCGAGACTCCCTCCTGCGTGCATCACCACGTCGACAGTCGCCTCGGCGCCTGACGCCAGCGACACAACCTCGCTCTGAGCCTCGACGTATTGCGGATGCCGCACAAGAACCCGAACGCGTCCTGGTGTCACGGGATGCACCCGAAAGGTCCCGTCGTTGCGTGTGACCCATGGGGACGGGCCAAGTGCCACGGGCCTTGCAGGGCCAGGCGACGGCAAGGCCACGGAAAACCCATAGGGAATAGGCGGTACAGGACCTGGCACGACCCCAAGTTGGCCGAACTTCAGCAGCGGTGTAGGCCCCGAGAGCATGGCTTCGAAGTGGACATCCCGGAAACGCGAACGCCTTGGGTCATCTGCAATGGGGGCTCCTGAGAAGTCTGTTCCTACGACTTCGAGAGTGGCGCCATCCACTGGATACCCACGTGTGTCGAGCACACGTCCCAGCAGCGTACCGGCGCGCACAAGGACAACACGGGTGTCGCCCCCCTCGGCCACGGGCACCCCGCCGCGGGGGACAAAGCCGTCGGCGCGTACGGATACCGTTGCAGCGCCTGGGATCACGGGGCCCAAGCGGACTCGACCTGTTGCAGCCGTACGTCCCTCGATGGGAAACGGCGACAGTCCCCCTTCGGCAAGGACCACGTTGGCACCAACGACAGGGTCAGCGTCCTCGGCCTCGGCGTCGACCACAAGGACTTGCACAAGGCGACCTGGGACAAGCCTGAGGACCAAACGCTTTTCTTCGCCGCGACCTAGGACCACGCCGATCTCGATGGGGGAAACGTCGCTGCCGCGGACAGCGCGCAGGGCATAGGAGCCGCTGGCCAGTCCAGCAATGCGGACCGTGCCGGAGGAATCCGTGTCGGCCTGTCTTGAAGAGCCGAGGGTTCCGCCCCCGACCAGGACACGCGCTTTTGGTGCGGGGTTACTGTCGACGCCGAGGACTTCGACGACCAGGATAGCGAGTTTGCGAAGGGTGATGGTGGGACGTTCCCCTTCGCGGACCGAGCGCAGGGCAGCTTCTTCGTAACCTGGGGCCCGAGCGACGACGTTCCAGGGCGAGGCGGAAAGGCGTCCTACTCGCGCCCATCCGTCGCTACCGCTGCGAGCGCCGACGGGCAGAGGGTCGGTGGCGGAGGTGATTTCGAGCTCGGCGTTGGGGACAGGACGTTGGGCGTCGTCCATGACGGCGACATCGACGAGGTGTTCTTCGAGGAGGTCGAGGGTAACGGAGCGGCGGTCACCGGAGAGGATCAGGTGGGTGGAGGCACGGGCGGCACCTGGGGCATCGGCGGTGATCCAGTGTTCGGCGCTGGGGAGCCGATTGAGGCGGAGGTTACCTTTGCCATCGGTGACGCCATGGGCGGCGAGGAAGGCTTTTCCATCAAGGATGGCGAAGGCCTTGACCTCGGCGCCAGCTTTTGGAGCGTTGGCGGCTGTGACGTGGACTTCAAGGATACCGCCGCGTTCGGTGACGTTTACGGGCAAGGCAGGGGCATGGAGCTCGAGGTTCCAGGGGCGGAGGCCCTCGCCTGGGATGCCGCCGAACACGACGAGGCAGAGGACGCAGGAGAGCAACGCCCACGAGAGGCGGAATCGAGCAAACACGCTCGCCAGGTTAGGGCGAGTCCCGCCAAGCCGTCGCTGAGAATTTGGGGCCGCCACTTGGCCTGGACTAGAAACGCCGCATGTACCTCCCCGGTCGGCTCAAAGCGCTAGAATCGGGCCCATGTTGAACGTTGAACAGACGGCAAAGCTTCTGGCGACCGAGCACCTCAAGGAGGATGAAGGGATCCGCAAGATCCTCTGGGCGCCCGCCCATGACGAGGTACGGCTCATCGATGTGACCACATCGGTCTCCGATCGAGGGGAGGTCTTGCCGTTTCGCTTCAACTGCTCGCTGGCAATGCTTATCAGCCATCTCGAGGCCCAGGATACCTCCTATTCGAAGTGGCGATCGCGCTGCTCGCCGATGCGGGTGGTAGCCTACTGACCAATGCCATTTCAGTGCTGTTCTCCGTCGTCGCGGTCGGAGCGTTCCTCTATCTGTGCAAGTCTTGGAACGTCCATCGACCTCGAACACTCGCGCTGCTCTTGGCACTGAACCCGACCTTCTGGATCGCGGCAACGTCCACTATGGATTACAACTGGGCGCTAGCCCTGCTATTACTTGGCTTCGTTGCCATCGAGCGGTCGCGCGTCTTTCCCGCTGCGGTGCTGTTTGGTCTCGCCATTGCGGTCCGGCTCTCGTCTGTGATTTTCGGCTTGGCCCTGGTGGAGCAGAAGGACCAACGCAAACAGGTCTTCCTTTCAGGTGTCCTCGCACTGATCCTCGGGGTGCTGTTCTATGTGCCATCCTACAATTGGGCGGGGCACAGTTTCACTTTTCTCACCGCCGCCATCGGAGAGGCGCGGCTCTGGACTCCCATGATGCGACTGGGCCGCTTCGTCTACAGGAACGTGTATGTGTTGGGGATCCCTGCCTGGAGTGTTATTGGATGGGCCCTCCTTCGCGGCCTCCGCCCGCAACTGGCACCCGTCACAGAGAATTCCGGCCGTCGCTCCCACCTGTTGGTCTTGTGCGTCGCGATGCTCCTCGCCTTCGAAGCGCTCTACCTCAAGTACCCACTGGACAAGGCGTATCTGATTCCCGCTTTCCCCTTCGCGATCATCTTGTTGGGTCTGTGGCTTGCCCCCCAGCCGCGAACTCTGACGCTGTTGCTCTGCCTCTCGACCCTCCATGGGTTTATCAGACTAAACGTTGCACGTCCCAATGCCCGCAATTCGGCGTCAGATGCGAAGTGATGTCGAGCTCGGCGTTGGGACGGCATTGGCCTCGGTGACGACGGAACGCTCGCTGAGAATTTGGGCCGCCACGTGGCCTGGACTATAAACGCCGCATGTACCTCCCCGGTCGGCTCAAAGCGACCACGCTAGGCGATCTACTGGGCACCATTCTTCGCTCTCGTGCTACCGGCACGTTGGAGCTCACCGACGAGCCGCGAGGACGCACCCATCGGGTGTTCGTTACTGGCGGTCTGGTCTTGGCCGTGGCGTACGACGGTGCTGGGCCAACCCTTGCCGATATCCTTCGACGCGACAACCTGGTCGACGAAGCGACCCTTCGGCGCGCGCGGCTTCGGGCTCTGGCCACACGCAGGTTGCATGGGGAGGTCCTCGTGCAGGACTTCGACATCACCCCTGCAGTGATCGACGTGGCCTTGCGCAAGCAGCTTGCCGAGCGCCTCTCCATCATCGAGAAGCTGGGCGACGCGCGCATTACGTTCCACGTCACCCTTCGTCCGCCTCACACTGTACTTGGCACGGGGCCGCTCGATGCCCGCGAGTTTCTCAGCGGGCGTCGTCGCACCAGGGACCGCACCGAAACTCGCGCGGCCCATTTCCCAGGCGACCCCTTGGGAGCAGCCTGGAAACTCCTTGGACTGACGCCTGGAGCTGGGGCCGACGAGGTCAAACGCTCTTTTCGCCAGCTTGTGCGAAGGTACCATCCTGACCTGCATCCGCAGGCGACCGACGCAGAACGACGCGAGCTTTCGCTCCGTTTTGGTGAGGTGACCCAAGCGTACCGGCTGGTCAGTGAAGGTTCGCGAGCTGCGTGACCTTGATCTTGGCCTCCGATGCATGCCGGGCCTCTGGGAACTTGCGCAGAAGTGTACGCCAGGTGTTCTTGGCCTCGTTCCACGACTCCGTTTCCTCGTAGCATTGGGCAAGAAAGTAGAGTGCGTCGTTTTGCACCTCACGGTCTAGACTCTGCTCGCTCAGGTGCATGAGGATAGGGATGGCATCCTTGAGGCGTTTGAGCTTTCTGTAGGCAGTGGAGAGGGCGAGCTTGACGCTGGGGGTGAAGGACGCGTCATCTTTGTACTTGATGGACTCCTCAAGGAGGCTTGCGGATTCCTGCCAGCGCTGAAGCTTGGCGGTGTCTTGAGCTTGCAAGTAGAGGATAACGGCCTGTTCTGAGCGCGCTTTTTCGATGGCGTCGGCGAAGAACGCTTGCTCGGCTTTGGTGATGGGACGGGCTTTGATGGCGTCGTAGCTGCGGATAAGATCCACACGTCTTCCCTGGCGCAGCAGATCGTAGAACCGAGAGCTTTCCATATCAGAGGACTCACGGGCCTTGATCTGTTCTTTGAGGAGGTCTCGTTCCTTCAAGAAGTCGGTGTTCTGCTGACCGAGGTGGGCGTACTTGGCTTCGATGGCATCCACGCGGGCGTCGACGGCAAACTTGAGCGAGGAGAACACGACGACCACGAAGACGACATAGGCGGTGGCGCTATTCCAGGAGATACGTCGCTCGTAGTTTTGCTGGCGCTTGGCGATGGACTTGATGTCGGCGCTGAGGGCGTTGGTGAGGTTATTGGTCTTGATCACGAGGCTTCGCGACTCGATGATCTCGCGTTTGATCTCCTGGAGCTCGTCGTCTGCTTCGCGCATCGCGCGGTGGTCTTACGATGGCGGAGCCGCGAGGAGCAAGTGTCCCGGCCACCCCTTGGTTTGTCCTAGACAGGCCCTGAAAGCGTTTTGTCCGGGCGTAACGGGGCTCGATGCGCGGCATGGGATGTGGATTAGGGAGGGCATGCGAAAACAGACTGTCGTGATAGGTGCTCTTTTTTCCCTTCTTGTCTCTCGTCCTGTCCTTGCGGAGCCTTGGTTTGGCTGGGGGGATGGGCGGCAGGAAGACCGTTACGAGGATGGAGATCTGGACTTCGAGGATCTGCTCGTGACGCGTATGGGACCAAAGGTTGGTCGCTCCGGAGGTCATGCCAGGAGCTGGTTTAGTGTAGGAGGCGTTGTGCGAACGGCTTGGACAGGAGAACGTGACGTATCGGTGGTAGCGGTTGTGGGGCTTGCGCTCGATCGGATTGCGTCCCCTCGGGTGGTTCCTCCATTGCCACCGGGGGCGCCGACGCCTTCTCCTGAAGTGTCCCTACAGAGAACCTATGTCACAGAGATGCCGCGTCTTGCGCTATCGCCTGCAGTGATTCGGGCCTGTGTCGATGCGGCGTTGCGAGCAGCGGGGCTGGGATCAGACGACGCAAGGCTCGATTCGATGGCGGAGCGAGCGCGACTAGGGGCATTGCTTCCCGAGGTGAGGCTTCGTGTGGCGCGAAGCTTCGACGAGACGGCGCGTTCGAACGCGGCTGCCTCGGCTGAAACGCGGTATTACGACGCGACAGGGGCGAATCTATGGCTCGAAGGGCGGTTGACATGGCGGCTAGACCGAGTGCTTTATGCGGACGACGAACCGAGCTTCGAGAGGATTCGGCAAGAGCGTCGAGAGGCACGGGCCAAGCTATCTGCCAAGACCTTGCATGCCATCTTTGCCTGGCAGCGGGCTCGGTTGGACTACGAGACGACGCCCGATGGGACCCGCGAGCGGATAGAAAGTGCACTTCGTCTGCTCGAGGCCGAGGCTGCTCTCGACGTGCTTACGGGAAGCTGGTTTACCTTGTGGCGGAGCCAGCACGTGCGATAAGGGCTTACTGCCTATGAAGGACCTGGTGGCCGTTTGGGTTTCAGCGCACTGGCAAGAACACGACATTGGACCCGATCATCCGGATATCCCGGGACGGGTTGAAGCGTGTTTGCGAGCGGTGGCGTTGTCCAAAGTGCGCCAGGTTCAGGCCACGCGTCTTGCGACCGCCGACGAGCTGGGGTGGGTGCATGGGCCGGAGTTCGTGCAGAGGATTCTAGCGTCGAGAGGCACATGGGACGCGATCGATCACGAGACGCTGCTGGGGCCAGGGTCTGTACTTGCGGCGTTGGGTGCAGCGGGATGCGCCCTAGACCTTGTGGAACAGGTGGTTCGAGGGGAAATCGTCCGTGGTGTCGCCCTGACCCGTCCCCCTGGCCATCATGCGGAGCGGGAGCGCGCGTCGGGGTACTGCATCTTCAACAACGTGGCACTAGCGGCACGTGCTGCGCAGCGACTTGGGGCAAGGCGTATCGCCATCGTCGACTTGGATGTGCACCATGGCAACGGGACCGAGGACGTGTTCCGCGAGGACCCGGAGGTACTGGTGATCGATCTTCACCAGCGGGGGTTGTTTCCGGAGGAGACGGGCAAGTGGGGAGCGTCCTTGGATGGCTTTGGGGGGAGTGTTCCAGTGCCGCTTGCAGCAGGATGTGGGATTCGGGAGTATTTGACAGTGCTCGAGGAGGTAGCCACGCCCATACTTCGGAGGCATGCGCCCGACGTGATCCTGGTATCGCTGGGGTTTGACGCGCATGTGGGGGATCCGCTTGGAGGGATGAAGCTCGAGACGGAGGACTTTGGGGTATTGGCAGGCTGGGCGGTGGACATGGCCGAAGAGATGTGTGGAGGACGTTTGGCGATGTTCCTAGAGGGGGGCTATGCGCTGGAGGCGGTGGAGGAATCGATGGGGGCGGTGCTGGGAGCGCTGCTCGTGACGAGGCAGGTCCCCTAGTGTTCGAGCGGGTGGTGGCAGTGGAGGGCGCCATGTTTGCCACCCAGGAGCGGGATCCTGCATGTCATCCCGGGTGGCGCGCATTTGTGGCCTCGGTGCTGGCTGCGGACTGGGCGGCGTACGCAGACGAGCAAGACCGTGTGGAGCTCGCTCGGTTGACATTGGTGATGTCCTGTTTTCCGAGGGGGTTCCGACTGTGGCTTGCGGAGGGGGTTCCTGTGGGGTACACGGGGTGGTATCCCATCGCATGGCCGTTGTACGGTCGGATGTTGCGCGGGCACATGGCAGATGGGGACCGGTGGGTAGCGCCTCTTGCCTCGATGGCGGACACTGGGGAGCGTGCAGTTTACCTGTTCAACTACAGCATGGCGCCTTGTTTGAGGAAGACGGAGGCGTCGCGGATCATGCTGCAGCGGCTTGCACACGACCTGGTCGTGAGTGGTGCCACCCATGCAACGGCGGTGGTGGTCTCGGAGGATGGAAGACGCGTTTCGCAGCGTTTTGGATTGGCCCCCGTGTCGGGGGGGCCAAAGGGGCTTTGCGCAGGTTCGCTTTCTTTGGTTGATAGACCAAACCTACCTTGAGACCAAACCTACCTTGAGAGCCGCATGTCCGAACCGGGGTCCGAACAGCGATACCCGCTACCGCCAGGTGGCCCCGGGCCGCCCCGGGGCTCCCACAGATCCGGACGTGCGGAAGTCCCGCATCCGGCTCCTCAGAACCTGGGCTCGCTACATAACGGAGCGGTGCACGATACGCGGAGCTGGAAGCGGCAGCCGCTCCAGCAACGCATCCATGCGCTGCCAAGTGAACTGCCCGTCGCGTGAGCGCGTAGAAAGCCACTCACGCCA
>CAITRH010000055.1 GCA_903894755.1 uncultured delta proteobacterium
TACGTGCGCTGGACGCTTGAAGTTAAAATCAATGTACCCCTTCGGGTTCGCATCGTCGAATACAACGCTCCCCTGATCCAAGTCGTGGAACTTGCCAAACGCATACAGCTTCCCACGCTGCACCGTCAGCTTCCCTCGCACGTCGCGCCCGCCAGGACGGGTCACTACCCGCAATGCCCCTGACGCCCACAAATCTAGCGGCGCCTGCTGCACATGGACCCCACGCGACAGATCAATCTCAATCTCTGCTCCTCGCGCCTCCTGCACCTCCCCTGCCTTGGGTGGCTCCACAACCTCGGCTCGCTTTGGGACCGGCAGCGATCCCACCCGCACTCCCGGCTCTCCTACGAATGCAACATCCCCCAGCGACGTCGCCTCTGGCTGCAGCGCCCTGGCAAAACGCTCGGGAACCAACATCTCAAGAGCCCGCACCTCGATACGCACCTTCTTTACCGGTGCTCCTAGATCCGCAACGCGTACCCCAAGATCGGCCGTAAGGGTCCCACGAGGAGCATCGGCGGCTCCAAGGCTTCCACCGAAAAGAAGCCAGTCACTCGAGTTGACGTCCAGTGCCAACGCCCCTGGTTTCAACCCATTCCAAGCCATCTGCCCGCGTATGCCTACGCTCCTTCCGCTCTTCTGACGGTCCGACTCGCGCGCCGTAATCCCCACAATGCGAAGTGCGTCCGCGTCGCTTGCAATCTTGACCTCCACGTTGTCGTAGACCCGTCCGCTCTCCGGTATCCGCACCTTTCCTTTGCTCACCCCAAGGGTCCCTCGCAGTGCAGCGTTCACAAGCTTCTTGGTCTCGCCCGATACTGCAAGATCGGCCCCGAAGTCCATCTGCCAGTCGAGCCGCCCTTCAATGCCAAGGTCCCGCCCTGCCATCGCAAACGCTGGGACCAGACGACGTAGGTCCACATCGGAAGCTCGCGCGCGTCCTCCTAGACGCACCGTGCCGCTCTTTGCCTTTAGTGTCCCAATCGCCGACGCCACATCGGGAACCTGCAACACAAGTTGCACCGGCGCAGCCCCCGCAGTGGGAGCCCCCAGGTCTACCCGCACCGCAAGCTCTGAGGAAGCCCCGTCCACATGTACCGCAACGCGTCCGCGGTCCCCTGCAAGCGTGGCGAAGTCGTCGTACACAATGTCGCCATTGACCACTGGACTCGCGGTCGTTCCTCGCACGCGCCACTCGCCTGCAAGACGTCCAGGAAGCTTGGCGAGCGCCGGGAACGTTGCACCGAGGTCCGCCATCGTGTGCGACGGTATCTGGATGGTGACCCCCAGTGCCCTTTCCCCCACTTGCTTGGTCTTCAGAGCCGTGATCAACCCGGTTCCTCCCAGTTCGACCCGTCCGCCCCCATGAAGCAGCTCGCTTCCATTGGCGCGCACTCCTAGATCGACTTCGGTGTGCTCCGGCTCGACAGCGAATCCAAGGGCTACGTCGAGAGGTCCGACGCGGGGGTTGCCTACGCCAGCAAGGGCGACATTGCCTTTGCCAAAAAGGTCGCGGCGGTTGCCACGTAGCGCCACATGCGCGGTGACGTTGCCTGTGGGTCCATCGGCCTTGCCCGTGAGCTCCGCAATGCGCTGGGTGAGCAAGTTGAGGTCCACGTTCCAGTCCGCGTCCCAGCCCGGGCCAAGGATTGGACTTCCCGTGAGTTGAGCGTGCGCTTGAACGGTGGCAGCTTGGTCGGGACGTCCATCAAGCCAAACGCCCACACCGGCGTCGACTGCGGATCCACGGGCGCCAGGAGTCACGGTGGCGTGGACTTCCAGGCGTCGTTCTCGTCCATCGGAAACCAACGTGGCGTTTGCGTCGACGTTGCCACTAGGCGAGTGGGCCGAGCCACGGAGGTCGGCGTGCGCTTCGATGCTGCCTGTGGGGAGTTTTTTTCCAGCGAGCAAGGCTTCGGGGAGAGCCGCTAGGAGCTCGGTGATGTCCTGTCTTGGGATGTCGAGCTTGATGGCGACAGGCTCGCCGTAGGCAAGACGCGACTTTGCTTCGGGAGTGGGAATACGCAAGGGAAGATGGATCCCCAACGTTGCGACTGGGGAAGCGCTCTCGCGTGAGGCGCGGACTACGTGAACTCCCATGTCGACATGACGTTTGCTGGCGTTGCCACGTGCGTGCACTCGCAGCGCTTGGCCGCCACGTCCCTCAGCCTGCACCTGGAGCTGGTAGTCGATAAGGGGCTCTTCGGCGCTTCCCCGCACCTTGATCCCGCCACTTGCCCAGCCGCCGATTTTGGGCGGAGGCTTTCCTGCAAGCGCTGCAAGGGCCCCGAGCGAGAGCCCGTCGAGTTGGACTTCAGCATCCACAGAGCCAACCCGCATGGTCTTGCCATCGGCATCGGGGGCTTGCCTCGCAAGGGCCACGTTGCCTGTCAGTCGTACCCGACCTCCAGCTACGCGGAGTGTGCTGGGCTCGACGCGGACCGTAAGTCCCTCGGCAACCTTGCCTTCGACCACGAGGGCAAGGCCTCCTTCGAGTGCAATGCCCGAAATGCGCGGAGGGACCTTGACACCTGCGGCACGAAGGCCAGCGAGGGTCTTGGGGACATCGCCCGTGAGGACCGTGCGCAGTTTCAGCTCTTTGGTTCCGAGGTGGTAGGTGCCACTGAGGGCGAGTGTTTCGGAGAGGGCGCGCAGCTCGAAGGAGTCGATGGTGAGCTGTTCGTTGGCAAGGCGACCTTCCATGCGGGCGCCGTCGATGGGGATCGCTTTGAACTTGGTGGGGCCAAGGTCGAGGGTGATGCGAGCGTCGGCGTCTTCCTTTTTTGCGCCCGAGCCGGCGATACGAAGAGCGAGGCGTTGGACCTCCACGGGAGGGGCCTTGTCGGATAGAAGCAGCCGCGCCACGGAGATGTCACTTGCACCGAGCGTGAGGTCGTAGGCAGGCCGATCGAGGTGGGACGCGTCCACTGTGCCTGCGAGGGTGACGACTCCGCCCTTGGTCGTGAGGCGCGTATCGACTGCGAGGCGGTCGGTGGGGCCGGAGATCTTGGCTTCGAGCTCGGCGTCCGTGGCAAGCAGTGGCTTGCCGGCGAGCGCGTTGATCTTGTCGCCCGACAGGCGCAGCGACATGACACTGAGACGTTGATCGCCGACGGGTTTGCCTTCCGCGTGGGACACGTGCACATCGACGGAGGCCAGGACGAGCAGGCCTGCATCAAGCTGCTTGAGGAGGCCGTCGAGTTTGCCTGGTCCGAGGGCTACGTCGACGCCGCCCAGGGCGAGATCGAGCTCGCGGACGCGGTCCGCTTCGGTGGCTCGCACGTGGGCTTTGGTGTGGCCGATGGTCACGGTCCCGGCGCCGTCGACGAGCGCAGCGCGAAGCTCCGTGGCGATGTCGGAAATGACCACGGTGGCGGCGGTGGGACGGGTCAACGTGACGGACGCGATGCTCGGGGTGAGGAGCGCGTCGACGCCTTTGGAGGCGGGGCGCGCGACGACGTTGCCAGACAGCGCAAGGCCTACGATCTCGGTTCTAGCGCCGTCAGGTTTCTCGAGGGTGACCCGGACCCCGTCGATCGCGATGCTCTTGATCTCGGCGCGTTCGAGCGGCTTTTTCTCCTTGGTCGAGGGGGGCTCGGGAGGGGCCGGTTTGCGAAGGCGCGAGAGGTTGCTTTTCCCATCTGCACCGGTGCGTACGGTGACCTCGACGTCGTGGAGGCCTAGCTCGTCGACGACCGGGGACTTGCGGAGAATGCTTCGAGGCTGGAACCGCAGATCGAGGTTGCCGACGCGGACCGCTTCGAGCCCTTCGGGGTCGAAAACGCGAAGTCCCTTCAGATGGAGCTGTCCTCCGAAGAGCGAGTAATCGAGGTCAGCGAGCTCGATGCGGCCATCGAGTTTTTCATTGAGGCGCGTCAGGAGCCGTCCCTTGACCGTGGCGCGTCCGCTGCTCGTGTGGAGCCAGAAGACGAGTCCCGCTAGCAGGACTGCGATCACCCCGACGGTGATGAGGAGTCCGCGAGCGATGCGGCGAGCGACGCGTCCGACGCGACTTGGTGCTTTGAGCGGAGGGGTGACTGCCGCTTCTGGTTTTGGGGCCACTGGCCCAGTCGATTCAACTTTCGGTGTCGTGGATTCGGTGGCCATCAGAATGCCTCCCCGATGCGGAGAAAGACGAGTAACGGGTCGATGGAAGTGGGCGCCTCGAACTTGCCTGCGTCGAGGTATCGGTAGGCAAAGTCGAGGGCGATGGGGACGAACCAACTGCGGGCGCGGGCGCCTATCCCCACGGCTGCAGAGAGTCCTGACTCGAAGGGATTGGCACGGGCTCCTGCGCCTCCGAAGTCGTTGAACACGATGAAGCCAAGCTGCTTTTGCGGAGGCAGCAGACGCGCCTCGATGGAGGCTTCGAAGAGGCTAAGTCCCCCCACGGGAATGGTGCGGCAGGCGGTCCCGTCGCATGCAACGGCTTCGGGCGAAAGACGCTGCCTCGAGTAGCCGCGCATGCCGAAGGCGCCGCCTCCGAAAAGACGAGGACCGAGCGGTACGCCTTCGTCGCCCTTGAACAGCACCCAGCCGCCAGATACGCGAAACGCGAGGGCTGAAAAGTCGGGCTTCAACGGAATCATCAGGCGCGCTTCGGGAAGTACCTGGACATACTGATGGGTGGCGATCCCGGGGGGCGAGACGGCGAGGCGGGCGGCGAGGTATTGCCCCGAGAGGGCTTCGATGGTGTCGGGACGGGTGTCGTAGACGAGGCCGATGTCGAGCTCACCGCCTCGCGAGGAATTGGAGGTCGGCAAGGCGAAGGCTTGCGTGGCTGCCGGGTCGAAGGCGCCGAAGTTGACTTGCCAACCGGCTCGAAACAGCGTGTCAAGATCGAAGAAGAGCCCTGGGGCAAGGGTATTGCGGACCCCTGGCCCTGCGGTCACCTCGCGCAGGTGAAACCCTGGGTAGAGGACATCGCGAAAGCGAGCGCTGAGCCGGAAGTCCCAGGTGCGTCCGAAGAGGCCGGGACGCACGTAACGTGCAGAGGCTTCGCCGTAGACACCGCTGAAGTCTTCGAAGCTGTCGCGCAGTGGGATGCCATAGCCCGCACGCACGTCGAACTGCAGGTGGTGCATGGGTCCAAAGGCATTGCGGAGCCAGAGGGACGTGCCAGCTACGGGGTCGATACGTCGCGGGTCGACGTCGACGCCGACGCGGACGCGGAACTGCACGTTGGGGGCTTCGACGACGTTGACCGTGACGTCGAGGGCAGGATTGAGCTTGCGCGGGACCATGTTGCCTTCGGCGTCGATCTGATCGTCGGTCATGACGCCGCCGGTGTCGGGGACGTCGCCGATGAAGAGCTCTGTGTCGGCGTTGGTGCTGACGATGGCCGAGGCGTAGGCACCGGAGTCGATGAGGGCGATTTCGGCGCGTTGTTTGATTGCGCCGCTGTAGGGGGAGCCTTCTTGGAGGCCGGCACGTTCGAGGACCACGTCGGCGGGGACCTTGCGGGCGCCCGTGACGATCAGCTTGCCGATGGTGGTTCGAGGGCCGGTGTCGACGAAGAAGTGCTGATGGATGCTTTTGTGTTCCCGGTCGACGTAGAAGCGGGTGAAGACGCGGGCGTGTCCGAAGCCTTCACGTTGGAGGGCCTCGGCCATGTTGTAGCGTCGTCGTCGGCTGACTTCGAGGTCTACGGGCTCGTGGATTTTGGGGAGGATTTTCTGGAGCGCGGCCTCGTGTTCTGGGGGGGCGTGGCGAAGGGAGACGGCGGCGTTGGTGTAGCGGGGGCCTTCGCGGACGGTCCAAGAGATGGTGGCGCGTTTGGCGGCTTCGTCGATGTCGACTTTGGGGTCGAGCACTTCGACGTCGAAGTAGCCGGAGATTTCCCAGAACGAGCGGAGTCGTCGTCGGTCTTCGGCGACGCGGAAGGTACTGAAGTAGCGGTCGCTGTAGATGGCGCTTCCTGGGCGCAATCCGAGCTTGACAAAGAGGGGGCTAGTGTCGAGGGAGAGGCGTTTTCCTCCTTCGCCCTCGATGGATACCTTTTGGACTTTTATGTCGGTCTCGCCGGGGACGATGGGTTGTCGCACGCGCGGCCGGCAGCCGACGAGCACGAGAAGCAGGACAAAGAGTGCGGTGGAGAAGGGGTTGTGGCGGGTCCTGGTGGACGCGTCCGGTGGGCGCATCCCTTGAACGTATCCTAGAGCTGGAGCAGTGGGGCTATGTTGTTTGGTCCCCGAGGACAATGGCTACCGCGATGAGCTCCCCGTCCTCGGTGACCAGGCACGTGGCGCAATTGGCGCGGGCAACGACGGTCCCGAGCGAGCAGGGCTCGGCACAACACAGGGGGACTCCCAGTTTGCCTGCGGGAGAGCCGAGAAACATGGCCTCCATAATCGCGCCTCCTACCATGTTGAGGAGCTCACGCATGGCATCGAGGGCACCGTCCACAGCGCGCTCATCGGAGTCGTCGATACCCAGGAGATTGGCGGCGAGGGATTGGCCGAAGGTCCTGGAGCCGACGAGTTGAAACTCGCCATGCAAGCTGGGCATCTCGGCCAATCGGAGCCCCGAAAACGGGAGCTTGACCTGGAGCAGGTGGTCTTGGGGACCAGGCTCGTGGGCGGGTTGCGTAAGCACAAACGCGGCCTCTTCGAGGATCCGCTCGACAACGCCATGGAGGGTGGAGGACGACAGCTCGGGATTCACGGGTCGCCTCTCAGAAGAACGGTCCGTATGACCTCGCGAACCCCTTCGGGACGAAACGGTTTCTTCAGATAGGCGCGCACGCCGAGCTTGAGGAGCATCTCGACACGTTCTGGGTTGTGCTCCGCGGAGAACACGATGACCGCAATCTTCGACAGCAGGTTGTCTCGCGCCATTTTTTCGACGAGCTCGACGCCGCCCATGCCTGGCATGTTGAGGTCCAGGAACATGACGTCGACGGAGGTTCGGCTCAGGACCGCGAGCGCCTCGAACCCGTCGACCGCTTCGTGAAAGGACGCGACCTCGAGGTCGGCCATCGTGATGGAGCGCTTGACCATGTACCGGATGATCGAGGAGTCATCCACAACGAGCACTGTATAGCTCACGGCTTGCCTCCATCGGACTGGGAGAACCACTCGGCCATGCCATGGATGGAGTCGAGGGAGAGGGCGGCGGCTTCTTCGAGCTGATGGACCCGCAGGCCGAGCCTGGCCATCGCCTTGCTGTCCATGGTTCGGGCGAGTCCGCCGCGGTCGGCGCCAAAGCCGAGTGCGTGGGCAAGGCCGTCGGCGACGTGGACCAGGTCGACCACGGTCTGGTCGGATTCCGCGGTGCTTGGGGCGTGGTGTGAGCGGATGGCACAAACGACCGGGGGTGGAAGCTGCCAGCGTGCTGCGACGGCCACTCCAACCTCCGCATGGTCGGTGCCGAGGGCGAGCCGTTCCGCTTCGAGAAACGAGGTGGCGCCGTGGAGCTGCCGCTGGATCTCTCCCGAGACCTGCATCAGGAAGGTGCCTAACACCAGCTTGCCGATGTCGTGGAGAAGCCCGCAGGTAAACACCGCGTCTGGGGCAGCATTGCCAAGGCTGCTCGCGAGCTGCTCGCCTAGAATGGCGACGGCGGCGCAATGGGTCCAGTACCCCTCGGCGGTCATGTCGTAGCCGGGAAGCACCTTGGGAATAATCCGTCCAAACGACGCGCCTGTGGCCAGCTCGACGACGCGTCGAGTCCCCAGCAGGTTGACCGCCTGTTCGATGGATGTGACCGGGTTAGCCACATGAAACAGCGCGGAGTTTGCAACGCGCAGCAGGTTTGCCGCCACGGCCGCGTCGTGCCGAATGACACGCACGAAGTCGGCGGGCTCGGCCTGATCGTCGCGTGCAAGCTCGGTGAGCCGGGTGAGCGCAACAGGTAGGGTGGGAAGGCTGGTGACGCTCTTCAGGATGGTCTCAACGGAGAACAAAGGTCCACCTCCTTGCCTTGGGAGCGAATGACCACTCGTCCCGTGGCAATGTAAAGCCAAACGGTCCTAGACACGTCTCCGCCAACGTCTTCGGCGGTGACCATGACGCCATTTTTCCAGAACAGTTTGCGCAAGATCGTGTAGTTGCGTTTTCCGATATTGAAGACACCGTCTTTGTCTTGGAGCTGCCCTCCGCCGGCGACGGTCACGACGAGGTTCTCCTTCTTGCAGCCGAGGCGGTACATGGACTCGAAAAGGAGAGGGACCCCGCTGTCGGCGAACATCGCGGGCTTGTCGCGGGCCTTTTCGGCGTTGAGGCTCGACAGCGGAAGCATGTAATGGATTAGCCCCCCGATGCGCAGGTTCGGCTCGTAGAGCATGACGCCAATGCACGAGCCGAGCGCGTAGGTCACGAGCGCCGAGTCGGGATCGGAGCTCACTTTGAGGTCCGCGATGTCGACTGCGATCGTTTTCAACCGCTGTCCTTTTGTCGTCCAGTCACGACGCCCCGCTGCTTGGCTTACGATATACGGACGCGTCGACGCGAACGAGCCCCGAGAGAACCCCGCTCAGCGTTTCCGAGTGCCCGATCATCAGGTACCCTCCCGGTTTGAGCAAACGTTCGACCTGCACGATCAGGCCCTGGCGGATTGGCTGGTCAAAGTAGATCATAACGTTGCGGCAAAACACCACGTCGAAAGGTCCCCGCATAGGGTAAGGAGGCATGGCTAAGTTCAACCGGCGAAACAAGATCGCTTCCGTGAGCTTCTCCACGGCCTTGTAAGTCCCGCTCGCTTTTGCACCTTGACGCACGAAGTAGCTTCCAAGCAGCGCGGGCGGAATCTGGTCGACCGCGGCCGCCTCGTACACTCCGGCGCGCGCCAGCTCCAGCACCCTTGTGGAAATGTCCGTGGCCAGAAGGCGAAAATCGACCCGATCCTTGCCAAACGCCTCGAACATGGTCATGGCCAACGAGTACGGCTCCTCGCCCGTCGACGACGCCGCACACCAGATCCGAAAGCGCCGTTGCCCCTGCGCCAAACAATCGGTGATGACCTCGCTTAACAGCTCGAAGTGATCTGGCTCCCGGAAAAACCGCGTGTAGTTCGTAGAGATCACGTCGAGAAACTTCACGATCTCTTCGCCCGTGCCATCGTTCTCGAGGTAGTGCAGGTACTCTCTTTCAGTAGCTATCCTGAGCATCCTTAACCGCTTCGTAATTCGCGACGAGACAAGCGACTCCTTGCCAGGCTTGAGGCTAATGCCCGCCCGCTCGTACGCGATCTCGCAAAATCGACGAAAGAGGTCCGAGGTCATCAACGACGCCCACCTTGCCCTCCCCCCGTCCCCAACGCAACCCCCTCGCGGGGGGGCAAAACAGGGGCTTCGCCCCTACGCTCCCGTTGGTCGCTCCCCCTTCCTGCGGGTAGGATGGCCCGCCATGAACCCCCGCCCTCAACACGCCGCAGGATCCCTGCCCCTTACCCTCGGTGCCCTCGGTGTCGTCTTCGGCGACATTGGAACCTCGCCCCTCTACGCCCTCCGTGAAGCGTTCCGCCCCAACGGCCTCTCGACTTCCCCAGACCACGTCTTCGGTGTCCTGTCGCTGACCTTCTGGACCCTCATGCTGGTCGTATCCATCAAATACGCCGTCTTCGTCATGCGCGCCGACAACCGCGGCGAAGGAGGGATCCTCGCCCTCCTTGCCGTCTTGCTCGAAGGCGGAGCCACCGGCAAACGCGCGCGGTTTCTCACGATCCTCGGACTCGTCGGCGCTGCCTTGCTCCTTGCCGATGGAACCATCACCCCCGCTATCTCCGTCCTTAGCGCCGTGGAAGGACTGACTGTGGCTACCACCGCAGTTACCCCCTGGGTCGTGCCAGTGACCTTGGCTATCCTCTTCGGGCTCTTTGGCGTGCAGCGCTTCGGAACAGAAAAACTCGCGCGCTTCTTTGGACCCATCATGCTGTTGTGGTTCCTCACCCAGGCTGCCCTCGGGATCCGCTGGATTGTCCGCGCTCCACAGGTCATCGCCGCTCTCAACCCACTGTATGGCGCTAAACTCCTGATCAACGAGCCCCATGTCACCGTCATTGTCCTCGGTGCCGTCGTGCTCTGCGTCACTGGCGCTGAAGCGCTCTATGCCGACATGGGACACTTCGGCCGCAGCCCCATTCGCAAAGCTTGGACCATCGTCGTGCTTCCTGCGTTGGTTCTCAACTACCTCGGTCAAGGCGCCTTTCTCCTTCTGCGACAGCATTCCGTAGGCTCCTCTGAGGAAATCCACCCGTTCTTCGAAATGGCCCCAGCCCCACTGATCATTCCGCTCGTCGCCCTCGCTACCTTGGCTACAGTGATCGCATCCCAAGCTCTCATCACCGGCGCTTTCTCGCTGGCGCAGCAGGCCACTGAGCTCGGCTATGTCCCCAGACTCACCATTGTCCACACCTCCAAGGACGTCGAAGGACAGATCTTTGTCCCGTTTGTCAGCCAGCTCCTTGCCGTGGTCTGTGCCCTGCTCGTTATCGAATTCAAAAGCTCCTCGAACCTCGCGGCCGCCTATGGCATCGCCGTCGTCACCACGATGTTCGTAACCACCCTCTTGCTGTTCGATGTCGCCCGAACAACCTGGAACTGGGGCTTGCGAGGGGCCGTTCCACTGGCACTGCTGCTGCTCGCCGTCGATACCCCGCTGCTCCTCGCTAACCTTGCCAAGATCCCCGCTGGAGGCTGGGTCCCGCTCACCATGGGCGCCGTCTTGCTCGTGCTGTCGCTCACCTGGGTCTGGGGACGAAATACCCTGGCGGACCCCTTTGTCAGTGAGTCCTTTGTCTACCCTGTAGCCCCCTTTGTCGAGGAGATCGTCGAAGCCACTCGGATCGCAGGTGCCGCTGTCGTGCTCACAGGACGGGCCGATGTGGTCCCTACAAGTTTTCTCTATCACTACCACCGTACCCTGGTTTTGCCACACACCGTCGTGCTGGTCACCATCAAGACCCGTCATGTGCCCAGGATTGAAGACGACCAATGGCTCGATGTTCGCTCGTTCGGAAGTGGCATCTGGGGCGTTACGGCCCACCACGGCTTTCTCGAACGCATCGACATTGCACACGTGCTGACGTCGTGCCGACCCCACGGCCTCGAGCTCGATCCCGAGGGGGTCGACTACTACCTGTCAGGTCTCACCTTGGTCCCAAAGGCAAGTGGGATCTTGCGCTCCTGGCGAAAGCGTCTCTTTGCATTCCTGTATCACAACGAGCGTTCTGTTGTGTCGTTCTTCAATATCCCCACCAACCGGGTGATCGAATTGGGACGTCAGGTGGAGCTATGACTACGCCGTCTGTCAGTCCTGGCCAACGGAGCCACGGCTCCGATTCAGTGGAAACCGACTCCGCTGGCCGCTTGCGCGCTGAGAAGCAGCTCCAGATCAGCGAAGAGCGCCACCGCCTGCTCGCCGAGAACGCCAACGATGTGATCTGGACCATGTCGCTCGACGGGCGCATCACCTACGTGAGCCCCGCGGTCGAGAGGCTGCGGGGCTTCACACCGGAGGAGGCGATGAACCAGCCGCTCGACGAGATCCTCACCCCCGACTCGGCGGCCATCAGTTTGGCCTATTGGCAGGAGCTGGCAGCCAGGCTCCAGGCCGGGCTTCCGCCACCACGGTTTCGCGGGGAGTACGAGTACTATTGCAAGGACGGCTCCACTGTTTGGACCGACGTCCAGGTGATCCCGTATGTCGACGCAAACGGTCAGCTTGTCGAGATCCTCGGCGTCACGCGGGACTTCAGCGACCGCAAACGCCATGAGGAGGAGCTCAAGAAAGCACGAGAAGCTGCGGAGGCTGCCAATCTGGCCAAGAGTGAATTCCTGGCCAACATGAGCCACGAGCTGCGCACTCCCATGAACGGTGTGCTGGGAATGACCTCCATCCTTCTTGACACCCCTCTTTCCTCGACCCAACGCCACTACGCCACGACCATCAAGAAAAGCGCCGAGGCCCTTCTTACCATCCTCAACGACCTCCTCGACTTCTCCAAGATCGAGGCCGGTCGGCTCGAGATCGAGGCGTTCCCCTTCAATGTCCGGACCTTGGTCGACGATATCCTGCGCCTGCTTGGCTTGCGCGCCGAGGAAAAAGGACTCGCCTTTCGCTGCGTCGTCGACGACCACGTTGCAACGTGGCTGACCGGTGACCCTACGCGGCTGCGCCAAGTTCTTACCAATCTCGTAGGCAACGCCATCAAGTTCACAGCTCACGGCGAGGTTGTCCTTCGGGTCCATTGCGAGGATCGGGACGGGACGCACCAGACGCTCCGGTTCGAGGTTCAAGACACAGGCATCGGTATAGCTCCCGAGACGCTGGAGACACTGTTTCGCCCCTTTACGCAGGCTGACAGTTCGATTGCACGACGCTTTGGAGGAACAGGACTCGGCTTGGCGATTTCCAAGCAGCTCGTGGAGCTCCTCGGAGGGACCTTTCACGTCAAAAGTGAGCTCAGTGGTGGCTCGGTCTTTTCTTTCACTGTCCGTCTTCCGCAAGTGGTCGAAGAGCACGTGGAGCCCGTGAAGGAGCAGCACGACCAGCAGGGGGCATTCCAAGGTGCGCGCATTCTGTTGGCGGAAGACAATGAGACCAACCAGGAGGTCGCGTCGCTCATGCTGGAACACTTGGGGTGCAAGGTTCAAGTCGCGACCAATGGCATCGAGGCACTCACCGCGCTTGCGTCGTCGGACTTCGACCTTGTGCTCATGGATGTCCAGATGCCTGAATTGGATGGCTTCGAGGCAACTCGGCGCCTTCGTGAGCGCGGCGGAACGATGGCTCGCAAGCCGGTGATCGCACTGACTGCGCATGCCATGCGAGGTTTCCGCCAGCAGTGCCTGGAAGCCGGAATGGACGACTATCTGTGCAAGCCGGTCGCTCGAGCGGACTTGGCACGATGCCTCGCGCAATGGCTGCATGACGTGCCTGTTCGAGATGAAAAGCAGCCGGAGACATTGGTTGCCTTCGACAAGGCGGATTTCGTGGACCGAGTAGGAGATCACAAGCAGTACCTCCAGCGGGTTTTGCCTCGCTTCGTCAGGCAAACACGTCAACAGCTCGAGGCGCTCACGAAGGCCGTGGATTGCAAGGACATGACCGCCATTGCTCACATGGCCCACTCGCTCAAGGGGGCGTCGGCCACGATGGCGGCCCCGACGATGCGTTCTTGCGCGGTGGGGCTCGAGGTCGCAGTGAAGAAAGGCGATCCGACGGAGGCCGCCGAGGTGCTGGCTGCGCTATGCAGGGCTTTCGAGGCCTACCAACATGCGGTCGCTCACGTCGCGGACTGCAGCAGTGAGCTTTGAGCCACTCGCAACGCTTGATGGTCACGCGAGAGGCAAGGACCGGAGAGCATCGCACGGTGAGATCGTCCGCAGGGAAAGCCACGACGGGACCCGGCGGGACAACTTCTGTCGGCGACGTTGCCGCGGAAGGCCGCGACACGAGAGGGGCCGTTCAGGAAACCGCTGCCTGAGGGGATGACACGGCGACTGCCGCGCGCGCGATCGCCGTGCAAGCGCTTGCGCGGCGACTTCTGCGGTCGATTTCGCGGTGCAAGCGCTTGCGGAGCGACTTCTGCGGTCGATTTCGCGGTGCAAGCGCTTGCGCGGCGACTTCTGTGGTCGATTTCGCGGTGCAAGCGCTTGCGCGGCGACTTCCGCGGTCGATTTCGCGGTGCAAGCGCTTGCGCGGCGACTTCCGCGGCAGATCTCGTGGTTGCGGGCGGTTGCGAGGCGATTTCCGCGGGAAAGGGGCCAAGTCCCTTACTGGGAAGTTGGACGAAGGGCGATGGTCTCAAGGTGCAAGGGATAGATCACGGAGATTTCCCCCTTGGCGACTTTTGCAACCTTTAGAGAGCGATACGACGTGGCCACGCAGCGCGACACATCCGCGTCCGCAAAGTGAGTGTCGGCCTCGTTGGCTTCGACGATATCGGTCCCTTTCAGACGGAGCCGCAGCTCGAGCCTTCCTCCGAGGTTTTTGCGTCGTTCGAGCCCGGTCTGGTAACAGGCCTCGACAGCAGCCCACTTGGTACGCAGCGTCTCGCGGAGCTTGTCGGCGTGGTTGACGGGACGCGGTACACGGACTGGCGCATCCCCAACCGCAAAGGTCACCTGCATGGGGACCGTCGGGGTTCCGGTCTGGGGACGGGGCAGGGCGATCAGGGTGGTTTCACGCACCACGCACTGGTTGACGCTTTCGTCGGCAAGTGTGGAGGAGGCTTTGAAGGCGTTTTGTGCGGTCCCTTCTGCGCCCAAGGTGAACTCCACAGACACGCGGCCAGTCAGTTGCTGGTTTCGTCGCAGCCCCTCTTCGTAGCAGGCGCGAAATGGTGTGTAGCCGCGGGCCCGCAGCTGTTTTTGCAGCTCCGCCTGGCTTGCTCCCGACACGGTCCCAATGTCGACGATAACCCCTGGGTCGGGATGATTGCCGCGTGAGGTTCGCGTGCGGCCAGGCTTCGGCGCCTTCTTCGTGGTTTTCGGCGCGGTCTGCGTTCCACTCTGAGGCGCGCCGTGCACTCGACGCTGATTGCGCGAGGCGGTTGCCAAAAAAGGCAACTCGTCGGCAATGGAGACGACCAACCGAGTGGGAAGGGGCGTTGAGGAAGGGGCGGTCGAAGGGAGAGGCGGAGGCTCGGAGCTAAGAACGGCGCTCGGCTCAGGAAGCGCGGCGCTCGTGACAGGCGCGCTCGCGACCGGGGAACTTGGAGTGGGACTCGGTGCTTTCGGAGCGGGGGAACTGGTGCATGCCACGAAGAGCGAGGCCACAAGAGGGGACAGGCGAAGTTTCATGGCCCCTATATGCTCCGCTATGGCGGGTGGGCCAACGAGTATTTCGGGATCCGTACGATCTCAGAGGCCGCAGGGTTGGGTGAAGGTGACAGGCACGTTGGGAGCCGCTGGGCGTCCCTCATTCAACGTGAGCGCAGCGGCGGCATTTGCCGAAGAGCGAAGCGCGTCGCGGAGGCCGGTGCACGCACTGCCGCAGATGCGCACGTGCTGTCCATCGAAGTTCCAGCCGGCACTGGTGTCTTGTGTCGAGGCGCTGCAGGTGTTGTTGAATGCGATCTCGACGGTCTTGGCCTGGGCGAGGTCGAAGTAACGCAGTGTGGTGACAGCGGGAAGCATTTCGGCAGGACGTTCATACAGGCAGCTTCCAAGGTCGGCGACCAGACGATTGAAAGCGTCGGCCCCTTCCGCATCGCCGTTGCGGCCGTCCAAGAGCGACGTCCCACCACTTGTGGCGATTGCGGCTGCTGCGGTTGCATCGGCGGTCTGGTCCTGGTTCTTGAGGAGCACGACATACGTATGGATGCGATCGGTGGAGCTAAACGCCGCTGCGGCTTCGGTGACTGCGTTTTTTGCGGGAACACAGGTGTCGTCAGCAGCGCGGTTGGTGACGATGAGGAGCGCTACGCGGTTGAAACTGCCGCCGGAGGTTGCCTTGAAGTCGCGCAAGGCTTTGTATGCGCCGCTACTGTCGAGAGCGCCATCGAGGTACAGCGAAGGGGACGTAGTGAGCACATTGGTGGCGTCCCCCACGATGCCGGCGATTGCAGGCTGAGCGACCGCAGTGAGGCCGAAGGGGACATCGGTGGTGCTGCTGAACGTGGTGAAGGACGATGGGTTGGTGCAGGTGGCCGGATTGAGCGGGAGAAGCTTGAAGGCCATGCTCGTGGTGCGGACAGCGGGGTCTTGAAGAGAGAACCCAAGAACCTGTGAGAGTCCGTTGGGACCAAAGGCACTGCGCATCGAGTTGGCGCGGTCTACGAGGACATAAAGCGCACTCTTGGAAGGGGTGAGGTCGTATTCGACGGTGCAATTGGTCGAACCGGCATCGACGACGGGTTTGGGCGCTTCGTCCGCACAGATAGGTTGGGCAACGTCTTTGGGAGGACAGACGGTGGCGCTGCGTACCGAATGAATGCGCCTTCCTGGCAAGCCCAAGTTGTAGTTCTTGACAAAGGTACAGAGTCCCGGAGCAAGGGTAAATTCGGGGCCGTTGGTTGTGCCAGCGTCGACGGAAGCTGCCACGCGCGTGAAGCCTTCTGCTGCGCCGTAGTCAAGGATTTCCTCCTCACCAGCTTCGTAATACACCTTTACGTTGAGCCCAGAGCGGGACAGCGGAGGCGGGATCAGGTGGCGATAGGTGCAATTGGTGGAGTCGACGAGCTGCGCTTGGAGCAGGTCGGCAAAGCACGTACTCGGTTTGAAACAGGTATTGCTTCTGCCGTCGAGGATGGCGTCGCTGTACTCGGCGAGGGTATTGGGATCTACTGTGGGCAGATCGACGCATTTGCCCGCGGTGCAGGTTTGCGAAGTCGAGCACTGTTCGGTGTCCCAGCACGAGTAGCGGAGCGGCATCGGGAGGAACAAGATGCGCCCGTCGACAAAGGGGGCTCGGGTACGCCTCAGAATTTTGATCCCCTGGGCATACTGCGTCACTCCACCGTCCACGGCCTGGGAAATGGGCAAGGTGGTGTCATCCCAGCCAGGAGGGAGCTCGGCGAAGCCGGTGACGGTAATGGTGATGAGTCCGCTGGAAGTGCCGTGCAAGATGCCGAGGGTGCTGGGCAGTGTTACGAGCGCATAGGCCCCACTGCTTTGCGTTGGATCGACGGCGGCTGCAAATCCGAAGGACTGCTGGCCCGAGGCCTGGATGTCGATGCGGACTCCCTTGAGGTTCTTGGGGATTTGAATCTGTGTCATCACCCCTGGGACAAGCTGAGTAGTCTTTTTCTCAGCGCATCCGGCCCATGTTGCACCGATCAGACCGGCAAACAGAAGAGCGCTGGCGATCCTTCGAAGTAGGTTGGTTGGCATCGAAAACTCCTTCTACCAACGGGCGTGGGCCGTGGTGACCCCGGGACCAAAGGTTCCTGTGTAAGGCGCTGGGTCGCTCGGCTTGAAAACGATGTAGCTCACAAAGGTGCCTGCGCCGACCACGGCAACGGCGCCTATGGTCCACCAGATCCAGCTTCTGTTCCGATCCTCGAGCAGCGTGATGCGCACCGTGCGCTCCTGGTCGACCTGAAGTGCCAGTTCCTGCGTCGAGGCCTCGTACCCAGTTTTCTTCACAATAAGCTGGTGACCTCCTGGTGGAAGCACCCCCTCCCAACTGGTGGCCCCCCGTACTTTGCCGTCGATCTCGATGAGCGCACCGTCAGGTTGTACCTCGATGCGCACCTTGGCCTCTTTGCGCTCCTTGGACAGGGACAACACCAGACTGAGCGGCTCTCTGTAGACCACCTCGCTGGTCTGGGTGGCCGTGACATAACCCTGAGCACGTGCCTCGAAGGTGTGCCGTCCCGCAGGAACGTCGCCGCGGAATGGGGACGGTCCCATGTCGGTCCCGTCGATGTACACAGTTGCGTTGGGAGCTCCGCGGACCTCGACGCCCACGCGGCTGGCCATCAGCAGCGGCTCGAGACGAAAGTCCGCTCTTGTCAAGACGCCCTGGGCGATGTCGAGGCGAAGCGTTTGCTCGCGGAACCCCTCTTTTCTGAGCCGAAGTACACGCTGCGCTCCAAGGTCGATGTCGACCGGCGAGGTGAAAGGAGTCTTGCCGATTTCGTAGTCGTCGATGGTGAGCGTTGCTCCCGTTTCCGTGGAGGCCACCAGGATTTTCCCCACGAAGCGCCGCACGATGGCGATAGCCTGAACAAAGCGTTCGCGCTCGTCGACGGAGAGTTTCCCCTCGCCTTCGCGCAGTCCCTGCTCGAACTTGGAGGCTGCGCGGGAGAAGTGCTGGAGCTCCTTTTCGCAGACTCCCACGTTGTAGAGCACCCGTGGGTTCTGCGAGAGGTCGTAGGCACGCTGGAACTCGGTGACGGCCGTCGCCCACAGGTTGGCGCGCATCGCTTCGGTGGCGCGGTCCCATGAGCGCTGCGCATCGGGAGGAAGCTGCGCTCGTACGGTGGTGGGTTTGGCCGCAACCTGGGCGTGAGCTTCAGGAACCGTGCCCATCGGGGACACGACGATACAGGCCATGATGAGAGGAAAAGCTTGGCGAAAACGCATTGGTCATTCCACTGGTCTTAGGCCACCGAGGTTGCCGGGGCGAACTGCGGTGGGAGTCGGTCCGGGCTGGGGACGGGGTCTCTGGAAAACGGAGGCGGAAACAGAAGGAGTCGCAATGGCCGACGGCGCCGTCGAAACGATTGCAGAGGGCGTGGGGGTTGGGGTTGGGGAAGGCATCGGGGGGCCCGACGCCGTGGAAGGCGCGCTTAGGACTGTCGGGATAGATGTCGCAGGAGCGCTGACCGCGGTGGGCACTGTCCGAGATCGTGCACGCACAGCCAACACGCCCGCTCCAAGCATCGCGACACCGAGGACCACAGCCGAGATGGCAAGTACGAAGCGCCGACGCGAAGGGACCGCCAAAGACGCTGCGGGGGGACCAAACCCGCCGCCAGCGTTGGTGCCGATGGTCCGCGCGAGAGCGTCGCTCGGAGTCATGGTGCCGCCGCGTGAGATGACGGCGAACGGTCCCGAAGACATGGCGGGTGGGTTGCTGGGGCGTCGTCCGACCGTGCCCCGAAGACGCATCAGAACCTGATAACTGCGTCCATCGGCCCAAGGGGCAAGCGCCTCGCCCATCTCCGCGGTGCTCGCATAACGTTGCGCGGGCTCGCGAAGCAAGGCGCGATGAATGGCCCTTGCCAGACCATCGGGAATGTCGGGGCGAAGCGACTGGACCGGCGGGGGGTCGGCGGTGAAGATCTTGTAAAGTATCTCGGTAAACTCGCCGCTGTCGGAGTGAAACGGGGTTTGTCCGGTGAGAAGCTCGTAGAGAACTACGCCGACCGCATAAAGGTCACTTCGAAGGTCGACATCGCGTGGAGATCGTGCTTGCTCGGGCGACATGTAGAGCGGAGTTCCAAGGGCCGAGTTGGTGCGGGTCATGTGAGCGCCGCCCTGCTGGACCTTGCTGATGCCAAAGTCGACCAGTTTGATGAAGTCGGGCTCCCCCTCTTTTTCGATCACGAAGCAGTTGGCGGGCTTGATGTCGCGATGGATGATGCCCGCGGCATGGGCGGTCTGGAGCCCTCGAAGCGTCTGCAGCGTGAAGTGCACCGCGCGAGCAATCTCGAGCCCTGGACGACCATCTCGCAGCAGAATGTCCGCGAGGTCGCTCCCGGTCAGAAACTCCATGACAAGAAACGGCGCCCCGGTCGGCAGCCGCCCCACGTCATACACCTTGACAACGTGGTCGCTGTCGATCTGCGAGGCCGCGACCCCCTCGTTGATAAACCGCTCCACTGCCCCTGGAAGCGACATGACCGCCGGGCTCATGAACTTGAGCGCAACGGGAGCGCGTCGCAGAAGATGGGTGGCCTTGGCGACGGCTCCCATTCCTCCTTCGCCCAGAATTCGCTCGACTTGGTACTTGCCATCGAGCACCTCCCCTTCGAGGGGGTACGGCGGCGGAGGCTGGTATTCAGACAGGGACATGGGAGTCATCGTTGGCAAAGCGTCAGCACGCTGGGGAGCTTGCGCCGATGTGCGCACCAACGCAACGCGGAACGCCGCGTGATAGGGTGTCCCCGTGCTGCGAACCTGTAAGGTCTTGACGCTAGCGATCGGGATGGGATGCGTGACGGGCTGCGGACCGCCGCAATACGGCGCGTCTATCGCCGGCGTGTCCGCGGCTAGAGGCGACGTCACCGTGCGGGCGACGCTTGCTGTGTCTGCGTCCCCCGATGTCGTGTTCCCCGCCGCTGGAGTCCCCTTCGTGCGCGGCGAGCGGGTGCCGTTCGACGGAGTCACCGAAGGCTTGCAGTGGCCCGCGCTCATCAAGGCCATCGGTCGGCCCACGTCAGGAGTCGTGACGCTCGAGGTGTCCCGCGAGGTTGCGCTCCTCCACGTATTGCGTGCCTGCTGGTCGCTCGGCTCCCTCGACCTGCGTGTCCAGAGCCGCGACGAAACGGGGATTCTGCACGCCATCGCGTTGCCAAAGAAACGGGGGGCCCGAGCCCCGAAAGGATGCCACGCCGCAGTGTTTCGGCGCCCCAACGGCACGTTCCACGTTGTTGCTGCCGGCGGACCGTACGAGGTAGGAGGGGACCTTCCCACCGAGACGTTGGTGGCGACGCTTGCTGCCGAGTCGGCGACCTGTCCCTTCAGCTATGTCGCGTTTGGCGCGACGTCGTCGTCCATGCCCTGGGGTCCGATCTTCGACGCGGTGGTGGCGATCGATAGGGCCAAGGCGGTAGGGACTGCGCGTTATGTCCTCGCCGAGCCAGGGCATGCGAAGTAAAGGGCAGGGCTTCGATGAACCAGAACGAACTTGGCGGCCGCATCGTCGCACATGCCGATGAATGGGCCAGAGCGATTGTCGACCTGCAATACACCAGGCATCCTGATCTGACCGCTCGCTACGGCGGGACCGGCTACGCCAAGTGCCTCGAGGACACCCGGCACGTGCTCATCTACCTTGGGGAGTCCGTTGTCGCCGACTCCCCCCAGCTCTTCGAGCACTTCATTGGATGGGTACGTACGGTATTCTTAGCCTATGGGGTGCACGAGGAGGACCTCGTCAGCCTTCTCGTGATACTGCGCGAGCACCTCGCCAGCGTTTTGCCCTGTGAGGCCCTGCCCGTCGTCGCGGTGCACATCGACGTAGCCGAGGCGATGCTTCGATCGCCGTTTCAGTCTCCTCCGGTCCAAGTCGACCCGTCGGCCCCCCACGGTGCCCTGGCCACTCAGTACCTCGAGGTTCTCCTCAAGAGCGACCGCTTCGCCGCAAGCACGCTGATCCGGAGTGCCGTGGCTGACGGTGTCTCGGTCCGCGACGTCTACCTGCACGTGTTACAACCGGTCCAGCGTGAAGTGGGACGTCTCTGGCAGACCCGTCGCATCAGCGTGGCCCAGGAACACTACGCAACAGCGGTCACGCAATTGGTGATGTCGCAACTTTATCCGCTTAATTTCTCGTCAAACAAGAACGGGCTCCGCCTTGTGGCGACCTGCGTGGGCGGCGAGCTCCACGAGCTTGGAATCCGGATGGTCGCCGACATTTTCGAAATGGATGGCTGGGACAGTTGCTACCTAGGGGCCAACACACCTTCAGAAAGCGTGGTCCGTACGGTTGTCGAACGCAACGCCGACGTACTGGCGATCAGCGCCACCATGACCTCACATGTGCCTCGTGTCGCCGCGATCGTCGATGCCGTGCGAAAACAAGGACTCGACCATGTTGTCGTGATGGCTGGCGGCTACCCGTTCAACTTGGTGGGCGATCTCTGGAAACGCGTGGGGGCCGATGGATATGCGGCCACAGCCGATGTGGCCCCTTCCATCGCGCTCGATCTCGTTCGCCAACGCCGAAGCGCGGTTCACAAGTCTTGAGCCCGACCGGTTGGCGGGTCTAACCTCAGCATCATGAAGCTCTACGTGATGCGCCACGGGCCTGCCGAAGACACAGCACCTAGCGGAAGGGACGGGGATCGCACGCTCACCGTATCGGGACGGAGCCGAACGGACGGCGTGGTGTCGGCGCTGATCGAGAAAGGGGAAGCGCCCCATGCCGTGCTCACAAGCCCCCTGGTGAGGACGGTTCAGACTGCGGAAATCGTGCTTCTGCGGGCTCGCACGGCCCCCCTCGAGGTGCGACAAGAGCTTGCCCCTGGAGGACGAGCCTCGAGCCTCGTCACAGAGCTCCTCGAAACCGGGCGCCGCTCTGTCTTGCTCGTGGGACACGAACCGGACATGTCGCTCCTCGTGCAGCGGCTTCTGGGAACGCCGCTGGGACACCCCATGCAAAAAGCCATGGTCGTCGGAATCCGTGTCGACGCCAGCCGCAGTCGGCATCGGTTCACTCTTGAACCGAAGTCGCTTCGCTGGGAGTGGCGCGACCTTGCTGCAGGCGACGATTAGGAATTAGCAATCGTGCCGCCTTTGAAGGCGTCCATCGAAGCTAAACTTGGAAGGGGGGACTTACAGTTGCGCGATGCGCTTGCGGAGGGTCGCTACCACGTGGGCATAACCCTTTGTGTCATCGGTGAGCATCGAGTGGAACTGCTCATAATAGACCTTGACCATGCTGGCGCGTTCAAGGGCTATATCCGTAACCTTCGGACCATTGGGCGTCTGTACGACTAAATACTCAAAGTGCGCGTCCGGGATACGCCTCGACGCCTCCTTTACCTTCGCGACGGCGCCCACCCGTGTCTCCGCCGCTTCTGCGCCCTTCAGCTTGTAATCGACATTGTAGTCGAGTGTCTGAACCAACTTCTTCCGATAGTTTGCCTCGATGATCTGCCTCAAAAGATTGCGCAGTTCCACTTTCTGGTCGTCATCGAAGGTGCTCCAATGCGCTCCAAAGGCGCTCGCCGTGAGCCGATCGTAGTCAACCATCCTGTGGAGTGCCCGGCTCAAGGCCGCGTCGCGCTGTGCTGACTTGGGCTGCTGAAGGAGTCCCGTAATGATCGCGTGTTGCTTCGATACGAACTCCATGGCGCTTTCCGCCCGCGCCGTCCCCGTCGACCCGAGTGCCGCCGCCAAAACCGCTACCTGAAAAAAACGTCGAACGCTCATGGGATCCTCTTGTCGCCTTGTGCCTACCACGCCAGAAGTCTCAAGCAACGTCTTTGCCCACTGCAAGTTCATGACCCGAGGCTCGAAGATTGGACGGTGCCAGGGAAGGCCCCATTCATCGCGGCCGCATGATCCCTGACGTGTGAACAGCGGCTGACAGACACGTAGACATAGGTGTCGGAACGTAGGTCAACCTCCGTGACGTGGCGGACGGATGCTCGATCCTGCTTCCGACCCACGGAGCGTTACCCGAAAACTCGCCCCGCCTTCCGCAGCGCTCACCACTTCAAGACGTGCCCCCACCGACGCGTGATCGTCCATGACGCGTCGAACCACAGCCAGGCCGATCCCCGCACCGTGCGACCGTGTCGTAAAAAAAGGATCGAAGATCCGATCGCGCCCCTCAGGCGCAATGCCAGGCCCGTGATCGTCTACCGCCAACACAACCTCCTTCGCCGTCCGCTCCACCCGCACCTCGACCTGGGCCCCGTGAGGACTCGCCTGAAGCGCATTGCGCACAAGGTTCCAGAGCACCTGACGCATTTGAGCCCCGTCGCATCGCGCACGTACCACCCCTTCTGGCCCTTCGTACACCACCGCCACATCACTCCCACGCTCCGCATGGGTCGCTAGAAGCACCACCTCCCTCGCAAGCGCCCCGACATCGACAGACTCGGGATGAGGAGCCCGTGGCTTGGCCAGGTTCATCATGTCGTCCACAAGATGGTTGAGTCGGCTCGCCTCGCGATGGATGATCTCGCAAAGATGCTTGTCTTCGCCGCAAAGCTCCGATGACTCCCGCAAAAGCTCCGTCGAGCCGCGGATAGACCCCAGCGGATTGCGAATCTCATGAGCCAGTCCCGCCGCAATCCGTCCCAGTACCGCCAGTCGCTCCGCATCGACCGCCCGTCGTGTCGCAAGCGCAAGTGCGCCCCCCGTGATCCGAAGACGTTCGGCCAAATACCCCGCTAGCAGCGCCACCACCACCACCCCGAGCGAGTTGACAAGAAGCGAATACACGACGTCCGATACCTCGCTCGCGTACGCCGCGCTCGCCTGATCGTGCGGCTGCCGCAGCCAGCCAAAGTAAAGCGACGCGCACAACGCCGTGTACAACGCTAGCCCCGTCGCGGACGCGAATATCGCCCCCGGAAGCCCCACCAAGATCGCTCCCACAAGACACGAAAGCCCGTAAAACGACGTCGCTCCGCTCGTGACTCCGCCCGTAACCCACACCACTACGGTCCACGTGAGCTGGTCGAGGACAATCTGCGTGTAGGCAAGCGTGCTCAGGTTCCTGCCACGCCTCAAAACCACCGCGTACGCCGCCGCTAGCGCAAAAGCCCCCCCTAGCGTCGCAAACACGATGCGCAAACTGAATGGATACCGCAGCAGCGCTCCGCGAAGATAAAGCGACCCCACCGCGATAAGTAGCAACACCAGCATCCCAAGGCGAAGCGCCGCCACCCACGCTAGACGTGACGCAAGTCCGCTATCGTCGCCCCGCCCCGCCACCCCGAGCTGCATCGATCAGTCGCCTTTGATATTGCCCGCCAAGCTGAAAATAGGAAGGTACATCGCGATCAGCACCACCCCCACCGTGCCTCCGATCCCCACCATCATCGCAGGCTCGATGAGACTCGTCAGCGCCCCCACCGCTACGTCCACCTCTTCTTCATAGAAGTCAGCAATCTTGTTTAGCATCGTGTCGAGCGCGCCCGTCTGCTCGCCAACCCCCACCATCTGAACCACCATCGGAGGGAACACGTTGGTCGACAAAAGTGGCTCCGCCATGTTCTTGCCTTCGCTGATCTTTTGACGCGAATAGAGAATGGCCTCCTCGATGATCACATTGCCCGCGGTCCTCGCGACAATGTCGAGCGCGTCAAGAATCGGTACACCAGACGCCAGCAGCGTCCCTAGCGTCCGCGTAAAACGTGCCACCGCTATCTTGCGAAGTACCGGCCCCATCACCGGTGCCTTGAGCATCATCCGATGGAAAAACTTTTTTCCCTTTGGCGTCTTGTAAATGTAAACGACCGATACGCTCGACACGATGCCCGATAGAACGAACCAATGGAAATTCCCCACGAAGAGCTTGGAGACGATCACCACCCACTGCGTGAGCACGGGAAGCTCCGCTTTGGAACCGAACTCCTTGAACATCCCTTCGAACGCTGGGATCACAAAGCCCAGCAAAATCGAGAGCACAATGATGAACACCACAAGCACGACGCTCGGGTACACCATCGCCCCCTTGATCTGACGTAGCAGCTTCATGTTCTTCTCGATGTACACCGCGAGCCGATTCAAAATCGTGTCGAGGATACCCCCCACCTCGCCCGCCTGAACTAGGTTCGTGTAGAGCGCATCGAAAACCTTGGGGTGCCGACGAAGCGAGTCGCTAAAGGTCGAGCCTCCCTCGACGCTTGCTTTGATGTCCTTCAAGATCACCGAAAAATACTTGTTGTCGGTCTGGTTTGCCAAGATGTCGAGGCACTGCACGATCGGCAGCCCCGCGTCGATCATCGTCGCAAACAGGCGCGTGAAGGTGACGAGATCGGTCATGCCGACCCCTGTCCCAATCTGGAAACTTAACGCTTTGGCTTTTTTCTTGACTTTCGTTGGGTGGAGCTGCTGCTGCCGAAGACGCGTGTTGACCGCTTCTTCTGACTCGGCCTCCATCACGCCTTTGCGAACCTCACCGGTGCGCGCCCGTGCTTCGTATGCGAATTCGGCCATGGGGATCGAAGGCATCGTACCCCGGTCGGCGCCAACGCGCGCAATCGTCGCCAAAAAAAACCAGACGTTTGCCCGGCGACGCCCTAGTTAGAGCCCTCTTGCCTTTGGCCCGATGACAAACGCGATCCCTAGAGACAGGAAGTACAACGCAATGAGCGCTCCGCTCACCGCAATCTGACTCGAAATCTCGGGCCCAGGGGTCACAAAAGCCCCCACTATAAATGCAAGCAAAACCGCCCAGCGGCTGAACCGCCAGAGTTGCTGCGGCGTCACAATCCCTCCTATCACCAAGAAGGCAATGAAAAGAGGAAGCTCAAACACCGCTCCGAACGCCAACAGAAAGCGCGTTGAAAAGTCGAGGTAAAACTCCAGCGTTGGACGTTGCGTCAGAGCGGTCCCCTTGTCGCTCACTTCTCCTAATAGTGAGAAGAAGTAGCTGAACGTGAAAGGAAACGCTACATAGTACGCAAAGGCCACTCCCGACAGAAACAGCGTCGTCGAGAAAAATACGAAGGGGAACACCAGCCGCTTCTCGCGTTTGTACAGCCCTGGGCTGATGAACGCCCAAAGCTGGTAAAAGAGGATGGGAAGCGCCGCCACTAGTCCTGCTACCAACGAAAGTTGCATGTACCCCACGAACGCGTCCGCCGGTGACAGCGTCTGCAACTCTGGAGGCCCAGGAAACTTCCGCTCGAACCAGGCGCGCTCGTAGGGACGAAGCAACCAGGCAAGAATTTGCACCCGGAATGCCCAGGCCACCATGGTCCCCAAAAGTAGCGTCAGAAACCCGCGCACCAAACGACGTCGGAGCTCCTCGAGATGCTCCCAAATCGTCATGCGTACGTCCTGCTCGGGCCCCTCACCCGGCGTCGTAAAGTCGCTCATCCCGCCGTAACCTCGTCAAACACCGCGCAATACACCGGATCATTGGCTAGCTCCGAAGGGGGCAGCGCGCTGTCGTCGACAATCGCCGTGTCGGCAATGGCACCGTAGCTGTCGGCGCCGCTACGAGGATACTCCTGGCCAAACCCTCGCCCAAGGCCCCCTTCGGACGGACTCGTCCCCATCGCCGGAAGCGCAAGGTCGTCGAAACGCGTCGCCGCTCGTGTGCTCGAAACCACCCCCGCAAGCTCGCCTCGCGCAAGCTTTCGTAGCTCCGACAGCTCCAGATCGAGCCCCTCGGCCCGCAACGCGTCGTCAATGCCGCTCTGCGCGCGCATCTCCGCCGCCATCCGCCGAAGCTTGCCCGCCCATTCCCCGGCCTTGCGGAGAAGCTTTGGAAGCTCCTTCGGCCCCATGACCACCATGGCTACCAAAATCACAACTACGAATTCCCCGAGGCTCAGGCCGAACACGGAGCGGACCGTACCACGAGATCCTTCGAAAAGCGCGCCCTTGCCACGACAACTCCTGACGCACGTTTCCACCCGCTCCGGCCCCCAAGGCGAGATTTCACCGCACCCGAGTGTCCCCCTCGCTCCCTAAGCCTCCGTGCCGTCGCCAAGGACCTTCCCCCTCGCTCCCTAAGCCTCCGTGCCGTCGCCAAGGACCTTCCCCCTCGCTCCCTAAGCCTCCGTGCCGTCGCCAAGGACCTTCCCCCTCGCTCCCCAAGGCTCCGTGCCTCGTTAGAACTGGTGCGCTAGGCGAAGCAGGACCATAGTGCCACGATGGGTCGGAGCCTCCTTGAATGAACCTGGGCCAGTACATCATCGCTCTAAGGAAACCTGCGAAGGAGCCTTTCCCGGCGCCATCGTCGACACGACTCTTCAATTCTCTCCTCTATGTCATGCTTGCTCTTTCCCTGGGCACGACGCTGTTTCTATGGCGTTTGTATGATTCCAGCCTAACGACACAAGCCAAGAAAACGTATCAGGACAAGACGGAAGCGATCGCCTCCCGGATTGTGAAGAGGATGCATGAAAACGAGCAGGTACTTCGTGGGGCTGCCGGTCTTCTCAACTCCCATCCCGAGGTCACCCGCGACGAGTGGCGAAGGTACGTCTCGACCCTGGGACTTGGGGAGCACTATCCTGGGATCCAGGGGGTGGGCTTCTCGAAATGGCTGAAGCCTGAGGAGAAGGAACGGCACATTCAGCAGGTACGTTCGGAAGGTTTCCCGCAATACGCGGTCCACCCGGAATGCCCGTTGGGAGCGGAATGCGCGGCCTTCACCTCAGTCATGTATCTGGAACCCTTTGATTGGCGCAACCAGAGGGCATTTGGCTACGACATGTTTTCCGAGCCGATTCGGCGCATGGCCATGGGAAAGGCAAGGGATGATGCAACCACCACCATTGCGGCGAAGATCATTCTTGTGCAGGAGACCGACAAGGACCCGCAGAACGGCATGCTGATGTTCGTTCCTGTCTACCGGCTTGGCATGCGGACCGACACGATCGAGAGCCGACGAGATGCACTTTTGGGATATGCGTACAGTCCAATCCGCATCAACGACTTTATCACCGCAACTTTTGACAAAATGCCTCGAGACGTCGCGTTCGAGCTCTTTGCCTCGTCCAACCAGGATTCCGACTCCCTTCTTTTCAGCAGCATCCAGTCGGAGCACATCAAGATACCCGAGCATTATGCCCCAAATTTCCACGGCTCGAAGACTGTGGAAGTCTTTGGACGGAGTTGGCTGATCACATTTGCAACCCTTCCAGCGTTTGCCGTGGAAGCACACGGCTACTTGTCGTACTCCGCGTTGGCCAGTGGAGTTGTGGTGAGCGTTCTGCTCAGCATGATCGCAGGGATGCTCCGTTCGGCGCGCGACAGGGCATTCTTGGCAGCGCGCAAACTTGCGGAGAGCGAAGAGAAGTACCGTATTCTGTTCAGGGATTCCCCAGAGCCGTACTTGATCCTCACGAACGGAGTCTTTGTCGATTGCAACCGGGCCACCGAGGTCATCTTGCGAGGTGACCGAGCACAGATTCTTGGAAAGCCTCCAGAGCTGCTTTCCCCCGAGTTTCAGGCTGACGGAAGAAGGTCGTCAGAGGTGGCAGAGGAAAGGCTCGAGGAAGCACTGCGGACCGGCCACAAGACGTTCGAGTGGGTGCATCGACGGTTGGATGGGGAAGAGTTCTTTGTCGAGGTAGCTATAGCGTTGATCAGGCTCGATGGCATGCCATCCTTGTTTACGGCATGGCGAGACATCACGGAACGCAAGCGGGCAGAGAAGGCGCTGGCGGAACTAAACCGCAACCTTGAAGTCCTGACCATCACGGACAGTTTGACAGGCATTGCCAATCGGAGGCATTTTGACGAGGTGCTGGTCCAAGAGCATGCGCGGCATGCGCGTTCGGGGGCCGAGCTGTCGCTTATCCTGCTGGATGTGGACCACTTCAAGGCGTTCAATGACACCTACGGACACGTGAAAGGCGACGACTGTCTGCGACAGGTTGCCCAGGTGATTGCGGACTGCGCAACCCGTGCTGCAGATTTGGCCGCGCGCTATGGGGGGGAGGAATTCGCCTGTATCCTGCCGGAGACAGACAGCAGCGGTGCGGTGCTCATAGCCGAGAGGATACGTCTGGGCATCATGGCTCTGGCGATTGCTCATACGGCGTCGAGCACCGCAGCCCACGTGACGGCGAGTCTGGGGGTTGTCACGGTGCAGTGTACTGCGGGGGGCTCGGTGCTGGGTATCCTTGCCCAAGTGGATGAACGGCTCTATCGCGCCAAGTCCCATGGTCGCAACCGGGTGGAGTTTCTTCCCACTGGCAGCCTTGGCGATCGCGAGCATACGGAGCCAACCTTACACTCCGCTTCATGATCCGCTTGGAACGGACTAAAGCTGCCGGAACGTGTTTGACCCAAAGACTCGGTCCGAAGCCCCCGCTCCGCAACTGTCCCCTCTCGAGTCTCCTTGGCGCAGGGCGCTTGGACGGGGCCGGAGGTTTCTCAAGGTCCACGGTCACAAGCTTTGGTGGCTCCACTCGGCCTACGCACTGACCCTCGGTGCCTTCGTCGCAAGCTTTGCCCAAAAAGGATTCGACCACGCCCGCTGGCTCGCCGTCACCCTCGGCTCGGCGTGGCTCCTGATGATCCTCTTCTTTCGCGTCTATGGCTCGGGCGCCGGACAGTCGAACCTCGAACACGCCCCCCCCAAAGCCAAGATCCGTTTCTACGTGATGACCTACGCCCTGAAAAACCTCTACCAGGGCATGCTCTTCTTCCTTGTCCCGTTCTATTGGAAATCCACGACACCCGACGCGCCCAACGTCTGGTTCGTCATTCTCCTGGCCGTCTGCGCCGTGCTCTCGACCCTTGACATCGTGTTCGATCGGGTCCTGATGCGCTGGCGTTCGGTCGCGTCCCTCTTCCACGGCATCATCTTGTTTGGATGCTTGAACCTGGTGTTTCCTGCACTGCTTGCCGACACGCGGACCCTCTACTCGCTGCTCGGTGCGGGCGCCGTGACGGTGGTTGGCTTCTGGACCCTTCATGTACCTGTCGTCGAGCTTCGCAATAAGCTCTACGCAGCTCTTTTCCTAGGCTCTATCGCAGCAGGTACGGGGCTCGTCTACGTTGCACGGACTGCCATTCCACCGGTTCCCATGCATCTGTCGCGGGGCGCGGTGGGACCGGTGGTCTTAGAGGACGGGCGCTTGGCGATGGAGGTCACGCGTCTTCATTTTTCGGTGATCAAGCAGCTCATGGCGGTGACCGACGTGGTCATTCCCGGGGGCAAAGGGGATCGGCTGCTGCACGTGTGGCGTTTGAATGGGGTTCCCATAGCCCGCATGGCCGAGGAGCTCTCGAGGGTCGAGGGACCGTTTGGTACGGTACGCCTCAAGTCGTCGCTTACGGCGAGCGAGATCCCGGAGCAGCGGACCGGCAGTTGGCACGTCGACGTCGAGACCGAGGATGGTCAGCTGGTGGGACGCGTTGCCTTTGTGGTGATCGAGTGAGTCAACCGACGCGTTGGGGAATACCAAAGCGCTCGCGGTTTGCGTCGAGGAACGCCACGTAAGCGTCGCTCGATTGGTGCGAGGCAATTTCGTCGTGTTCGATGGCGTCTTCGAGCGCCCGTTTGATGTCGCCGATCAGACGCGAGGGCTTGAGGGAAAACGCGAGCATCATGGCGTCGCCGATGCCGCTTGGAAGCGGAGGGACTTGAGCGTCTTCTGCGGCCAGCGCGGTGATTCGGGTCTGGAGCTCTTCGATCTGCGACAGCCCTCGACGTTTTTTCTCGGGGCGTTTGGTGGTGATGTCAGCGCTTGCGAGGCAGAGAAGGTCGTCCAGGTGCTCGCCGAGCTCACGGGCGAAGCGTCGGACGGCGCTGTCGGTCCAGTCGGCCTCGTACTGGTTGGCGCGCAGGTGGTGGAGGATGAGAAACCGCACGGTGCTGTGGAGGGACGGCTCGGGAGAGAAGAGGGCGAGACGTCGGTCGAGACGGTCGAACATGCGGGTACCGGCCTCGGCGTGTCCGAGGAAGTGGACTTTGCCATCGGCGGTGATCGACCTAGTTTTTACCTTACCGATGTCGTGAAACAGCGCGGCCCAGCGAACCTCGAGGCGAGGCACGGCCTGGCGGACCACCTGCTTGGTGTGTTTCCAGACGTCCTTGTGGCGCCACTCGCCGTCGCCGAAGCCGACGAGTGCTTCGACCTCAGGAAAGAGAGCGGCCATAGCGCCGCTAGCGAGGAGCTGGTCGAGACCAAGCTCTGGGTCGAAGCCCATGACGACGCGGTCGAGACGTTGGCGGACTGCAGCGCCATCGTGTTTTGCGGCGGCGCGAAAGGCTTCCGGGGTGGTTTGCAGAAGGACGCCGACGGGGGTTCCGTGTTCGGCGGACAACGCGGCCTGTTCGAGGGCGTCGATGGCGTTGTCGATGGGTTCGGGGGTGAGCATCGCAGGGGACGAGGCTTCTAGCAGGAGCCTCGCCGCAAAGCTGCTGCGTGCGCGCGACGCTGAATGTTTGGCCGCCTGGTTGAGGGCATGGCAAAGGAGCGTCCCGGTGAAACGAAACATGGGGCGAACGGTCATCGTGGGCGACGTGCACGGGTGCGCAGACGAGCTCGACGCGCTCCTCGACCGCGTCGCCTTTGCGAGCACCGACCGGCTCGTGTTGGCCGGGGACCTAGTGGCGCGAGGTCCCGATTCCTCTCGGGTTTGCGAGATCGCGCGCCGGTGCACCGCCGTGGTTGTACGTGGAAACCACGAAGAGAAGCTCGTGGTGTGGCGGGCCCGGATGCACGCGAACATGAAGGGGCTCGGAAAACGTCCAGAGCCGCTTGGACGGGTTCACGAGCGTGTGGCGTCGAGCCTTCGTGCGGCCGATTGGGCTCTTCTTGCGGGAGCACCGGTCTCCTGGGACCTGCCCGAACATGGACTTCGCGTGGTTCATGCCGGCGTGGTTCCTGGGATTCCGTTCGACGCTCAGGATCGCGAGACGCTTCTTCGGATCCGCACGGTGGGGGGGCCCGGCTTCGAGGGGAACGGACTGCGCGGCAAGAAGGGGGAGGAACGGCTCTGGGGCGAGCTCTACGAGGGGGCGCCCCACGTGGTGTTTGGACACAACGCGAGGCGCGATCCACAGCTTCACCCGTGGGCCACGGGGCTCGACACGGCGTGCGTGTACGGCGGACGGCTGACGGCGTTGGTGCTTCGGTCCGGGGAACGGATGCCTCGAGGGCTTGCCGCTCGCGCGCTGCTTGTGTCGGTGGTCGCGCGACGGGTCTACGTGGGCGAATCTCGACGAGCCGACGAGCGCGAACGTCGGGTCGCCTAGAACAGCATGAGCATGGGGCTGGCGGTATTCAAGATGGGGTTGGTTTAGAACCGCAAGACAGCTACGGCACTGCGGACTCCAATTCCGCAATCCGCCCCACGATCGCCGCTTTCCAAGCCCCCTCCAGTTTCCCAACATCCGAGGGACCCAGTCCTGACGGCATCACCATCAGTCCCAACGGGGCTGCCACCACCGGTCCTTTGGTCACCTCCGCTTTCCACCGGAACTGCTCATTCTGTAGGTGCTTGCACCGAATCGACAATGTCCTGGGTGTAGACGCTGGAGCAGACAATCCAATCCCAGGGCCAGTAATACTTGGCGTAGGCCACCTGAGGCTCGAACTTGTCTGGACTGTACTTGGTTTGCCAGATCTTTTATAAATCTAGTCTTTGCTTCATCGATGGTGCGCGGCATGCTGGGTTCGGTTTTCCACGCCTCGGAACGCAGCGCATGTTCGTAATAATTTATTAATGAGACATGGGAATTCACAACCGCCTTGAGACGACCGCAGCGCTCCGCCTGCTTGTCGTCGCTTAGACGAGGCAGCATCCAGAAAGAGTCCGGCCCGTAGCACGAGCTTACGAAAGAAGCGATAGGGTCTCCTGCAAAGGGCGTGCGTCGAGAAGCCGTCGTGGAGCTTCGGTGCGCCAAGTGCGATGGTCGGTCGGGGTCGCTCAAAAGATAGGAATATTCCTCGCTCGCCCTCCCTAGCTCATCATGGACGGTCAAGACGTCTATTCCCCGGTCACAGCGGCTACTCCTTGCCGGCGGGAGAAGCTCGAAGGACAGTGGATTCCGAACGCGCACTGGCTAGAATGGCGGCGTGGTTACGCGCAGTTGCAGGATTTGAGCATGGACGAAGTGGTGCTTCTTACTGGACTTCCAAGCCTCTACGCGCGTCGTCTCGCCCAGGAGCTGCGACAGACCGGCGCCGAGGTGGTGGCGCTTGTGCGCAGGTCCGAGCGATACGAGGGGGTTTCAAAGGTCCTGGAGGGGTCGGCATCCGCGTTGGATCTCGGGCTATCGGGTTCGGAGCTGATGGAGCTTGCCGAGCGGGTGACCCATGTGCATCACGTCGCCGAAGTGTCGCCTGTGGAGGGGAACGAGCCTGCTTCGGTGGCAGCAGCGCGCGAGATCCTCGAGTTTGCGTTGCATTGCAAGCGTCTTCGATGCCTGGTGCATCATTCGACGCTGCGGGTGGCGGGAGATCGGACCGGCCTCGTACGCGAGGACGATCTCGAGCGAGGCCAACGGTTTCGCAACAAAGACGATGAGGGCCGAGCGCGGGCCGAGAAGCTGCTTCGTGGCGCTAGAACAAGACTTCCCGTGGTCGTCCTACGTCCCGCTCCCCTTGTCGGCGACTCGGAGACCGGAGAGCTCGACACCACCGATGTAGCGCTGCTGCTTCGTCTGCTGGTCGTTTCGCCGCGGGACCTCTCCTTGCCGCTCTTGGGGCGAGGGCAATGGCCGCTGCACGTAGTGCCAGTGGACTATGTGGCCCGCGCGGCGTGCCTGTTGGGACGGCACAAGAACGCACCTGGGCGCACCTTTCACTTGGTGGACTCGGTTCCGTTGCCCGCCCGTCAGTGGGTAGAGCGGGTGGTGGAGGCTGCCCAACGGGATCGTCCAGTCCTGCCTGCGTATGGCGTGAAGGCGGTGCTAGACAGCCCTGGGCTCGAGCGGCTGCTGCGAAGCCCGCGCGCCTTCTTTGACGACCTGCTGGCACCGGTGGGGTTTTCGACTGCGCACGCCGACGAGCTCCTGGCGTCGTCGGGACTGCGTTGTCCCCCCTTCGAGAGTTACGTGGAGCGTCTGGTAGCATGGGTGGTAAAGGACCTTCGGGGAGGCAATTGACCAATGGGACGAAAGGCAGTGCCGCCATGTGTGGGGGACGGGATGGTGACCCGTTGCATCGTGGTGCGAGCGCCCGATGTGGTGTTCGTGAAGGCAGTGGTGGAGGCTTCCGAGGGGCTCGCGGCACTGTTTGCCGAACGCGGGGGGGAGCTTACGTTGGCTGCGCCGGAAGGTCGTGCAGTGGAGCTCGACGAGTTGGTGGAATCCCTTGCTTCGGAGCTGTTTCTGATTCGCGTTTGAGAGCGTTTGAATGACCTCTTTCTTGTCCCGTCGGTTGTGCCTTCACTCCGCGGTTAGTTTAGTCTTGCTGGCCGCGACTGCCGGCGCTCAAGAGACCACTGGGCTAGAGCAGTTGCTTGCTGAAAGGGTTGTCACCACGGCCTCCGTGGCCTCCGAACGCGCCAGCATCGCGCCGGCGCAAACGGTGACCATCACTGCCGAGGACCTGCGTCTTTATGGCATCCGCACGCTTCCAGAGGCAATCAACTATCTGTCCCTA
>CAITRH010000056.1 GCA_903894755.1 uncultured delta proteobacterium
CCGCGGTTCCGAGCCCCCCTCGCTCGAAGACAATCTTGCTTGCCCGAATGGGCAAGCAGAATGTCGAGGGAGAGGGGGGTTGGGGGGTGAGGTCTAGGTTTGGTTTGGCATTCGAGCCTGTAGCGGGTTACTGTCCCCCATGCCCGCCCCTCCATGGAGCCATCCCCAAGGTCTCGAATTCGTTCTGTCCCGCTGGTTCGAGAGCCGCTATGTCAAGCCCTGTTTCGTTGCCGACGAAACCTACGCGTCAGTCGAAGCCTCCGTCGGGCCGCTCCCCCAGGAGCTTCCTGTCGCCCTGTCCCGAGCCCTCGAAGCACGCGGTGTGCGGTCTCTGTACACCCACCAAACGCAGGCCTTCCAAGCTGCCAAGAGCGGCCAGCCCGTCGTCATCGCGACCCCCACGGCCAGTGGCAAGAGCCTCTGCTTTCACCTTCCCGTCCTCACCACCCTCCTTGCCGAGCCCGATGCCCGCGCGCTGTATCTGTACCCCACCAAAGCGCTGGCTCGTGACCAGGAAGCGTCCCTGCGGTCGCTGATGCACGACGCTGGTTTGAGTCGCGGAGCCGTGGTTTACGACGGCGACACTCCAGCCGACGCTCGCAAGGTTGCCCGTGAGCGCGCTGGTATCTTGGCCACCAATCCCGACATGCTGCACACTGGAATTCTTCCCCACCACGCCAATTGGGCGCGCCTGTTTCAAAACCTTCGGTACATCGTGGTCGACGAGCTTCATGTCTACCGAGGCGTCTTTGGCTCCCAAGTTGCCAATGTGCTGAGAAGACTGCTCCGTATTGCGCGCTTTCATGGGTCGAGTCCCACCCTCATTGGCGCTACTGCAACCATTGGAAACCCTAGGGCCCACGCTGCACGGCTCTTTGGCCAAGACGACATCGCACTCATTGACAAGAGCGGCGCGCCCCGGGGCAAACGACGGCTCTTCGTGTTCAATCCGCCCGTGGTAAACGCCGAGCTGGGACTGCGCGCAAGCTACGTGAAACAGGCCGTCATGCTTGCCAGTGACCTTGTTCGTGCCGCAGTGCCAACCATCGTGTTCGGCCAATCCAGAAACAACGTCGAAGTCATGCTGCGCTACCTTCGGGATGCTGTCTCCGACCAGATCGAGCCCACCCGGGTGATGGGCTACCGAGGTGGATACCTTCCTGGCGAACGACGGGACATCGAGCGACGCCTTCGAGAGGGGGAGCTCCTTGCAGTCGTGGCCACGAGCGCTCTCGAGCTCGGAATCGACATTGGCGAGCTCGACGCAGTGATCTGCGCAGGGTATCCAGGCTCCGTTGCGGCGCTGTGGCAACGTATCGGGCGAGCTGGACGGCGCGGGGGGACAAGCCTTGGGGTTCTGGTCACGACCAGTGCGCCAGTCGATCAGTTCTTGGCAAGCTCACCTGGGTTTCTGCTGGGAGCTCCAGTCGAAGAAGCGCGCATCGACCCAGACAACGTCGAGATCCTGGTGCAACATCTCAAGTGTGCTGCCTTCGAGCTCCCCTTTCGTCGAGGCGAGTCTTTTGGGTCCCTCGGTGCAGAGGAAACGGGACAGGCGCTTGCGTACTTGGCCCAACACGGAGTGCTGCATGAAGCGGCGGGGACCTTCCATTGGGCGACCGATGCCTATCCTGCCAACCATGTATCGCTGCGCAGCATTGGCTGGGACAACGTGGTCATTATCGATGTCGAGCACGACAGGGCGCTTGCCGAGCTCGACTGGCGTGCGTCGCATACCATGCTGCACGAGCAGGCCATTTACCAACACGATGGCGACACGTGGCAGGTGGAGCGGTTCGACTACGACAACCACAAGGCGTTTGTACGCAAGGTGGAGCCTGACTACTACACAGACGCTATGAAGTACGTACAGCTCGCTGTACTGGACGAGAGTGCGACGGGCACGTTGGGGCAATGGGACTCGGGGTTTGGGGAAGTTTCCGTGGTGGAGAAGGTGGTTGGGTACAAGAAGATCAAGTTTTTCACCCATGAAAATGCTGGTTTTGGCGAGGTTCGGCTCCCCGAGATGCAGATGCACACGATGGCGTTTTGGCTCACCGTACCCGAGGAGCATGCAGCGTCGCTCGAGGCGGGACGTGCTGCGGCCATTGATGCACTTCGAGGGATCGGCATTGCCTTCGAGGCCGTGGGGGCGCTTGCGCTCATGTGCGACCCGCGTGATCTAGGAACGACCTTGGGGGACCCCGCGGGAAAGAAGACAGGAGGTCCGCAGCGAGGCTACGCCCCGACGTTGTTCGTGTACGAGCACATTCCAGGGGGGACTGGGCTCGCCGAACGTCTGTACGAGCAGCGGGACGTACTTTTTGACAGGGCGCGCGCGCTTATCAGGGGGTGTGTTTGCGAGAATGGGTGTCCGGCGTGTGTGGGCCCCTGCGCGGAGCTCGGCAAGTCGCGCAAGAAAGCGGCGCTGGCGCTCATGGCGATGGCGCATTGCACTTGACCTATTTTTTTGAGTCCGATACGTTCGCGCGACACGGACAACGTTCACGCCCACCACACTAAGGAGAGAGAGCCAATCATGACAATTCTTACGACATCCCATGGTCTTCACGCTGTCGACGCCGCGTCGATTCCAGCCGCGCCTCGTGGCGTCACCCCATTTGACGCGGCAGGAAAGCAGCGTTTGCTCAAGATGACCGAGACGCAGCGGTCGGAGGTCCTTGGGGCTCTCGACGAGGTAGCGGTCAAAGGGCCCAAGCTGAAAGAGGACCTTGGCCGTTATGCCCCGGACCCTTCCGAAGCGCAATTGCACATGCAGAAACTGGAGGCTGCACGCAGCGCGACGCTCAAGGCGGAAGCCCTTGCGAGCTACTCGAGGGACGTAGAAGCCTCGGCCAATCACGACGCGATGACCTACCTGCTTGCGGTGAAAACCGAGCTGCTCCACATTGTGCAGAACCATGATGCGCAGCTTGCAACGGAATACCCACGGGTTACGGCGCTTGTGGAACAGCGCCGCGACGCGATCCTTGAAGGACGTGCGCGGGCCAAGGCCGAGCCGGCCGAGGGTGTGGCGACTCCGGCGGCGACGGCTCCGGTGGCGCCCAAGGGGTAGGAGGCTCGTGTCGCAGGCTTAGTCTCCCCGCGGGAGGGATTGATCTGACCACCTGGCCAGATTAATCTACCCGCGGGGGGGATTAATGTACCTCTGGGGGGGGTTAATCTACCCTTGAGGGGGATCAATCTACCCACCTGGCCAGATTAATCTACCTTTGGGAGGGATTAATCTAGCCACGCGGGCTTCACGTCCGGAGCGCCGCCCCCTGGACTCTAGCGCTGCCGCGGCGGTCTGCCGTGCCGTTTTCGAGGTCGTACCTCTGGACAGAAGCCTCCAACCGTGGCACGCAGCTCCGAATGACAACTTTGAGAGGCCGCGGTGCGACGTTTACTTGGAAGGCGCTCGCTTGGCTCGCTTGGCTGCTTCCGGCGCCGGCCACCGCCCAGAGCGCCCAGCCAGTCGCGCCCAGTCGTCCAGAACGGGACCTTCCGCCTCCCGCCAGACATCGGCTCTATTACAGCAATCTTTTCGCGGTCCGCTACAACGGTATCTTCGAGGAGCTTCGGCTCTCGTACCGCTATCGGCTGATGGACTCCAGTCACCTGCTGTTGCGAGACACCTTTTTGGGGCTCGGCGTGGCGCCCGGCCTCTCGCCGGCCTTCGGTCGCATTGGCGCATTTGCCGAGCTGCAGCCTATCACCCCGCTCACCCTGACCGCACAGTACGATGCCATCCGCTACTTTGGCACCTTCAGGCTCCTGCAGTCTTTCCCCAATGCTGGCAGCGAGTTCAGCGACAGCGAATTGCGCCGGCTCGCCGATGAAGACAAAAACTACGCGTCTCCTGGGCAGCTGTTCACGCTGGGCGTGCTCGTGCAAGGGAAGATGGCCAACGTGGTCGTTCGCTCCAACAGCCGATTTGTCTACGCAGACATGAACCTGCGCACTGGCGACACGGTGTTCTACGACATTGTCTACGATCTGCTGGCGCCCAACCAGGGCTGGATCGTGTCCAGCGACAACGATCTGTTGTACGTAACAAAGTTCGGCAGCTCCGGAGCCGCGTTTACGACAGGCTTGCGCTACACCGTGGCCCACGCCTTCTACAACGACACCCAGCTTGCAGCGGGCCAGGAGAACCTCAACTCGCCTACCCATCGCCTCGGGCCCTTCTTCGGGTACACTTTCTTCTCGAGGCCGAGCGAGAATTCCGGGGGCGGCCCCACAACCCACATAAGCAACGCGACTGTCGTGCTGCTCACCCAGTGGTGGCTGCACCATCGCTACCGGACCGGCCAGGATACCAGTCAGGCCGTCCCTTACTTGGCCATTGCCCTCAGCGTCAACGGCGACCTTTGGAGCTCGGGCAAGCCATGAGTGACTAGTCGCTGCTTGTCGCATCTTGAAAATCCTCGAAGGCTCGCAATAACCCAGCGACCACCACAGTAGCCTCCTCCTGATCGCCATGCTCCACTGCAGTCTCAAGTCGTGAGGCGTCATGGCGCAACACGGGGGCTGACATCATGGCCGACGCCCCCTTGAGCGTGTGGGCTAAGCGGGCCATGGCGGTCCTATCCTTTGACTCCAAGGCCTTCGCCAGCGCATCGAGCTGCTGACGCGTTTGGACCGCAAAGGCAGAGAGGAGCTCCTGAATTAGCTCGTCGTCCTCTCCGAGTCGCGCCACGAGATCCGCTCGATTGAAGGCGACCAGTGGCTCCGGCGCCTTGGGTCGCAGTGTCTCTCGAACAGGTGCGTGAAGCAGCCATCGCTCCAGGCATTGCGCCAATGCCTTTCGATCGATGGGCTTGCACAGATAGTCGTCCATTCCAGCTTCCATGCACTGCTCACGGACACCTTGCATGGCATCCGCAGTCAGCGCAATCACCGGGATACGACCGTTCGTTCCTCCCAGGTCACGAAGTTGCCGAGTGGCCGCGAGACCATCCAACTCGGGCATCTGCACATCCATGAGCACAAGGTCGAAATCAGACGACGCAAGCGCCGTGAGTGCCTCAACGCCGTCGGATGCGACCTGAACATGGCACCCCAAATGCCTCAGCATGAACGAAGCCACCAGTTGGTTCGTCTTATCGTCTTCCGCAAGTAAAATGCGCGTTCCATGGAAAGCCCCCTGGTGATCCCGCCGGTCCTTGGTGGGCTCGATCGCGTACTCATGGACAACTTTGGGACAGCGGACCTCGAAGCAAAACGTGGAGCCCACGCCCAGCTTGCTGTCGACGTAGAGCCTACCTCCCATCAGCTCGACCAGCTGCTTTGAGATGGTCAATCCAAGTCCCGTTCCTCCAAAGCGACGCGCTATCGAGCTGTCAGCCTGGGCAAAGGGGCGAAACAGTGTTTCCAGAGTCTCGGGTGCGATGCCTATGCCCGTATCTTGGACCTCACAGCGCAGCGTCTGGTGCGTCCTGTCGCCATTGTCGCAATGGACCCGAAGCACCACCTCGCCGTGGGACGTGAACTTGATCGCATTGCCTACAAGATTGGTGAGAACCTGACGTAGCCGTGTCGGATCCCCTGCAAGCAACTCGGCAACAGCGTCATCGATCTTGAAGCGGAGCCTGAGTCCCTTCTCCTCGGCGCGCAAGCCAAGCAGGCGCATCGTGTCGTCGACCATGGTCCGGACGTTGAAGGACACCGACTCGATCTCCAGACGACCGGCCTCAATCTTGGAGAAGTCAAGGATATCGTTGAGAACAGTGAGCAGGGTCTCGCCGCTCTTCTCGACCGTGGTGATGTAGTGGTGCTGCGTCGACGACAGCGTGGTATCGAGAAGGAGCGAGGCCATCCCGAGTACACCGTTCATGGGAGTGCGGAGCTCGTGGCTCATGTTGGCGAGGAATTCACTCTTGGCCCGATTGGCAGCCTCCGCGGCTTGCTGTGCCTTCTGACGCTGCGCCTCGATGCGTTTGCGCTCGGTGATGTCGCGGCTGACTCCGACGATGCTTGTGGGCAGTCCCTGCGCATTGGCAATCACGGTGGTGACGACCTCGGTGGGCACGATGGTGCCGTCCTTGCGCACCTGATCGATGTGGTCCGTATTGACGGTCGATGGGGCTCCCGGGACGACGTGCGCGATGTGTTCTGGAAGGCCCCAAGCAATACGTTGCATGGATTCGGGAGTGATGACAGCGTCGACAGGCTGGGCCAAGACGTCTGCGGGGGTCAGTCCGAGGAGGCGAAACACTGAGGGGCTGACATAGGTGAAGCGGTTGGACGCGAGGTCGAGGGTCCAGATGACGTCGCCATTGTTTTCCGAAATGAGGCGGTAGTGCTCCTCGCTTTGACGAAGCTGCTCTTCGGCCAGACGCCGGGCCTGTTCGGCATGTCGGCGCTCGGTGACGTCGCGCAGGAGGAGCAACTGTCCAAGGGGCTGCTGTGGCGTGGCATGGATAGGGGAGACGGTAACTTCGTAGAAACGTTGCCCTGCCGGAGTGCTGAGCGCAATTGAGTTTTCAAGGTTTATTTGGGCTTCAGGGAGGTCGAGACGAAGTAGCTCGGTCCAGTCAGCCGACACCTTTGCAGCGTCGTTTTCCTTGAGTGCAGGGCAGGCAGCTTTGGCCGCCTGATTGGCGTCGACGACTTGTCTCTGGGCGTTGAGTACGATCACCAAATCGGTCATGCTCTCGAGCACGAGATGGCGCGCGACGGGAACAATTGAAAATACATTACCTCGCAACAGAGCCCAGCCGAAGAGTGCAGCCGTAAGGACCATCACGGTCGCGGTCCACTGGAAGCCAGGCACCGGGGTAAGGCGAAGCTGGTACAGCAGGTCGGTCAGTAGGGGAACGGCGAGTCCACAGGCCAACATCAACGTGTTGCTGACACGAAGCCCAGGAGTGCGGAGCGACAAGAGCAAGAGCACGCAGGGCGTCAACCCCATGATCAGTAGGTATGGGTACTCGACAAAGAACCAAGGGCCGCGGCGAAAAAGCAACGTCTCCACAGGTCCGGAAGTCTCCATGTAGAAGTCGTAGCGAAACAGCTGATACGGGTCCTTGATGGTCAAGAGCACACTGATGCAAGGAATGACCAACAGCCAGAGAAACATCCGTCGCGTCAGGGGACGTCCCAGGTAGGCGAGAGTGAGCGCTAAGGGGAACGGAACGAAGGGACGATCGACCAGCACACGAAGGCTGCGGAACGTAACTTTGAGAGCGAGCGACGATGCGGAGAGCTCCAGCGCGTAGCAAAGCGCGAGCAGGGAGAGCATCGAGACAAAGACACGGAAGATGGCGATAGCGTGAGCATTGGTGCCCCGACGGGCGTACAGGGCAAGCACCGCCATGAAAATGGACGCCACCAGAGGGGGCCAGACATATGGGGTGTAGTGCCACGAGGACAATAGGTGGTTTTCGAGCCGTACCTCCATGGGATCCGCATAGCACCGGGGTGTGTGGAGCAGAAGCCCCAAAAATCGTAATCGACCCTGGAAGCGACGTTCGGGGCTGCCAATCAACGCAGTGGTCCTTTCCAGCACGTCCCCTTGCGCAACGAGAAGGCCGTGCGTTGATTGGCAGCCCCGAAGGGGCGAGTCAAATCAGCCCAGGGTGGGTAACCCTGGGTAGCCGGGTGTCGCGGTCAACCCTCGGAGTTTGACGAGACCCCGGAACTTAGCGGGCCATTGCTTACGAACGGGTCGGAAGCACGCGAGCAGTATAGCCGCTTGCCGGGATGAAGACCAGGGTTTGGGACTTGGGAATTCGCCTCTCCCCTTCCGCCTCTCGCCACTTGCCGTCTAGGACCCCCCCTCACCAAGGCGCAGCCATTGCCCCAGGCACCGCGCCAGCTCCCCTCGATCGATAGGCTTGCACAGATAGTCGTCCATTCCAGCTTCCAAGCACTGCTCACGGACCCCTCGCATCGCATGCGCAGTCAGCGCAATCACAGGGACTCGAACGCCCGTTGCGCAACGCTCACGAAGTCGCCGAGTCGCCTCAAACCCATCCAACTCCGGCATCTGCACATCCATGAGCACCAGGTCGAAATCAGCCGACGCAAGGGCATTGAGTGCCCCGATGCCATTGGCCACGACCTGAACATCGCAACCCAGATAGGTCAGCATGATCAACGCAACCTCTTGGTTCGTCTTGTTGTCCTCCGCTAAGAGAATGCGCGCCCCCAGGAAGGCCCCTGGGTGATCCGGCTTCTCCTTGGTGGACTCCGGTTGCCCTTCGACCACCTGCGGGAAACTGGCAGTAAAAGAAAATACGGACCCCACACCAAGCTCGCTTCGGACGTGAAACGTACCTCCAATGAGCTCCACCAGCTGCTTGGAGATGGCCAATCCAAGTCCAGTCCCCCCAAAGCGTCGCGCAATAGAACTGTCCCCCTGCGCAAAGGGGCGAAACAGTGTCGCCAGAGTCTCGGGCGCAATGCCTATGCCCGTATCCTGAACGTCGAAGCGGAGCGTCTGCTGCGTGCTGTCCGACTCCACGCAATGAACTCCAAGTACCACCTCGCCGTGAGCGGTGAACTTGATGGCGTTGCCTAGCAGATTGGTGAGAACTTGACGTAGCCTTGTAGGGTCACCGCTAAGCCACTTTGCAACATGGTGATCGACCACGCAGCGAAGACCAAGTCCCTTCTCCTCGGCGCGAAAGCCAAGTAGGCGCAGGATATCGTCGACAACGACGCGGACGTTGAAGGTGACGGACTCGATCTCCAGTCGACCGGCCTCGATCTTGGAGAAGTCGAGGATGTCGTTGAGGATGGCAAGAAGGGCCTCACCGCTCTTCTTGATGGTGGTAGCGAATTGGCGCTGGGTCGAGGAAAGAGGGGAGGTATCAAGAAAAATCGAGGTCATCCCCAACACACCGCTCATGGGAGTGCGCAGCTCGTGGCTCATGTTGGCCAGGAACTCGCTCTTGGCCCGATTGGCAGCCTCCGCAGCTTCCTGTGCTTTCTCACACTCCGCTTCAATGCGCTTGCGCTCCGTGATGTCGCGGCTGACCCCGAGGATTCCCGTGGGTTTTCCCTGAGCATCGGCGATCAGGGTCATGACCACCTCGGTGGCCACGATGGTGCCATCCTTGCAAACCTGCTCGATCTCGTCGGTCTTGATTGCGGTGGAGGGGTCCCCTGGGTTGAAACGGGCGAGGTGTTCTGGAAGGCCGCGGGCAATGCGTTGCATGGACTCGGCAGTGATGGCCGCTTCGAGAGGCTGGGCCAAGGCCTCGGACGGGGTCAGTCCGCGGAGGCGAAACACCGAGGGGCTGACATAGGTAAGACGGTTGGACGTGAGGTCGAGGGTCCAGATGACATCGCCGCTGTTGTCCGAAATGAGGCGGTAGTGCTCCTCGCTTTGACGCAGCCTCTCTTCCGCCAGACGTCGTGCCTGTTCGGCTTGTCTGGGCTCGGTGACGTCGCGCAAGACAAGCAGCAGTCCGAGGGGCTGCTGAGGCGCGCCCTGAATGGGAGAAATGGTCACGTCGTAGAAACGTTGCCCTGTCGGAGTGCTGAGTGGAATCGAATCCAGGTGGTTCTGGTGGACCTCGCCACGGTCGCGGCAGAAGAGATCCTTCCAGTCTTGCGGAAAAGTTGCAGAGTGGTTCCGCAGCACCGGGCAGGCGGCCTCCGCTGCGCGATTGGAGTCGACAACCCGACCCTGCGCGTCGAGCACGATCACCAGGTCTCCCATGCTCTCGAGCACCAGATGGCGTGCCACGGGAACGATCGCAAAGGCATTGCCTCGCAAGAGACCCCAGACGAAGAGTGCAGTTGAAAGGCCGGCCCACCGGTAGCCAGGCACCGCTGTAAGGCGAAGCTGGAACAGCGCTTCGGTCAGTATGGGAGCGGCGAGTCCACAGGCCAACATCAACGTGTTGCTGGCACGAAGTCCAGGAGCGCGGAGCGACAAGAGCAGGAGCACGCAGGGCGTCAACCACATGATCAGTATGTATGGGAACTCGACAAAGAACCAAGGGCCGCGGCTAAAAAGCAACGTCTCCGCAGGTCCGATGTAGAAGTCGTAGAGAAACAGCCGATACGGGTCCTTGATGGTTAAGAGCACACTGATGCAAGGAATGACAAGCATGTAGAGAAAAGACCGTCGCCTCAGGGGACGTCCCAGGTAGGCGAGAGTGAGCGCTAAGGGGAACGGAACGAGGGGACGATCGACCAGCACACGAAGGCTGCGGAACGTAACTTTGAGAGCGAGCGACGATGCGGAGATCTCCATCGCGTTACAAAGTGCGAACAGGGAGAGCATCGAGAGAAAGACGCGGAAGAGCGCGACAGCGTGAGCATTGACGCCCCGACGGGCGTACAGGGCAACCGCCGCCATGAAAATGGACGCTACCAGAGGCGGCCAGACATAAGGCGTGTAGTGCCAAGAGGACAACATGTGGTCTCCTATCATGGCCGCGAGCTCCGCAAGTCGCCGCTTGTCGCATCTTGAAAATCCTCGAAGGCTCGCAATAACCCAGTCACCACCACAGCGGCCTCCTCCTGATCGCCGTGCTCCACTGCAGCCTCAAGACGTGAGGCGTCATGCCGCATCACAGGAGCTGCCATCATGGCCGACGCCCCCTTGAGCGCGTGGGCTAAGCAGGCAATGGCGGTCATATCCTTGGACGCCAAGGCCTTCGCCAGCGCATCGAGCTGTTGACGCGTTTGGACCGCAAAGGCAGAGAGGAGCTCCTGAAAAAGCTCGTCGTCCTCTCCGAGTCGCGCCACGAGATCCGCTCGATTGAAGGCGACCAGTGGCTCCGGCGCCTTGGGTCGCGGTGTCTCTCGAACAGGTGTGTGAAGCAGCCATCGATCCAGGCATTGTGCCAAATC
>CAITRH010000057.1 GCA_903894755.1 uncultured delta proteobacterium
ATGGGCAAGGAGGATGTCGAGGGAGAGGGGGTTGGGGGTGAGGTCTGCGCGAAATTGGGGCGCGGAAGCGGTGGATCGGACCTGCGGTTCTCAAGATGGGTTTGGTTTAAACCGCGTCCAGATCGAAACCCGCAGGTCCAAGCCGCGCGTCCGAGCCGCGACACCCGCGAGCATGTGTTACCCACCCGGTACCCACCCTGGGCGGATTTGATTCGCCCCTTCGGGGCTGGCAATCAACGCGTGTAGTCCTCAGCTGGTGCCGCGTGCGCCGTTGCAGCGTGAGACCAGTTTTTCCCTTCGATGGAACGGACACCGTGCGTTGATTGGCAACCCCGAAGGGGCGACCCTGACACGAGACGGGCTGACGCTTTGCGGCGCACAGCGTCGTTTTCGACGGCCTTGAGCGCGAGGCCCTTGACGACGTCAGGAGTTGGTGCTTTCTTTCGCGCCTCGCCGCGCGGGCGGTTTTGCCCGCGCTACGAATTCGAGCCTGGCCATGAAACGCACTTTCCAGCCGCACAATATTCGCCGCGCACGCACGCACGGTTTCCGAGCCCGGATGTCGACCCGGGGCGGACGCAACGTGATTTCGAACCGACGTCGCAAGGGGCGTTATCGTCTGACACCAGTCCTTTACAAGAAGTAACCGTTGGGATTTTCCTTCACAAAGAGCCTCCGTCTCCGCAAGCGCCCCGAGTTTTTGAGGCTCCAGCAGCAAGGGGGAGCGCGACGGGCCATCACCCCGCATTTCGTTCTGCTGGTTGCCGCGCAAGTGGGGCCGGAAGGACCGGCGCGTTTGGGGGTGGTGGTGACGCGCAAGCTCGGAGGAGCGGTGGAGCGAAACCGTATCAAACGTGTTTGCCGCGAGTGTTTTCGTCTTTCGCCAGGTGCCTTCGCCCACGGAGTCGATCTGGTCGTGATCGCGCGTCCTGGGGCCCACATGCTGGGACTTGCGGACGTGCGTGCCGAATGGCAGAGGGTTTTATCGCGGCTTCGAAAAGCATGATCGCACGTCTTTTGCTCGCTCTGATTTGGCTCTATCAGCGGACCCTGTCGCCGCTCCTGGGCAATGTTTGCCGTTTTGAACCGTCGTGCTCGCGTTATGCGGCCGGATGCATCGAGCTGCATGGTGTGTCCCGGGGAACCTTGCTTTCGATCGTGCGCTTGTGTAAGTGCCACCCGTTTCACCCGGGTGGATACGATCCCCCGCCGCTTCCGCGCCCCGCGCCGGCCTTAGTCACATGTGGGGGGAGCGCGGCCGCTCCACCCCACCCCCCCCAGCCGAAAACAGGGCGGCACACAAGGTACGATGTGACTATCGCCCGCCCGCCCAACCCGTAACTGCGGAGTTCTCCTCCGGCCCACGACGGCTCCGAGATGCCATATGGGCGTCTGAGACGTACGAAAGCGTTTTCATGGACCGCAACACCGTCATTCGCTGGATCGTCATCGCGGCGGCCATCTTAGTCTTCTGGAAATGGGGGTTGCCCCTGGTGACTGGCAAGTCGAGCGCCAAAGTCCAGGCGATCCCCGACGAGATTTACGCCAACGCGCCGGGCTTTGTCCCCGACCTACTCGACCCGCTTACTGGCGAGCAGAAGAGTCCTTGGCAACCGCCCGAGGGCGAGCTGTGCACGGTGCGAGGCAATCGTTTCGATGCTGTTCTCTCCACCCGCGGCGCGGCGATCAAGCATCTTCGTCTTACCGAGGCGCGTTATGCCACCAGCGAAGCCGGCGATCTGTCGACGACGCCCGACCATGAACGTTGGCGAAGCCTCCGCATGCTGTTTCGTACCGACAGCCTAACTGACCAGGTCAAGGACCAAGTCAAGTACGATCGGTTCCTGTGGGTTCTTTCCCGTCGCGAGGATCGTCTCTGCGAGTTCTCGTATCAGGACGACGATGTTCGCATCCTCAAAAAGATAGCCGCAGGGGAACGTCCCTATGAACTCACGGTGGAGACGACGCTAACGAACCTAGCGTTGGAGCCGCGACGTCACCGCACGGTGATCGAGGTGTTTGCCTACCATCGCAACGAGGACATGAAGGGGAGCTTTGGTCGTCAGTCGCCTTTCGTGACGGAGTTGTCGTGTGCTCGCGCGGGGGACGTGACCCGAATGGGCTCGGACGACTTCAAGGAAGGCTGGTTTACCCAAACCGGCGTCGACCGCTACGTCTCCGTTTCGAATCAGTACTTTGCGCAGGCCTTGGTACCGTTCGATTTGGCGGCGGCGACTCCCGATTGCAGCATTCTGTCGGAGCACTGGTATGCGGCGGGGCAGGGAGCTGACGACGATCTAGCGGGGCGGGTGTTTCATGCGAGGATGACGTATCCGAAGCGTGAGCTTGGGCCGAAGGAGAGCGCGACGTATCGGCAGGTGGCTTATTTTGGTCCCAAGGAGCGCGACCTGCTCGCGGCGGCTGCGGGCGGGAAACAAGGTGTGGGGGATCTCATCAACCTGGGCACGTTCACGGTGGTGGCCAAGGTGCTCGTGGGGGTGCTGACTTGGATCCATGGGCACTTGACCTTTGGGAACTGGGGCATTGCGATCATCGTGATGACCTTTGGTCTGAGGCTTTGCCTGTTTCCGCTGACCTGGAAGTCGATACAGACGACCATTTCGATGCGTCGGCTCAAGCCCGAGGTGGATGCGTTGAATGTGAAGTTTGCGGACGATGCGCAGGCCAAGAACCTGGCGATGATGGAGCTTTGGCGCAAGCACAAGGTGAATCCGTTTGGCGGATGCCTTCCCATGCTGGTGCAGATGCCTGTGTGGTTTGCGATGTACACGACGCTGCAGACGGCGGTGGAGATGTACCACACCAAGTTTTTGTGGTTTGCCGACCTCTCGGCGCCGGACAAGTACTACGTGATGCCGCTGGTGTTGGGCGCTGCGATGATTGTTCAGCAGCGCATTGTGCCGCAGCAGGGGATGGACCCGATGCAACAAAAGATGATGACTTGGATGCTTCCCATCATTTTTACGGTGATGATGCTCTTTCTCCCGGCGGCTCTTGGAGTTTACATGCTTACCAACAGCGTGCTGGGGATCGCGCAGCAGCTTGCGGTTGAAAAGTTTGCGCCGCAGGTGCCAAGAGGGGGAGACATTGTGGTGAAGGAAGCGAAGCCGACTGGTGAGAAGAGGTCGGCATTCGGAAAGGGGAAGGCGCGTGTCTAACTTGTCGAGGCCCGAGTCGGAAGTTGCAACCGCGGGGACCGACCCCGCAGTCGAACCAATGGTCGAAGCGCCGGTCCCACGGGAACAAGAGGAGTCTGTGGCGGCTCCTGAGGCGAGCGAGGAGCTTCTTGTGGCGCCCGGGGCAGACGGGCAGATTGAACGGGCTCTGGCGTTTGTTCGCACGCTAGTGGTGAACATGCAGATGAACGCCGAGGTGAACCTCGCGCCCGACGATGGGGAGGGGTCGGACGAAGAGATCCGGCTCGAGATCGAGGGGCCCGATGCGGGGCGTATCATTGGCAAGAAGGGAGCGGTGCTGGATGCGATCCAGTACTTGACGACGCGCATCGTGCATCGTCCCGGCGACCCGCGCCGTCATGTTTCCGTGGATGCCGAGGGGTATCGGGCGAGGCACGAGGACCAGCTTTCGCAAATGGCCCGTCGTCTTGCTTCGAGGGTTATCCAAGAGGGGAAAGTCGTGACCTTCGACCCGATGAGTGCGCGTGACCGAAGGGTGGTGCACATGGCGGTCCGCGACATTGTGGGGGTGCGGACCGAGAGCCTGGGTGAGGATCCAGAGCGAAGGGTCCAGATCATGCCGGCCCGGCCCCCGAACCGCTAAGATTTCGGCTTAAACCAAACCCATCTTGAAAACCGCAGGTTCGAACTGGGGTCCGAACCACGACGCCCGCGACCCAGGGTTACCTACCCTGGGCTGAATTGTGACGCCCCTTCGGGGCTGCCAACCAACACACGTCGTCATCATCGGTTTTCCAGGACAAAACTCGAGAAAGGACGCCGTGCGTTGGCTAGTTGTGTTACTTGGGGGCGGTGACTCAAGAAAAGCCGCCTGATTCCGTGGTGCAGATGCAGAATGCCGCCGCTCGTGGGGCGGGATGGGCCATCATACTTGGCATGGGGGCCCGAATTCTGTCGCTCGTCGGCTCCATTGTCATTACGTACTTCATCAACCCCGACGTTATGGGGGAGGTTGGGGTTGCGGTGATCGTAGTGGAAACGGTGACCGCGTTCACCACCTTCGGGCAGGGCCATTACATGCTGAGCAGGCCGCACGAGGGACCTGCCACCATGTGGCATATTACGGTCTCTCACGTGGGTCTTGGTGTGCTGACTCTTGCTGCGACGGTACTTCTGCAAGGTCCACTGGCAACCTGGATGAACTCCCCGACGCTTGGGAAATACCTTCCATGGATGGCCTTGGCTGCGCTTCTCGATCGGGTGGCGTTCGTGCCCGAGCGGTTGCTATCAAGGGCTCTTCGCTTTCGCAGGGTGGCGGTGACCCGGTCGGCAGCGGAGCTGATGTATGGAGTGAGCTCGCTGACCCTTGCAGCGCTGGGAATGGGAGGCATGGCCGTGGTGCTCGGCAACGTGGCCCGGAGCTCGCTTCGCTTCCTTAGCTATGTATCGAGCTCCCCGCGGACCGAATGGCTTGTGCCGTATCGCTTGTCCATGGCGAAGTACCGCGAGATCTTTGCATTTGGAGTCCCGCTTGCTCTCGGCGGCTGGGTGGGAATGGCTGCGGCCAAGTGGGATAACCTCATCATCGCGCGTCTCTACGGCCCTGAGCTTATGGGTCAATACAACGTGGCGTACAATCTTGCCGATGTTCCTGCCGACCAGATTGGCGAGCAAGCGGGTGAAATCCTGTTGCCGTCCTTGGCAAGGCTCCAACCAAAAGACCGTCCCCAGCTCGCTATCTTCTCCATGGGGATGTTGGCATTCATCATTTTTCCAGTGTCTGTGGGGCTCGGGATGGTGGCGACCACGGCAGCGCACACGCTTCTTCGTTCGAACTGGGGGGCGGTAGGTCCCATGTTAGCGGTTCTGAGTGTGCTTTCCATTGCTCGTCCCATGGCATGGCAAATGGGAGCGTACCTTCAGGCGAGCGGACGGACCCATGTGTTGCTTGTGTTGTCCATCGCGAAGTTAGCGTTGTTGGTTCTGTTGATGTTCACGTTGGGACGGCTTGGGCCGCTCTGGGCGTGTGTGGCGGTTGGTCTTGCATTTATCGCGCATGCGTTGGCGTTGCAGACCGTGGTAGCGATTTGGGAGCATGTGTCGTTCCGAGCGCTGTTGGGACGGTGTGTTCGTCCGCTGCTCGCTTGTATTCCACTTGGTTTAGCGGTGCTTGGAGCTCGTGAGGCGCTTCGGGCCGCGGGGCTCGACGTGCGAGGTGTGGGACTCACCGTCGAGGTCATTGCGGGCGTGGTTGGTTACGTGGTGGGGGCATGGGTCTTTGCTCGCCACCAGACCAAGGAGTTTTTGACGCTGGTGCGCGAGGCTCGAAAGAAGCGCGATGCGTAAGGAACTACCCAGGAAATATCTGCCCCAGGCCGGGAGTATTGGTACCGCGACCGTGGGGGAGCGATAGTCTGGCAGGCCATTTCGAAACCCGCGGTTTAGTATGGCAGGCCATTTCGACTGCGGGTGGTGGCTGAGAAGCCCCCCCCTCGAAAGGGCCGGGTCTCCGAGCGCCTGCTGCACATTGTATCGCTGCTCAGGCGGCATAGCCCGCTGTACCAAGGCGGCAGCTCGCAGCGCCATGGGCCTCCCTCCTGGCTGGCGACGTCCACCGGACGTTCCGTGGACGTCCATGGACGCTGCAGCTCCGTCTTGAGTGCAGCTTCCCGGAGCCCTATTACCCGCTTTAGACGAGAGAGGCTCCAGTTGGATAGGTGGTACGAATGGTGCTCTGGAGCCGTCGTAGGAGGCAACATGGAGACCATGGTAAAGAAACAATCTGGTCAATCGGACCAGGACGCGAGCCAAATCAGTCGGCTCTTGGCAATTGGGGCGACCGCTTCGCTCTTGCTAGTGGCGTTACCCGCCACTGCGCAGTCCAGGCTTTTCCTAGGCGCAGACCTGTGTCCAGGGCAATGTCCGGCCGACGATCGAGACGGGGACGGTATCCCAAACGACTACGACGTCTGTCCCGATCAGCCGGAGACAGTCAACGGGTTCCAGGACGGTGACGGGTGTCCCGATGAGGCGCAGGCGCAGATCACGCTCGCGGCGCGCAGGGTTTATTTCGAAGCCGGCCTTGCGATCCTCAATGGCGAGGGGCTCAAGGCGACCGAGCAGGTGGCCAAGCTGCTTTCAGGCGCCACAGTGCAAGACTTTGATCTTTACCTCGTGGGTCACGCCGATCACCGCGGTGACAAGGCGATGAACATGGCGCTGTCCAAACGTCGCGCCGAAGCGGTGCGAGACCGGCTCATTAAGCTGGGTATTGCCAAGGAGCGGATTGTCGCAGAGGGCAAAGGACCCTTGCCCGGTACGAGCGAGCTGGAGATGCATGAGAACCGCCGCGTAGAGCTCCGTCCCTTGCGGGCCAAGGAGGTTGGCTTCACCGATGCGGACACAATTCCCACCTTTACGCTGGCGTCCGGCTGGATCCCGGCTGGATCCTGCGCCGAGGTGACAACGGCCAGCTCGAGTTGGTCGATCCCGAGAAGACGACCTACGCGGTCTACTCGATCAAGCGCAATGGGTATCACTGGTCGTATTACGGTAGGTCGGCCACGGGCTTCGAGGTGGATCTGGTGGTGCTGCGAGCGCCTGGACAGCCGCTTCGGGCGGCGCGACGCAAGAGAGAGCCCGCTGCGCAAATCGGGGGGACAGTCATGGGAGCAGCGGTCGAGCAGACCACGGAAGGAGAACAGGGGGCACCTGCTTTGCTTCCCCTCGAAGCGCCTGCGGTTCGACCAGCTCCGAAGACGACAGTTTATGTGCCTCCACCTCAAGACAAGCCCATGCAACTGAGCTTCGGCGCCGACCTGCTGGGTATGGTCCCGGTGGGAAACTTCGCCGACGCCACCGGCCCCCTCAGTGGAGTGGTTGCACGCGTGGGCCTTCGCCTGCGCCCCGAGGTCGAGCTGACGGCACGGTTTGGATACCTTTCCGGCCTGTCGAAGACGCAGTACTCAGGAGGTCAGACCTGGGAAAATAGCGTCTCGGACATTCCCCTATGGCTTGGCGTACGGTGCTTCTTTGGGCCCGATCCTTACGAGGGTCCCTATGTTGACGCCGAGTTTGGACTCAATGTGTTGTCGAGCAAGGTCACAGCCTCCGGGGCGTCAGCATCCGAGACGAACGAGCGCATAGGTTTCCACATGGGAGGTGGCTACATCGTGAGCAAAGCCATTCCCATCGATCTGCACCTCCAACTCATGTATGTGAACCTGCCAGACACCGGGAAGAAGACGGCGTTGGCTGTAGGGGTTGGAATAGGCTACACATACCGGTATTCGCTGGGAAGCAACATGCAGGCGAATGGGAAGTAGGAGACCCCAGACCCGTTCGGGGCGCCTCACGTACGGGCCTTGAAAGAGCGTTATACCAAATCTAATTTGAGAACCGCAACTTCGTCGCCGGCGATCCCGAGGACCTCACCCCTGCACGATCCGGCGCGTTCACAAGGTCCCCCTCCCCATCGATGGGGAGGGGGCGCTGTGAAAGGGCGAAATAGCGAGGGGTGAGGTCTTCGGTTCGGATCTGCGGTTTTCAAGATGGGGTTGGTTTAGCTGCCGTGCGAGCCTCCTCGGAAGCCTGAGTGCGGCTTTCGATGCGGGTTGCCACCTGGCGCACGTCCTCACCCCGGCCAAGTTCCGCAAGGGTCGTGATCAGTGGGACCCAGGTGGAAGACGCCGTGGTGGGGCAGAGCGCATCGGCGTGTTCAATGACGCGCACGGTACGATCCAACTTGCCGGCGGCCAGGAGGCCGGCAAGGCGCTCGCGCTGATCCGCGGCGATGTCGCAGGGGAGGATCCGCCGAGGCGCTCGCGGAGGCCGAAGGTGGTGGGGGGAATCGAGCGGGGGAATGCCCAAGCTGGAAACGCGCGAGAGGCTCCGGACCGAGCGTGCCGCCCACCGAGAAGTGGAAGCGCGGGCCAAGGCCGACGCCGAACGACACGGTGCCGAGGCGCTTCTGGTCGCCCCAAAGGCAGGACCTCGACGTGCTCCAAGCGGAAATCGAAGCCCTCAAAAAGAAAACCCAGTGACAGAAACGCGCGCGGGGCTCCTTACGGTAGAGGTGCATCCGTACAAAAGTCCGCGCGGCCCCCCGACGCCCCCTGGATCACGCGTAGCAAAGTCGGCGTAGGCTCCCGACGGGCTGTAGACCACGCGTACGTGGGCGCTCGTGGAGGCCGCGCGGACTTTTGTACGCGTGCACCAGGGGGCGTCGGGGGGCCGCGCGGACTTTTGTACGCGTACGTGGGTCCCGGTCGGGAGCCCGCGCGGACATTTGTACGCGTACGTGGGTCCCGGTCGGGAGCCCGCGCGGACATTTGTACGCGTACGCGTGACACGTGGGGGGCCGACGCACGCTGGCGTACGCGTACTGTGGGGTCGGCTCGAGGCCTGCGACGGGGTGTGTACATGCGCGTAGGGTCCGGTGGGGAGCCGACGCGCGGTTTGTACGGGGGGTGGGGGATTTTGGGGAGGCCCGCGCCGGGTTTTGCACGGGACTTGGGGTCACGGGGCCATGTAGGAGAGGTCCCCTACGAGCACCTTGCGGAAAAGGCCGGGGACCTCGTGGCGCTCCCGACAGATGGTGCAACTGCAACTGCAACTGCAGCTGCCGTATCGCCGCGCTCCCCAACGCCCGGGGTCGCGGGGCGCGCGTTCGCGTTGTGGCGACGGACTAGCCTGGCGTGAGCCATGCTGTGAGTCCTGAGGTGTCCAGGTCCAGAACACGATCGCCCACGAGATCGAAACCATAGGCTTCGAGGCGTTGCAACAGGGTGGCCTGTTCTGGTGCGGAGAGAGGCCGGCCAAGTTTCCGCTCGGACAGGCGAATCAAGGTATCTTTCCGTCCCTCGTCGAGCCCCGCTTTCCGTCCCTCGTCGAGCCCCGCTTTCCGTCCCTCATCGAGCCCCGCTTTCCGTCCCTCGTCGAGCCCCGCTTTCCGTCCCTCATCGAGCCCCGCTTTCCGTCCCTCATCGAGCCCCGCTTTCCGTCCCTCATCGAGCCCCGCTTTCCGTCCCTCGTCGAGCCCTGCTTTCCGTCCCTCGTCGAGCCCCTTCGCAAGGATCTGATCAATGGTGTCGTACCCTTCGCGCTGAAGAAGGTTACGCAAGGTTTGCTTGTGGGCCACCGAGCGATCGAACAGTGCCCGGA
>CAITRH010000058.1 GCA_903894755.1 uncultured delta proteobacterium
AGGCCGCATGGACCACCCCCGCGAGGTACCTGGACCACCCCCGCGAGGTACCTGGACCACCCCCGCGACGTACCTGGACCACCCCCGCGACGTACTTGCCCCCACGCTCGCGAGGTACCTGGACCACCCCCGCGAGGTATCTGACCACCCCCGTGAGGTACCTCACCACGCTCTACACCCCGAGCGCTTCCCGCCCCGCCGCCTCCTCGATGACCCCTTGCGCTACCAAAGACTCGATGTGCATCTGAAAGGTCTGCATCCCGTACGGATGGACCCCCTTCTCCATCAGCGCCTTGAGCGGCGGGTTCACCTCGGGCTTCCGTATGGACTCCCGTATCGACTGGGACGCCACCAGGACCTCCAACGCCAACGTCAGCCCCCTGCCGTCGGCCCGCTGAATAAGCTTCTGCGCGATGATCCCTTGAAGCGCCGACGCGATCCGAGTCCGGTTTTCCCCTGGATCCCCACGCATCAACGCCAACATCCGGTTCACCGTCCGGATCGCGTCGCTCGTGTGCAACGTCGACATCACCAAGTGCCCCGTCTCCGCTGCCTTCAGCGCGATCTCCATCGTCTCTTCGTCGCGAATTTCCCCAAGAAAAATGACGTCCGGATCCTGCCGAAGCGCCGCTCGAAGTGCCGCCGCAAAACTGGCCGTGTCGATGCCTACCTCGCGCTGGCTGATCGATGACTTGATGTCCTTGTGCAGAAATTCGATGGGGTCCTCCACGGTCACGATGTGAAGCGCTCGGTTCGTGTTCAAGTACCCCACCATGCTCGCGATCGACGTGCTCTTGCCGTTGCCCGCCGCCCCCACCAAAAGCACCATGCCGAACGGCTTCTCCGCAAGGTCACGGGCCACCTGAGGAAGACTCAGTTCTTCCATCGTCGGGATGTCCGACGGGATATGCCGCATCACCACCGCAAGCGAGCCGCGCTGCCGGTAGACGTTCACCCGAAACCTTCCAATTCCAGGCGCCGAATAGGAACCGTCATGCTCGCGAAGCTCGTCGAGATGCTCCTGAAACTTCGAGCCGGCCAGCAGGATGTTCGCGATCGCCACCGTGTCGTCCGGCATGATCCGCTCGGTCTTGAAATAGACCATGTCGCCTCGAACACGTGCGCCAGGTGGCTGGCCAACTTTGAGGTGCACGTCGCTTGCCTTGGCGCTGACGGCCTTGGCGAGAAGCTGACGGAAAAAGGCTTCGTCTGCATACGGGGTTGGCATCGGGTCCGTAGTGTAGGGCCATGACCGCGTTGGCAGAACGTCTCCTCGCTCCCGCCGACTTCGCACGGTCGGCGCTCCTGCGCATCTTTGGACGCTTGCTTCGTCCGCTCCTGGCCCATCGAACCCTTCGTGTGGCGGTCCTCGGAGCCGTCGGAGTGGCGGTGCCGTTCCTGCTCACCTGCGTCGCCCCTCTCTGGCTTCTCGCGCTAGGTCCGCTGGTGTTCGGAGTCCCTCACCTGGTGGCCGACGTTCGCTACCTGGTCGCGCGCCCGAGACTTCACCAGCGGGGCCATCTAGCCGTTTGCGTCGTTCCCATGCTGGCGACCTGGCTCTTGCCGCGCTTCTACGTGGGGTTCGTCGCCTGCTTGGGCGTGCTCGTGGTGGCCCATACGCCCCTTCGACGTCGCCTCGTGGGGCTCGTGGCCTGGGCCCTCCTTTTCATCGCGGCGGTGCGTGCGGGCCCCCTCGCCGACGTCGTGTTTGCGCATGTCCACAACCTGGTGGCCCTGGCGCTCTGGTGGACCTGGACGCCCACGCGAGCCACGCGACGGTGGGGACGGGTTCCCGGGGTCGCTCTTTTCGCGGTCGGGGCCGCACTCATTTTTAGTGGGGCTGCCGAACACGTGGCGCTCGGTCTCGGCGCGCTCGATGCGCCCCGCACGGGACTGGACCTCGGACTTCTCTGCGACACGCTGGCGCCGGTTTCATCGCCGGTGTTCGCGCTTCGGGCGACGCTATTTTTCGCGTTTGCGCAGTCGGTTCACTATGGCGTGTGGCTACGGCTTGTTCCCGACGAAGACCGTCCTCGCGAAGGGACACGCTCGTTCGCGAGCAGTTATCGGGCCCTCGAGGCCGACGTAGGCAAGCGCCTCGTAGGCGGCGCCGCCGTGATGGCACTCGGGCTCATCGCGTGGGGGCTCGTCGATCTCGAACGCGCGCGGGATGGCTACTTTGCGTTCGCGTTGTTCCACGGGCACCTCGAGCTCGCGGTTGGACTGCTGTGGGTTCTCGAAGGGCGACGCTAGCTAAACCGCAGGTCCGAACCGAAGACCTCACCCCTCGCTATTTCGCCCTTTCACAGCGCCCCCTCCCCATCGATGGGGAGGGGGACCTTGTGAACGCGCCGGATCGTGCGGG
>CAITRH010000059.1 GCA_903894755.1 uncultured delta proteobacterium
CCCCCCTCGCTCGAAGACGATTTTTCTTGCCCGTATGGGCAAGGAAAATGTCGAGGGAGAGGGGGGCTCGGAACTGCGGGGGGCTCGGAACTGCGGGGGGCTCGGAACTGCGGGGGGCTCGGAACTGCGGGACAAGTGGCTCTCCTCCCCCCTCGCTCGAAGACGATTTTTCTTGCCCGTATGGGCAAGGAAAATGTCGAGGGAGAGGGGGGTTGGGGGGGGTGAGGTCTGCGGTTGGTTTAGCTCACCGCAGTTTGCGCCGTCCGGTCCGCAATCGCCTGCGCCGCCCGCTCTTCACGACGCCTCATCATGAAGTACACCACCGGGACCGTCATCCGCGACAGCAGCAGCGACGCAACCTCACCCGCCATCAGCGAGATCGCCAGCCCTTGAAAGATAGGATCGAACAGAATGACCGCCGCCCCCACCACCACCGCCGCTGCCGTGAGCAACATGGGACGAAACCGCACCGCTCCTGCGTCGACTACTGCCTGCTCGAGCGGCATCCCTTGCGCCAGCCGTAGCTCCACGAAGTCCACTAGAATGATCGAATTGCGCACCACGATCCCCGCCCCCGCTATGAACCCAATCATCGAGGTCGCCGTAAAGAACGCCCCCAATGCCCCGTGGGCCGGTAGTATCCCCACCAGTGAAAACGGTATCGCTGACATGATGACCAGCGGCGTCTTGAACGAGTGGAACCATGACACATTGAGCACGTAGATCAATACCAGCACCCCCGCAAACGCGAGCCCCAGATCCCGAAATACCTCGTAGGTGATATGCCACTCGCCATCCCACTTCATCGAGTACTTGTCGGAAAAGAACGGTTGGTTTGCCGTGTGCTGTTCCAATCGGTACCCCTCGGGAAGCCGTAATTTGTCAAGCGCTGGCCCTAGCTGCAAGATCGCATACACCGGACTCTCGATCACCCCAGCTACGTCCGCAGTCACATACACCACTGGCATCAGGTTCTTGTGGTAAATGCTCTTGTCTTCCAACGTCTGCTCGAGACGTACCAGCTCGCCAAGACTCACAAGATCGCTACGCCCTAGTCCCCCTTGGCCAACCAATCGCATGCCAAGAAGCCTATCGAGATCGGACCGCGTCGCTCTGTCAAGATGCAATACGATGGGGACATCCTCCTTCTCACGCTCGTCGTGCAGCAGCCCTTGGCTCTCCCCCGCCGTCGCAAGGCGGAGCGCACGCACGACGTCGCCCTCGGAGAGACCATGCAAGGCCGCCTTTTCCTTGTCCACAACGTAGCGCACCTTGGGCTGATCACTCTCCATGTACCAGTCGACATCCACCACCCCAGGCGTGTTCGCCATCACCTCGCGCACCTCCGCGGCAAGCGTCATCTGGCGCTGGTAGTCAGGACCGTAGATCTCCGCCACCAACGTCTGCAACACAGGAGGCCCAGGCGGCACCTCGGCGACCTTGAGCCTCGCGCCGTACTGCTTTGCAATGGGACTGACCAGTGTGCGGATACGCCTCGCTATCGCGTGGCTCTGATCCTTGCGCTCTCCCTTGCCAACTAGGTTCACCTGAATATCCGCTACGTTCGACCCCTGCCTAAGATAATAGTGACGCACCAGCCCGTTGAAGTTGTAAGGACCCGAGGTTCCTACATAGGTCTGATAGTTCACGACCTCGGGCTCCCGTCGCAACGTCTCTGCGATGGCTTGCGTCACCCGCGCCGTTTGTTCCAGTGGAGTCCCCTCGGGCATGTCGAGGATCACCTGGAACTCACTCTTGTTGTCGAACGGGAGCATCTTCACCCGCACCCACTTGATCGCTACAAGAGACATCGCCCCCAATAGAAGGACCACAACCCCTGTCAGAAACGCCCATCGCAGCTTTGCAACGCGAAGTAGCGCTCCCATCACCACTCGGTAAAACCGTGTCGTCGCCCCCTCGGGCGCGTCCGTGACCTGCGCACCGTGCCCATGCAGAAGCCGTATCGTCGCCCACGGCGTCACTACAAACGCCACAATGAGCGAGAACATCATCGCCGCCGACGCGCCAATGGGGATGGGACGCATGTACGGTCCCATCAGTCCTCCCACAAAGGCCATGGGAAGAATCGCTGCCATCACCGTGATGGTCGCTAGGATGGTCGGGTTCCCAACCTCGTCTACTGCCTCCACAGCAATGTCGACAATGTCCCTCCCTTTGTTCTCTGGAAGCCCCGCGTGACGGGCTATGTTTTCTACCACTACGATGGCATCATCGACAAGAATGCCGATGGAGAAGATCAGTGCAAACAAAGTGATGCGGTTGAGGGTGTAGCCGTACAGATAGAACACGGCCAAGGTCAGCGCCAAGGTGGCCGGGATGGCTAGCATGACAATGCCCGACTCACGCCGTCCTAGTGTGATCCAGATCAGGATCCCGACGCTCACGACGGCAATGCCCATGTGAAAGAGCAGCTCGTTGCTCTTCTCTGCGGCCGTCTCGCCATAGTCACGTGTCGCAGTGAGCTGAACATCGCCTGGGATCACGCTCCCTTTGAGCGACTCGACTTTCCGCAACACGTCGTGGACCACAGAGACCGCGTTCTGCCCCTTGTGCTTGGCAACAGACACCGTCACCGCAGGTATCGGATGGTCCTCGGCTGTTGTGGCTGCACCGTTGCCAAAAGCCACATAGGTAAGAGGCTCCTCAGGACCGTCGAGGATCTGTGCAACATCGCGGAGAAACACAGGACGTCCCCCCGTGGCCCCTACCACCACCTGGCCTACGTCCGTGGCGTTCTTGAGTACCGCCCCTGCCTCGAGGACAAACTCGTGGTTTTCAGTTGAAATCGCCCCTGCTGCCAAGCGCTGGTTGGCCCCCTGTAGACTCTGCGCTACTCCAAGTGGAGACACACCTCGGGAGGCTAGACGCAACGGGTCGAGCACCACCCTCACCGTACGTCGCTCGCCTCCAATCAGTGTGACCTCGCTCACGCCGGACACCTGCTTGATGGACTCTCGAACCTCCGCTGCAAGACGTCGCAGCTCGAACCCGTCGTAGCGCTCGCTCGCAAGGGTCAGTGCCAACACAGGGACATCGTCAATGGAGCGCTGCTTGACAAGGGGGGGAGAGGCTCCAGGAGGGATGATATCGTAGTGGGCCATGAGCTTGGCGTTGAGGCGCACAATGGCGCGTTCCTCGTCCTCACCCACCTTGAACCGCACAATTACAAGGGACCGTCCAGGGCCCGATGTCGAATAGACGTACTCGACCCCTGGGATTTCCCATAGGAGACGCTCGAGGGGCTTGGTGATGCGCTCTTCGACTTCCTTGGAAGAAGCCCCGGGCAACATGACCATCACGTCGCTCATGGGGACCACGATCTGAGGTTCCTCTTCGCGGGGCAAGCGCAACACCGCTAAGATTCCAAGAAGCACCGAGGCAATCAGGAACAGCGGAGTCAGTTTCGAATTGATGAAGGCGCTAGCAAAGCGACCTGCGAGTCCTAGTTTTTTCCGGCTCATGGCTTGACCTCGACACGACGTCCATCGCGCAGCTCTTGGATTGGTCCCACGGCAACGAGCTCACCTTCGTTGAGGCCCGACAGCAGGACCATCCAGTTTCCCTGGCGCTCACCAACTGTGATGATGCGCAGCTTGGCTCGTCCATCTTCGATCACGAAGACGCGATCGAGTTGGCCTTTGGGGACCACGGAGTCTGCGGGAACGGCGAGCAAGGTACGTGTGGCCATGACAAAGGTTGCACGGGCGAAGGTGCCTGGGAGGAGTCCTTTGATGTCGATGGGGAGGTCGACTTTGACGATATAGGCACGCGAGGAGACATCGACGGAGGTGACCAGCTCGCTGACCTTGCCTTGGACTGGGTGTCCGAGGGCTTCGATATCGATGGTAGCGGGGTCCCCCATGTGGATTTTGCCAGCCTGGGACTCCTCGACAGTGGCCTCGACGCGCAGTGTGCCTTCCTGTTCGACAACGAGGAGGGGAGTTCCTTGCGAGGCGAGGGCGCCTGGGTCGATACGGCGTTCGAGGACCCGACCACGGAATGGGCTTTGGATACGGGAATAGCCCAGTGTAGCTTGGGCTTCCCCGATGGTCGCAGCGGCGAGGGCGACATGGGAGGTTGCACCACGGAGGCGGGCTTGGGCCATTTGTTCTTGGGCAGCAGCGCTGCGGTAGCGTGCGTTGGCGTCGTCGTAGTCTTGCTGGGAGACGGCCTTGCCTTGGTAGAGGGCCTCGATACGGTCGTGGGTAGTTTTTGCGTTACGGGCGGCGAATTCGGCGACTCGGAGGTTGTTTTCAGCTTCGGACTTGGCCTGGGTAGCCTCCTCGAAGCCAGCACGTGCACGTCGGAGGGTGGCTTCGACGTCGTTGGCTTCGAGGGTGACGAGGGGCTGTCCTTGTTCGATGGGATCGCCGGCTTTTACGGTGATGTCGCGGACATACCCGACGACTTTGCTAGTGAGGACCGCGGTATTGCGTCCTCGGAGCGTTCCGCTGGCTCGGTAGAGGACTGCGAGTTCTTGTTTGCCGACGGGGGCGGTTTTGACGGAAACCGGAGGCAGCTCGGGTTCTTTTGGGGCCTTTGGGGGACTTGCGCAGGAGGCGAGGGCCAGAAGCGCGAGAGATCCGAGTTTCATGTTGGTTTTGGGGGACATTTGGACTCCTCACGAGGAAGGAGCCGCGGGGGGGCGGTTAAGGTTCACGAAGCCGGTTCTCTGCTTACCTGTGCTGCAGACGTCGTCGCACGCCCCCGAACAGCGTCGACAGCTCCGGAGCGCCAAGCCCCCAGGCCGCTACTCCAAACAGAGTTACAAAAACCAGTCCCCCCACCAGCGCTGCCAATACACCCCCTCCTGCAAGCTGCGACGCTCCCCTGGCTCCCAACGCGGCTACCGCGGACGCCCCCAACGTGCGTCCCGCAGACCTCGCAAGCTCGCCCCCACGTAACGGCCCCACCCTCCATCGCGCGCCAGCAATGAGCAGCACCATCTGCACGGTACTCGAGCCGGCCACTGCCGCACTCACCCCGGCATGCCCCATGGGACCTCGCAACACCACGGCCAATACTACAAACGCTGCAAGGTCCACCACACTCACGAGGACCGGAGTCCGCGTGTCCCCCACTGCATAAAACAGAGGCAGGATCTGCCGTACCACGGACACGGTCCAAATGGCTCCTCCCTGCCAGAGCAGCGCCTGTGCGGTCTCCCTCACTGCCAACGCGTCGAACTCGCCCCGTTGAAACAGCGCGGCTACCAAGGGCTCGCGAAGTACTGCCATCGCCACACTCGCTGGAATCGCTACAAACAGCGCAAGCCCCATCCCGTGCGCCCATGTCTTGGTCAGCTCTTCGCGATCTCCACGCGCCGCAAGGCTCGACAACCCCGGAAGCGCTGCGGTCGACAACGCCATAACAAAGATGCCCTGCGGAAAGTCGCACAGGCGGGACGCCCACGAGAAATAACTCTGCGCGCCTGTCCCAAGCTCGGAAAGAAACCGACGCGATAAGACCAGGTCCACATAGTAAACCCCGATCCCAAACGTCAGCGGCGCAATCCTGCGAAACACCACGCGCACGCCTGGGTCCCAAGGATCCCACACAGGTCTCCCCGCATACCCAATCGCTCGAAGTGCCGGTACTTGCGCAGCTACCTGCAGCACGCCTCCTACCAGTGCCCCGATCCAGAGCGCGTGCGCAGGGTCCATGCCGCGCGCCAGCAGCACCGGAGGAAGCAACAAGGCTGCGCCAAGAAACCCAACATTGAGTAGCCCTGGGGCAAAGGCCGCAACGGCAAACCTACGCTTCGCGTGAAGTGCCGCCATTCCCAGTGCCGCGGTCCCGGCAAACACGATGTAGGGGAACACCCACCGGGTCATGGACACGGTGCGTTCAAAGTCGCCTGGACGAGCATGGTGTCCAGAGGCAAAGAGCTCAGTCAGCGGTTCTGCGAACAGCATGCCTAGAGCCGCTACGGTCACGAGAGCCGCAAGCGAGACCGCTCGAATGCGAGCAAAAAAGTACTTGGCAGAGTCCTCGTTTTCTGTCGCAAGCTTGCCGGTAAGCACGGGCACGACGGCACTCGATACGGCCCCTTCGCCAAGGAGCTGCCGGAGCGCATTGGGGATCGTAAACGCCACGAAGAACGCATCGGTGGCAGCACGCGAAAACAACGCCGCAAGGGTCATGTCTCGAAGCAGACCGAGCACCCGCGACAAGAGCGTACCGGCGCCCACGACGCTTGCACGTGCCACGAGACTTTGTCGTTCGCGTTGGCCGTCGGACGCGGTTGCTGTCTCAGTCACGGTCACGGAGCCTGCGAACCGCGGCAGGTCTCGCAGTGGCAGAGCGCGCGCAGGAACGTGTACGAGTAGATCCCGCTTGCGTGGCCGTCGAACCACGTGAGCTGCAGGGCGTAGTTTCCGATCTGCGCGATGTCGTCGAGCTCGCGCTGCGAGTCGGTGGTCTCGATGAAAGACAGAGGACCACCGGCGTGTCCCTGGCAGGCGGCGCAGGGGCAGTAGCCTCGGAGGATCGTATGCGGGTAGAAACCTTTGTGGCCGTCGGCCCAGTCGATTTCGGTGATGCGGGCTCCCCGTGGGGAGCGAATGGCGACGCAGGTAGTTTTTGGGTGGGGGCTCACACGGGCTGTTTAGCCGATTTTGCGACACCGGCGTGCGCCGCGAGGGCTTTGTCGACAAACGCGAGCAGGACACCGGCGTGTTCGACGGAAAGAGCATGTCCCGAGACCGACGCGGCCTGCGCGGCCCTTCGGAGCTCCGGGCCAAACGTTTGCCCTGTTCCACCGCACGCGCGGCAAATGAGCCCGCCAAGGTAGGGATCGACAAAGGCCGGGCGCGACTCGGGGCAGCCGGTGCCACAACGGACACATCGCACGAAGTCGAGCGCGTATCCGGCGGCCGCAAGAAGGCGCAGGCCGGCGGTGACCATGGCGGGGACCGGAGCCACTGTCCTCGCGTCGAGCGCGTCGAGGAAATCGACGAGCGTGCGCCATCCATCGGGTTCCGGGGTGCGTGGAGGGAAAAGATGGCGCGCCCAGCGAAGTACGGTTCCCGACGCACACAGTGCATCGAGACTGGTCACGAGGGTGAGGCGGGGACAAACGAGCGCGGCTTCGTGGAGAGTTCCGAGGTCGCCATGGTTGACGGCGAGGTTGGCGAGGGGGGCGAGGCTGATCGCGAGTGTATGGAACGGTTCGAGGGGGGCGAGACGGCGGGAAGGTTTACGGGCACCTCGAGCGAGGGCGGCGACGAGACCGAAGGACTCGGTCATAAAGGTGACAACCGCATGCCCTTCGCCGTAGGGAGCAACGCGTACGACGAGGGCGAGGGTGCGCAGGAGCGTCAGGTTCGCGGTCAGGTTTGCTTTGGGAGCATCGGCACCACATCGCCAGAGAGCTCGAGGGGCATGTCATGGCCGCGAGGTTTTAGGACGATGGACAAAGCCAGAGTAAAGAGGATGAGGAGCAAAACAAAAGCGATGGCGACTCCAAAGCGACGTCCCTGCCGTTCTCCTCCTCCTTGGAGGGTTGGGATGGTTATCGGGCTCACATGCGCCATACGGCGGCTTGCCGTGTAACGCGCGACCACGTCGTCAGGAACGAGCCCGACGGCTTGGGCGTACGACTTGAGAAAACCCCGGCTGAACACCTCGCCGGGCAGCGCATCAAAATGGTCGCTCTCCATGCATTCGAGCGACGGTATCGGGATACGGGTGACGCGAGAGACCTCGGCGACACTCATTCCTCGTATTTCGCGCTGGCGCTTCAAAACACTGCCGACTGATTCCGTCATGACGGCTGCCTCCGGCATCTCTGCCACCCGACGCGCCAACGCCGGGGAGCCGAGCTGGCTGTTTGGTTATTGGGGGTGACGCGTTCTGGAGCTTGTGGAGTCAGCCACGAGCGCCTGAACGCACGCCTTTCCGGTCGGGGAGTCGGCCGCAAGGTCGCGGCACTTTACGTAGTCTTCGCGCGCCTCGGCTTTACGGCCTAAGCGAGCACGGACTCGCCCCCGCGCTTCCCATGCATCCTGCATGGCCAAGCAGTCGGGGCTCTCGACAGAAACGGCACGGGTAAGATTGGCCTCGGCGAGAGGGAGGAAATCGATCCCCTTCTTCTCGTACGCGAGACCTAAGCGGTAGAACCCGACACAAAAGCGCGGGTTAGTCACGGAATTTCTAAGAGAAGCAATACCTTGATCGAGAGAGCCTGCGAGCACTTGAGCCCACCCGTAGTTGCCCCAGGCAAGATGACTCTCGGTGTATGCCGGATCCTGCACCAGGGGTTCAAGAACTTTCGTCGCCTCGAGGTACTTCTTTTGTAGAATTAAGACGGCCCCCAACATATTTCTAGCGTCACGGAACTTTTCTTCGATCGCAAGCGCCTTCCGTGCAGACTTCTCGGCTTCGTCCAACCGGCAATCGGGGGAGTGAAGGTCGCGGTAGCAGAAGGCAAGATAAATCGAAGCGACCTGGTAGTGAGCCTTGGCGTTGTCGTCATCAAGCTCCACAGCACGTCGGCCGTGGTCGAGGGCTGGGCGAAGGTCCCCCTTCGAAAAGAGATCGCTCGCAAGGTAAAACTCGCCCTCGCTCTGCTGCTCTGGACTTCGTGCCGCACTGGTACTCTTTGAAACGCATCCCGCTAGAACCGCGAGACACGTCGCGAGAGCAACCGCGTTGCCAAGCCAAACTCTTCTAAAAAGACCCAAAAAACAAGTTCCTCCTTCGACAGGGTGGCACTTACCGCACACAACGCAGGTCGTCAACCCTAGAAATGGTGGTCGGTCATCCTGGCCCCTCCGCCTCCTCCTTTATGTGGTCCCAATGCTCCGTCGGAAAGGGGCCCATAACCCGGTGCCGACGTCGGCCGACCAGGTGTCAGTGTGCCGCAAGGTGCTCTTCGCGCAGTTCACCCCTACGACGCGGAAAAATAGGGTGCTCTTCGCGCAGTTCACCCCTACGACGCGGAAAAATAGGGTGCTCTTCGCGCAGTTCACCCCTACGACGCAGCAAGGTAGGGAGCTTTTTGTTCAGATCGATCCTACGACGCAGCAAGGTAGGGAGCTTTTTGTTCAGATCGATCCTACGACGCAGCAAGGTAGGGAGCTTTTTGCTCAGATCGATCCTACGACGCAACAAGGTAGGGAGCTTTTTGCTCAGATCGACTCTGCGACGCAGCCTGCCGGGCGATGCGCGGACGACCGAGGCAGAGATTGCGGATACGCAGAAGATTGCCGACGAAGCGCTCGAGCGGATCGCGGCTTTGAAGGAGAATTTGGGTAAATAGGGTCCTCGAGCTCCGCCGCCTTCGACGCGCGTTTTCCCGTACACTCGCGGAGCATCACGGAAAAGAGGAGCGCGCAACTTGAAGGCACCACGGCCGAACACGCTGATTTCGCCCAACATCAGGCTCCTCACGCCCCTCGCGACCGGTGGCATGGGGAGCGTCTGGCTCGCCGATCACCTCGGACTTCGCACCAAGGTAGTCGTCAAGTTCATGGCCCCCGACCTCGCCGCCCAGCCGGACTTCGTGGCCCGTTTTGGCCGCGAGGCCGAGGCCGCGTCCCAGGTCAAGAGCCCACACGTCGTCCAGATGCTCGACCACGGCACGTCCCTCGACGGCTTGCCGTACATCGCCATGGAGCTGCTCGAAGGCTGCGCACTCTCGGAACATATGACGCTTCAACGCGTGATCCCGCCGAAACAGGTCGCCTTCGTCATCGCCCAGGTCGCCCGCGCCCTCGACCGTGCACACGCTCGCGGGATTGTCCACCGCGATATCAAACCGCCCAATATTTTCCTGTCGGACCTCGGAGACCGGGAAGCGTTCGTCAAGGTCCTCGACTTCGGTATCGCCAAGCTCGCCCCAATGCCTAACGTCACCGCGACAGCGACCGGAGCGATGTTCGGCACGCCGCAATACATGAGTCCAGAGCAAGTGCAGGCCACCAAGCACGTGGACCACAGGGCCGACCTGTGGGCGCTCGCCGTAGTCACCTTCGAGATGCTCACTGGCGAGAATGTCGTCGAGGGGGAGTGGGCGTGGTCCGTCTTGATTGGCTCCAACGGGACTGGCGTCAGGGCGCCGTCCAGTATTGTCGCGCACCTTCCTGGGGCCATCGACGACTGGTTTGCAAAGGCCTTCGCAGCCAAGATCGAGGACAGGTTCCAGTCGGTTCGGGCGATGGCGGACGCGCTGACGCAAGCTGCGGGCGGGGTCGAGCCACTGCGGCTGATCAAGACGAGCCGCGCGCAGAGCCAGGCGCCGGGCCCCATGGAGCCGCCTGAAAGGATTCGAGGAGTTCCCATGGTGATCGTTGGTCCAGCAAAGGCGAGCGGCCCTATCCCCACGTGGGTTGTGTCACCGGATTCCGTGCCTCCTGTCCCGCAGAGGTCGACAGGCGAAGGGGCGGATGCCTTTGCGCAGACCCAGGACGATGGGGTGGACGACCCGTTTGCGGCGACGGATCTCGCTGGGGAGATCCACATGGATCCTGCTGCAAGGAGGGTTATCGACGCGCAGATTTTCCAGCGGCGTGCGCCGACCGTATCGGCGCTTGCACGTGCGCTCAAAGCGGAGAACAGAAAGCGCTTCCCATGGGTGGCGATTGCCGTAGGGCTTGTGGTGCTTGCTTTGGCGGCGGCGGGAACCTTTGCGTGGTTGGGGGATGGGCGACGCGCGATAGGAAGGTCGATGGGGCGTTGGGTGTCCGGGGACAGGGAGTTCTTCCTTGCCGAGACAGCTCCGATGGGAGATCGTGGGGGTTGATAAGCAGGTCCTGCTGAATGAGCTGACGCAGCAGCTCGGTGCCCTGCTTGGCCGCGTGGGTCTCTACTTGACCAATGCCGCTCCGCCGTGAACAGAATGTCGGGCCACGACACGCCTGTCACTCGAGGGGCGACCGAGGACAGCTCACGGCGGAGACTCGCGTTTTGGAAGGACCACCATCTCGGGCAGATCGAGCTCGAGGCGCCATCCTTTGGGTTCATGAAGGCAGCGAACCGAGGCGCGCTCGAGGGGGTCGTGTCCTAGGACTTCGACTGTGGCGCGGTCGCCGACGATGCTGGTTTTGATGGTCTTGGGTCGAAAGTGGAGTCCGAAGCGTCCCTCGGCGAGCATTTCCCAGGGGTCGACGCGGCGTCCGATGAGGAGGCTGGTGCGTTTGGCGCGTTCCTCGAGGTTGGCGCGGGCAGCGGGGCCGAGGAGCGCGAAGGCGTCTTTGGTGGCGCGGGGGTCTTCGGTCGAGGCTTCCATGCGGTCAAGCCAAGCGCGAACGGCGCCTTCAGGAGAGGAGTCGGGCGGGGCCCGTGTGCAGGCGAGGAGCAGGGGCGCAAAGAGAAAGAGGCGTCTCACCCGCCGCTTCCGAGACCCATGGCGTCGCGCACCTCTTGGATGGTCTTTTGGGCGATGCGTCGGGCTTTGGAGGCACCGTCGCCAAGGAGCTCGCGGACTCGCTGAGGGTTTGCGGCGAGGGCCTCACGTTTTTGGCGAAGAGGGATCAGCTCGCGGTCGAAGTGCTCGAAGAGGACTTTTTTGCAGTCTACGCAGCCCCGTTGGGCGGAGGTGCATTCGCTGAAGGTGCGGGTGATCTCGTCCGCGGGCGAGAGGACCTGGTGCATTGCGTAGATGTTGCAGATGTCGGGATTGCCCGGGTCGCTTTTGCGGAGACGTTTTGGGTCGGTGAAGGCGCTGCGGAGTTTGCTCCAGAAGGCGTCAGGGGGGTCGAAGAGTGGGAGCGTGTTGCCTTTGGACTTGCTCATTTTGGACTGTCCATCGAGGCCCATGATGCGGGTAGCTTTGGACAAGCGGGGCTGGGGCTCGAGGAAGACGGGGCCGAAGCGATGGTTGAAGCGACGGGCGGTATCGCGTGCGAGCTCGAGGTGTTGGACCTGGTCTTCGCCGACGGGGACTATGGTGGCTTTGTAGAGCAGGATATCGGCGGCCATGAGGACTGGGTACTGGAAGAGGCCGCTAGCGATGAAGTCGCGTCCTTCGCTCTTTTCTTTGAACTGGGTCATACGTGACAGGTCGCCCATGGGGGTGACGTTGGCGAGGTACCAGGCGAGCTCCATGTGTTCGCGGACGTCAGCTTGGACAAACAGGGTGCAGCGTTCGGGGTCGACGCCGCAAGCGATGAGGTCGGTGGAGAGGGCGAGGATCCGCTGGCGGAGGTCTGCGGGGTCGTAGTCGACTGTGATGGCGTGGGCGTCGACGACACAGAAGAAGAGGTCTTCGTGAGCGTCGGCCACCTGCTGGGCCCAGGTTCGGACGGCGCCGAGGTAGTTGCCTATGTGGAATTCACCAGACGGTTGAATTCCTGAGAACACGCGACTTTTGCCACTTGTGCCACTTGTCATGCGGTGACCGCTGTAGCGGGGTCGAGGTTGAGACGCAAACGGCGACGGTGGTTGTCTTGCGAGCTGTGAATACCTGTTAGCAGGGGAACGTCGGTCGGTTGCTTTTCGGCACGAGGGGCTCAAGATTTGCGGCACCTGGATTGCAGAAGGACGCGGCTAGCCATGATGTCTTCGCTTCGCTGTTTGGCAGTAGTTTCGGTAGTTGTGCTGATGTCTCTGACGCCGCGTGTGGCAGGAGCGCAGCAAGCTTGTCCTCCTGGCGCGTGGTTTTGCGTTGAGGTGGCGCCTGTTACGCCGGCTTCCCCGCCGTCGCCTTCCACGCCTCCGCCGCCGCTTCCAGCGCCGGTCGAACCGCCACCGCCGCCGCCGGTGGTGGTGATCCAGCCGCCGGTGGTTTACGATCCTTATCCGCCGCCGCGGGTGGTTCGTCCGGTCGAACCGCCGCCCCCCTACGTGATGCCAGCACGGGAGCCTGTGTGGATGCATCGCAGCGAGTGGGGGCTCAATCTTCGGGTACAGGGGGCGATGATGAGCAAGCGTGACCCTGCTTCGGACACGCTTGGGATGGGGGGAGCAGGGATTGGACTACGGTACAAGCCGAGTCCGTACTTTGGTCTCGAGGTGGGGGCCGACTTTTTCAGTGGGCGCGACTACTACGACTACAAGCGGACAGAGCAGGCATTTTCCATCAACGGCCTGGTGTTTTTGACTCCGAAGTCACGAGCGCAGCTTTATCTGGTGGGGGGGATAGGCTGGTCGAGCGCCACGGTGAGGGATGATTCGACGTCGTCGAGCCAGGACGTGAAGTACGGGTATTTCGGTGGCCAGGCGGGGATTGGGCTCGAGTTACGGATGGCGCGCAACTTTGCGTTGAATTTCGACATGCGAGGGTTCATTCGGGGGCGGACGGACAGCAAGGCTCGAGAGGAGCCGGAGTTCCGCGATGCGACGGGGAGGACCACGAACACTTCGGGCGGGGGAATTTTTACTCTCGGGATGACATTCTACTTTTGAGGGCAAAGGCTGGGGGAGCCATTCCTCACGCCGCCTGCGAGATAAGCGTTCTCTCTCCTCCTCCCTCTTACTCACTCGGGACCGCACCGAGACAACCGATCCCCAATAACCCCCCCCGCAGGAAGGGCCTACGTGGTCGCGTCCATCCCGTGAGACCCTAAACGATATCGCACGGTTGCAATGCGGATGACGCTGACG
>CAITRH010000060.1 GCA_903894755.1 uncultured delta proteobacterium
AGGGGGGCTCGGAGCAACGGTACAAATGGCTCTCCTCCCCCCTCGCTCGAAGACGATTTTCCTTGCCCGAATGGGCAAGGAAGATGTCGAGGGAGAGGGGGGCCGGGGGGGTGAGGTCTGACTCCGATGGCGCCCCGACCCTGACCAGGTCATTTTAGAGGCGCCGAGGAGGATTCCATGTCTCTCCAACCTTTCTGGAACCTTGTCCCGTTGCTTCCGTTCTTTCTCGTTGCGTGCGCCCACAGTGCGCCGCCTCCCCCTCGCGAGCGCGTGATGTGGTGGGTCGACACGAGCCCGCCGCCACCGCCGCCGCCGCCGCCGCCACCTGGCGTCCTCGAGGAATTCGAGGAGCCGCGTCCCCCGCAGCGTCTTACGCGCACCGTCACCTTGGGCCAGGGAGACAATCCCGCCTACACGGATCCCTCCGCGCCAGGTCGAACCTCGGAGGTCTCCGCCCCGCGAACCACTCCCAGCTACGGAGGCACCTATTACCGAGGCTACTACCGAGGCTACGGGTATGGGTACGGGGTCGGCACCACCCGAACCACCACCGTTGCCCCTTCTGGAACCACGCCTCGTGCCGGCGGAAACTGGCCCGCGCCTCCGAGCTACGGCCCGCCCGCGATGAAGTGATGTTGGCGGCGCGCCACTTCGACTAAGCGCTCCTGTCATGCTCAGCGACTCCAAAGACAAACACGCCGACCTCCAACGGCGCCTCATGGCGCTAAGGGGGCTTCTTTGACCTCCCCAAACTAAAACGTCAGATCGAGAGCCTCGAACAGCAGACGCTTGTGACGGGCTTCTGGGACGACCCCAAAAAAGCGCAACTGGTGACCCGTCGCCGCTCCAACATCGAGCAGGAGGTCGCCGTGATCGAGCGTCTCACACGCGATGTGGACGACGCCGGGGTGCTTCTCGAACTCGGGGAATCCGAGCGCGATGACGCCACCGTTGCGGAGGGGGAAGCGTTCCTTCCAGGGCTCGAGAAGCGGGTTCGAGCTGCGGAGCTTGGACGCATGCTTTCGGGCCAGGTGGATCACGCCAACGCGATCGTGAGCATTCATCCTGGCACCGGCGGCGAGGACGCGAAGGACTGGGCTCAAATGCTTCTTCGCATGTACCTTCGTTGGTGCGAGCGACGCGGCTACAAGTCCGAGATCATCGACTACCAGGAGGGGGACGAGGCTGGGATCGATGGGGCGTCGTTCAGTGTGCAGGGGGATCACGCGTTTGGGTATTTGCGCAGTGAGAACGGCGTGCATCGCATTGTTCGGGTGTCGCCCTTCGACGCCAACGCGCGTCGTCACACGGCGTTTGCGGCGGTGGAGATCACGCCGGACATCGAGGACGAGATCGACGTCGTGGTACGCGACGAGGACATCGAGATCACGACGATGCGTGCTGGGGGCAAGGGGGGACAGAACGTCAACAAAGTAGAGACGGCGGTACGGTTGAAGCATTTCCCGACGGGGCTGAACATCGTGTGTCGAGCGGAGCGTTCGCAACTTCAGAACCGCAGGATGGCGATGAAGATGCTCAAGGCCAAGCTTTACGAGATGGAGATCGCCAAACGCGAGGAGCAAGCGGCGGCGTACCAGGCGCAGAAGAGCCAGATCGCGTGGGGGAGTCAGATTCGAAACTATGTGATGTTTCCCTACCAGCTGGTGAAGGACGTGCGGACGTCGAAGGAGACGGGGAACGTGAACGCCGTGCTCGACGGGGATTTGGACGAGTTTATCGAGGCGTATTTGCTGGCGGCGGCTGGGGGGACTCTTCGCAAGGGGGGAGTGGCCGACGAGGTAGACGACGGGTAGCTCGGACCTGACGAGGCGTTGACCGACAAGGTCACTCCGGACATCGGAACCTGACTCGAAGGTCACCGACGGGGCCACTTCGACGGCTAGAGTAGCTCGGTGCCTAAGCCACAAGGCGACTCCGAGAGCCCGGTGGGCCTTCGTCGTTCAGCGACAAGGCAACTCCAAGCGTTCCGAATGCCATGAAGGCGTTGGCGACAAGGCAACTCCGGGCACTGGAGCGGCCCGGTCGTTCAGCGACGAGGCGACTCTGGGCGTCCGAAGACGCCTCGTCGCTCAAAGGCAAGGCAACTCCAGGGAACGGGCGGGGCTCGGTCGTTCAGCGACAAGGCGACCTCAACGACATGGAGTTGGCTGGTCGGTGGACGACAAGACGACTTCGCCCCCCTGAGGCGAACCCTGCGTCGCTTCGGCCTTGCAGCGCGCGTCCCTCTTTGCCAAGTTGCGCGCGCCATGACGAATTCCCGCCCGTTCCGAGTTCTTGGTCTCCAACAAATTGCCGTCGGCGCTCCCGACAAAGGCGCCCTGCGACGTCTCTGGGTCGACATCTTGGGCCTTCGCATCGAAGGCAACTTCCGTAGCGAAAAGGAGAACGTCGACGAAGACATCGCCGCTATCGGCCACGGCCCCCTGAAAGTCGAGGTCGACCTGATGCAGCCTATCGACCCGTCGCGGAGCCCAAAGGTGCATGAACCTCCGCTCAACCACGTGGGCCTCTGGATCGACGACCTCAAAGCGGCCGTCACCTGGCTTGCCTCCCAGGGAGTCCGGTTTACCCCGGGTGGAATCCGAAAAGGAGCCGCCGGATTCGATGTCTGCTTCATCCATCCAAAGGGAAATGCCGACGCCCCCATCGGTGGCGAAGGCGTGCTCTTGGAGCTTATCCAGGCCCCGCCCGAAGTCATCGCCGCCTTCGACGCCGTCTGACCCTCGTCAAATTCGACAATCGACACTACTCGTCAGCTGCCGCTGCGGGCTCTCTGCCGCGCGTACCGTCCCCTTGGATCCAAAGGTCATGACCACCCAAACCAAACACTTCTCGCTGAAGAACCCGTTCCAAACCAAGGACGTGGTCGCTGCGACCGGCGGCGGCCCCTACGATGAGGCGCTGAGGTTAGGCGAAGACCTCCTCGCTAGGCCGATCCAGGGGGGCGGCACCAACCGCATCCTGGTCCAGCACTCGAAGAGCCGCATGACCGTCTGGGAACGCATCCGCGTACTGACGGAAACCGAGCCCAACATTTTCTATCACAACTGGGGGAGAAACCTCGACGGCGCCTCCATCGTCACGGGAGTTCTCAACATCAAGGGGCGCGACGTAGCGATCTACGGCCACGACTTCACGCTCCGTGCGGGCTCCATGGACGCCACCAACGGCGACAAGCTGGCGCGTCTTCTCTATATGGCCGGCGATCATGGGATCCCATTGATCGGCATGAACGACTCGGCCGGCGCGTTTGTCCCGGCGGGGGTGGGAGGCCTTGACGGTTACAGCGAGGCGTTCACGGCGCTACGGAAAATCAGCGGTGTGGTCCCCAGCATCATGTTGATGTTTGGCTTCAACGCAGGTGGAGGTTCCTACCTCCCTCGTCAGGGCTCCTTCATGATCCAGTGCGCCGGGACCTTCTTTGGTTTGACCGGTCCTGGCGTGGTCAAGTCCGTTCTTGGCGAGGACATCACGGCCGACGCGCTCGGGGGGCCTTCGGTTCACGCGCAGACCGGCGTTGTGGACATCGTGACCCAGGATGAACTGGGGTCGCTTCGCATTGCGCTACGGATGCTGTCGTATCTTCCCGACAACAACAAGTCTGGCGCGCCGTTCCGACCCACCTCGGACCCAATCGATCGGTTTACCTACGAAGAGGACACGTTTTTCCGCAAGACGTTCAACTCGCCGACAGCGATGAACACCCCTTTCGACATCACGTTGTATCTGCAGCAGATATGCGATCACGGCGAGTTTTTCGAAGTGCAACCAACGCGGGCGCGCAACATCGTGACGGCGTTCGGACGCATCGGCGGACACGTGGTGGCGTTCTTGGCGAACAACTCGGCGGTGTCGTCGGGACAGATCGACATTGGAGCGGCCCGCAAGGGGACTCGCTTCGTACGGTTTGCCAATGTCTACAATATCCCGATGATCTTTGTAGAGGACACGACGGGGTTCCTACCTGGCAAAGACCAGGAGCAGAACGGCATCGTGCTCGAGGGACGTCGTCTACTCGACTCGATCATCGACCTTCGCGTGCCCCGTCTAACCTTGATTATCCGCAACGCCTTTGGCGGCGCGTATGCAACGTTCAACTCGTATTACACCGGGGCCGACATGGTGTTTGCGCTTCCAACGGCGCGCATTGCGGTGATGGGACCTGCGGGACGGGAGTATGTCTACAAAGAAGAGCTGGTTGGGATCCACAAGGAGTACCACGACAAGAGCAAGCAGGCCGAGCCGGAGGCGCGCAAGGATCGCGATGCAAAGCTAGCGGCGGTGTCTCTCAAGTACGAAAAAGAGCTGATGAATCCAAAGGAAGCGCTCTCATTAGGGAGCGTATCGAGCATCGTGATGCCCGGGACGTCGCGACGGGTGCTTGCGAAGAACCTCAATTATCTCATGAGCCGTTACAAGCCGTCCCCCATGGAAGGCGTTCAGAGGGAGTTCGAGTGAAATGTTAGACAAGAACTTCATACCCCGTCGGTTCCACGAGTCCGACTCTCACTGGGTTCGCTCGTTTTCCCTCGAGTCCATCAAGTGCCTGATTGTGTGCCGTGGACCGGTCCGCAAAGAGGCGATCGAGAGGTTCGATGCCATTGGCGTAGCCGAATACGGGATGTTGCTGTCGGAAAAGGACTCCATTGTTTATCCGAAGTGCCTCGCACCGGAGCTGCGGGACTTCAAGTTTGCGAAGAATGTCCATCGTGTCCCCGACTACATGGGGTCAGGGCAAGAGGAGAAGGCGGCACGCATCAAGGAGATCCTAGAGATCGCCAAGAAGAACGGCTACTCGCACATCTTTGCGGGCTACGGTTTCATGGCGGAGGACGCCGAGTTCATCGAGGCTGTGGAGCAAGCTGGGATCCTGTTCATGGGACCGTCGTCGCAGGTTGCAAAAGGGGCAGGGGCGAAGGACGAGGCCAAGAAGCTTGCGCGGTCGCTCAAGGTTTCGGTGACTCCTGGTGTCGACAATGTGACGGCTCTTGCACTTCTCACGAAGGTCCAGGATCAAGCAGGTCTGGAAGGTGTGGCGCGTCAGCACGCGATTTACTTCGAATACGACGGCAACAAGACCCTGGCCGACAATGCCGAGACGGTGCTTCAGGCGGGTTATGCCAGGCATGTCGAGCTCGTGACCATTGGGGATCTGCAGTCCGAGGCGGAGGTTCGCTGCCGCGAGATCTGGATCAAGCATCCAGACCGACGTATTCGATTCAAGTACATTGGTGGCGGAGGGGGCAAAGGCCAACGCATCGTGACGAAGCCGGAGCAATGTGCGGCGGCGGTGATGGAGGTGTTAGCCGAGTCGAAGGTGGTAGCACCGGGTTCCAACAGGAATTTCCTGATCGAGCTCAACATCGAGAACACCCGTCACAACGAGATTCAGCTTATCGGCAACGGGAGCTGGTGTTTGTCGCTAGGGGGACGAGATTGCTCGGTGCAGATGCACGAGCAGAAGCTCCTTGAGATCTCGCTGACCAAGGAGCTTCTCGAGAAAGAGATCGAGGAGTGCCGTCACATCAGCCCGAAGAGAGCGCAGGTACTGGAGGCTGACAAGAACGTGTTGGCGGAGATGGAGTCCGAGGCGGAGCGGTTTGGGGAAGCTGTCAAACTTAACAGCGTCTCCACGTTCGAGTCGATTGTGGATGGTCGTCACCATTACTTCATGGAGATGAACACACGCATACAGGTCGAGCATCGCGTGACCGAGATGGCCTACCAGCTCAAGTTCACCAATCCGCACGACAAGAACGAGTTTTTCTATGTCGACAGTCTCGTGGAAGCGATGGCATTGTTGTCGCTGCACGGCCGGAGGCTTCCAAGACCCGAGCGTGTACTTCGTTATGTAGCGGGGGGTGAGGTACGTATCAACGCAACCAACCGGAGTCTTCAGCCCCACGCGGGAGGGATTATCTATAGTTGGTCGGATCCGCTTGCCGAAGAGATCCGGGACGATCAAGGGATCGGGACACGCAATCCAGACACAGGGCAATTCATATTCTACAATCTTGCGGGGGCGTACGACTCGAACATAGCGCTGGTGATCACGCATGGGAGCGGTCGGCGGGACAATCTAGAGCGTCTGAACGAGATCCTGCGGCGGACCGAGCTTCGGGGCAGCGATCTGCAGACCAACATTCTGGTGCATTACGGGTTGATCAGTTGGATTCTAGGCAAGGATCCGATGCTCAAGCCGTCCACGCAGTTTATGCTTCCATGGCTAGCGGCGGTAGGGTCCCTTGAAGCGATAGTGCGGGACGTCGATCTTCAGGTGGCGTGGAACGAGGCGATGGCACGGATACCGTGGGGACCTGGCAAAGAGGTTTTGCGGCGCAAGGAGACGTTGCTGCTGAGGCCGATTGAGAAGCTGTTTGCCAATCCACACGTACTGGCGGGGTTCTTAGGGCTTGGCCACGGGAGACTGTGGAAAGTGGAGGGCGATCAGGTGGTGCTCTGCGAGAACCCTGTGGTGTTCTTGCAGCGTCTTTACCACTACTTGAACCTAGAGTCGCGCCCGGGACGTCCTGCGAGCGAGATGATCTGGGATCACGACGAGCGGATTCTCGATAGTGCTGTAGAGTTTTACGCGGAGATCAAGCAGCGCTCGGGCATTTCGTACAATTGGGAGGAGACCAGCAAGCTCTTTTTGGCCCACGACAACCCGTCCATTTCTAAGGGCGACCAAGGGTTGTGGGCGGCGTGTGTAGCGGCGCACAATGGGTTCCAGGTTGGGGCAGATCTGCTGCTGATGATCCCGAGGCTAGCGCATCAGGCGGGGTTCTTGGACATCGTGGTTGACGACAAGTTGGAGCCAGTGTTTCCAGCCAAGTACATGGACACGTCCAGGCGCATCGAGTTGATCAAGATCTTGTCACCGCCACCGAAGGCGAGCTCCGATGAGATTGTGACGCCGATGGGAGGACACTTCTTTTCTCGAGAGGCTCCTCATCTTGCGCCGCTGATAGGCGAGGGGGATCGGTTTGCTCCTGGGCAGCCCCTTTTCATCATCGAGGTAATGAAGATGTTCAACAAAGTGACTGCAACCTTTTCGGGCAGGGTGGTCAAGCATCTGTTGAAGGACCAGGATGGCAAGATTGTGGTCAAGGGACAGACTATTTTCAAGATCGAGCCTGACGAGATGATGAGTGAGGAGTCCAAAGAGGAGATTGTGGCGCGACAGCGTCGGGTGACCCTCAAAGTGATCGGCTGATCTGCGATAGAGGCCCTTGCGCGGCAAGTCCATCGCGCAAGGGTTGCGTTCCCCGTGGGAGGTCGCGGTTGCGCTTTGACTCCTTCTATGGCATCAGTGGCCGATGTCCGTAGTGTTGGTTCAATCGCTCGTGTTCGAAGGGACCGACCGGTTCGAGCTAGTGCGGATGCTTGGCGAAGGGGGCATGGGGGTGGTCTACGAGGCGGTGGACCGCGAGAAGGGCCACCGGGTCGCTCTCAAGACTGTCCGAACGCTTACGGGCGACGCGGTGCTGCGGCTGAAAAACGAGTTCCGCGCCCTTCAGGACCTCCAGCACGACAATCTAGTACGCCTCGGCGAGCTGTTCGAACACGGCGGCACCTGGTTTTTCACCATGGAGCTCGTCAGCGGCTGCAACTTCGCCGAATATGTCCGTCCTGGCTCACTGGCCCATGGACCGATCTCCGACGCCACATGGGTGCACACGGAGTCCTTCGCGCAAACGATCCCACCCCCGGCCTCCAAACGTCCACATGGGCAGCTCGATGAGGGGCGGCTTCGAGCGAGCCTAGTGCAGCTAGTCGACGGTCTCATGGCGCTCCATGAGGCTGGAAAGGTTCATCGGGATGTCAAGCCGTCCAATGTCCTGGTGACTTCTGAGGGACGGGTGGTGTTGCTTGACCTCGGACTTGTCAAGGATGTCGAGCCCGCGGCCAACGAGCAGATGTCCCAAGAGGTGGTGGGGACTGCAACGTACATGGCGCCCGAGCAGGCGGGGTCACGTCGTGTGGGCCCCGAGGCGGACTGGTACAGTGTTGGGGTTATCCTTTACGAGATGCTGACCGGTTCGCCGCCTTTTGCCGGCACGCTCTACGAGATCATTTCGCTCAAGCAGCGCATCGAGCCGCTGGCTCCTGCCAGGTTGGTGCTGACGACACCGCCGGATCTCGACGCACTCTGCACCGATTTGCTGCGTTATGAGCCAAAAGCGCGTCCCGTAGGACTAGAGATCCTGCGTCGGCTTGGGGTGAAGCGGCATGCAGAGCCATCGCGTGCGCAGTGGTCATTGGGCGGTGCAGCATCACTCTTTGTGGGGCGTGGGGCCGAGCTCCTCGTGCTTACCGAGGCCTATGAAACCGCGCGTCGAGGGACAGCCACGATCGCTGTGGTCGAGGGAGCGTCTGGGGTTGGCAAGAGTGCGCTGGTGCGGCGGTTTTGCGAGGGGCTTAGGGATCCACACACGTTGGTGTTGTCAGGTCGCTGTTACGAGCGCGAGGCGGTTCCGTACAAGGCGATCGACGGGGTGATCGACGCGTTGAGCCGTCACATGATGAACCTATCCGACGAGCAGTCAGCGGCTCTTCTGCCACGGGAAGCGTCCCTGCTTGGCGATGTGTTTCCAGTATTGCGACGGGTCAAGGCAGTGGCGCGAGCTCCACGGACTCGGGCTCGGGTGGATCCACAGACCTTGCGAACGAGGCTTTTTGCTGCGGTGCGCGAGCTTGTGGCTCGGCTCACGGACCGATGGGTCATTGTACTTTCCATCGATGATCTCCAGTGGGCCGACGCAGACAGCATGGCATTGCTCAGCGAAGTGCTACGTCCTCCCGAGGCTCCACCGGTATTGGTGTTGGCCACGTTGCGCACGGGAGGGGCCAATCCTGTGGATCTGCTACGCAACGAGGTACGTCGGGTTCGTCTTGGGTCACTTGGCCAGTCCGATGCGGAGGAGCTGGTGGGGGCGCTCTTGGGCAGGGATGATCCGACCGATGCGGCAGCGATTATAGCGGAAGCTGCGGGACATCCAATGTTTCTTCAGGAGCTAGCGAGGCACGCGTCGGTGCATGGACGGCGTCTTGGAGTATTGCAGCTCGATGCTGTGCTGATGGAGCGCGTAGCGGAGCTTCCAGCGCCTGCACGGCGGCTTCTTCAATTCGTGGCAGTGGCGGGCAATCCTATTTCACAAGATGTGGTAGCACGGGCGGCGTCGCTCGACCCCGGTGAATTCAGCAGTGCACTTGCTCTGCTACGGGTCCAGAATCTCGCGCAGAGCACGGGGGCTCGCGGAGTTGATTCGGTTCTCCCCTACCATGACCGGGTTCGGGAGGCGATGGTTGCGTCGCTAGGGCCCGATGCGGTGCGAGAGGTACATCGCGATCTTGCACTTGCACTTGAGGCGACGCTCAATCCAGATGCAGAGGATCTGGCACTACACTGGAGGGAGGCAGGCGACGCGGAGCGTGCGGTGACTTATGCGCTTCAAGCGGCGGAGGCCGCGGAACGTGCGTTAGCGTTTGGGCATGCGGCGGGGTTGTACCGTCGGGCACTCGATCTTGGAGCCCCTGACGCGGTGCGAGCAAAGCTGGGCGATGCATTGGCAAACGCGGGGTTAGGGGCAGAGGCTGCGGAGACGTATCTCCTAGCCATTCGCGGGGCTCCTCCTGTAGAGGCGCTGGAGCTTCGACGGCGTGCTGCCGAGCAGTTACTGCGAAGCGGGTACATTGACCGTGGACTTGGGGTGATCCGTGAGGTCCTGGCGGCGGCGGGGCTTTCGTACCCCAAGACTCCATTTCGAGCGCTACTTTCGCTTGTCTTTTGCCGCATCTTGATTCGGCTTCGTGGGGTCTCATTTCGGCTGCGTCATGAGGGCCAGATCGCGCCGGAGGTACTGGCTAGGATCGACACGTGTTGGTCCGTTGCGAGTGTGCTCAACATGGTGGATCACATTCGGGGGGCAGATTTCAATGGGCGCCTCTTGTTGATGTCGCTTGCTGCGGGGGAGCCGATACGGCTGGTATGCGCTCTTGCATCGGAAGGGATGAATGTGTCCCTGTCAGGGGGGCGGACCGAGGTGAGGGCGGACCATCTGTTGGCAGCGACAGAAACCCTTGCGAGCAGTCTTGACGATCCCCGACCTATGGCATGGTTGTACGGCTCGAGGGGGGTTGCGCTGTACCATCGGGGGCAGTGGGCCAAAGCGCTTGACGAGCTCGAGAGAGCGGAAGTGGCGTTCCGGGATCGATGCCGCGGGGTGATTTACGAGCTCGATACAATGCGTCTGTTTCGTCTGTTGTCTCTTACCTTTCTTGGGAGGATAGCGGAGATAGCGGTACTGGTTCCAGCGCTGTTGGCCGAAGCGCTTGATCGCGGGGATCTGTATTGCGCGACCAACCTACGTCTAACGCATCTGAACATGGCGTGGCTGGTGGACGGCAACGTGAACAAGGCGCGGGAGGTAGCTCGGGAGGCCGCGGAGCGTTGGTCGCGCAGCGGGTTTCATGTGCAGCACTGGTTCGAGTATACTGCAAGGATACAGATTGGTCTTTATGCGGGCGAGGCGGACGACACCTATGCGTACGCGTCGTCGCACTGGAACGCGCTAGCGTCGTCGCAGCTTCTTCGGGTTCAAAATGTCCATATTGAGGCGTATCATTTGCGGGCCAGGGCTGCGCTAGCGGCAGCGGAGGGGGCTGCGGAGCCTCGTCGACGTGGGCTAGTTCGTGAGGCGGAGAGGCATGCGCGACGGATCCTTAGCACACGGATGGCATGGGGGAAGGCGCTTGCGGATCTTGTGTTGGGCGCATGTGCATGGCAGTGCGGGCAAGCCGGGGTGGCCGTTGAGCGTCTTCGCGACGCAGAAGGGGGCTTTCGAGCTGCGGACATGGCTCTCTGGGCTTGCGTTGCGCAGCATCAGCGCGGCGCATGTATGGGTGGAGACGAAGGTAGGACGATGGTTGCGGCGGCCACGGCATGGATGAAACAGCAGACCATACGGGACCCGCTGCGCTGGTGTGCGATGCTTGCGCCGGGGTTTTCGTCCCTGCCCGATCTTCGCTGTTGACCGAAAGGAAGACCTGGAATGCGCTCACATCTGCTAACGGGCTGTCTAACGCTTCTCACCATGGCCGCATGCTCAAGCACCTCGAGCAATAGCCCCGGTGGAGACGGAGGAGACGGGGGGAGTACGAACCCCTGCGGCACGGTTCCCACCCAGGGACGTTGCCTGTCTACGAGCTCGTTCGAGCGCTGTTTGGTCACCACGGAAAATGGAGCCTCCAAGAAAGTCGTGGTGGACTGCCAAGCAGGCACCGAGTGCTGGAGAGACGTCTTGTGTCCTGGTGGCAACTTGCCGCAACGGCGATGTGGAGTGCAAGGACCCGCCATTCCCGCCATACTCCGTTTTGGCCTGCGGTGCCTGCTCACGGACTTGGAGCACCCTGCGCGGGCTCCTCGGCCAAAGCCTCGTCTGGCAGAAATGGCGGGTCTCGATCTGGACGTGGTTTCAAGCCCCCTCTGCCGGCCCTAGTAGCTCGCGGCGGAAGTCCTTGGACACTCCCGGTACTTGGTGCCGAGACAAGAGCTGCTTCTCGAAGCTGCGAAGGTCCAGCGTGCTCGCGGCAATCACCCAGGCAAGAGTCTCAACCTCGCCCTTGATCTGATCGGTCGTCGTGCTCTTGACCGCGGCGTTTGAGGGGAGCGAGTTGTGCGGCGACATCGGGGTGGGTTTCATTATCAAGGTAGGTTCCGATCCTCGATCTCGCCATCGGCGTCGCCGAAAGTTTAATCGACGCGTTTTCGAGCGACGCGCTTCCGGGAGGTCACGAAGTCGCCATATTTCCCGCTTCATTTCGATCACGCAGCGGAACTGCACCCTGTCGCAAGGCGCAGACTGCGTCAAAGACCGTGAAAGTGCAGATCAATTGGGTCCCGGAGCCCGAGTTCGGAGGGCTTTACGAGGCGCGCGCGTCCGGCGCCTTCTCGAACGAGGGGTTCGACGTCGAGCTCGTCGGCGGCGGCGCAAGATCACCGGTCGTGCAGATCGTCGCCTCGGAGCAAGCCGACTTCGGCGTCGCGGCGGGCGAAGAGGTCGCGGTCGCGCGCGTCCGAGGAGTCGACCTCGTTGCCATATACGCGACCTACCAGACCTCGCCGCAGGGGATCATGGTCCACGCCTCCCGAGGGCTTCACCGCCTCGAGGTCTTCTCGGTCCCCTCCATCGGCTTCGACCCGTACGCAAACGTATTTGTCTGCCGGGGCGAGCTCCTCAAAACCCGGCCCGATCGCGTGCGCGCCTTTGTCCGTGCGGTCACCGAAGGGTGGAAGGCCTACCTCGTGAGCCCTGACCGAGCGAACGAAGTGATGGCGGCGCAAAACCGAGCGATGGATAGGACAACCTTCGCCGAGATTGCCGAGGTGCAGCGTCCGCTCATCGAGAGCAACGACACGAAGGCGCGTGGCCTGGGCGCGATGAGGCTCGAACGATGGAAGACACTCGTCGATCAGCTCGTCTCGATCAAAGCGATCCCGGACCGCAAGGTCCCGTCCCCCGAGAGCTGTTTTCTCTGGCCAGCATAGGGGAAAGAGCCCGCTCGACATCTACCGCCGTGGTGGTGGTGGTGGCGGCGCACTCGCCATCCCGGGGACCGTGTGGGCTTCTGGGTCGGTCAGGTGGACCCGGCGCTGCTGGGCCGCGGGACGACGTCCGACGCCCGCGGGATACTCCAAGAGCAGCCCGGCAAGAGGGATTTCCATCAAGAGCTGTTCAAGCTCGGTGGCGCTCCTGGGACGTTCGTTCAACCTCTTTTTTAAACACTTCATCACCGCTGCGTCGAGCGCCTCGGGGATAGGAAGGTCAGGACGTTTGGCACGCATCGGGATCGGGATCTGCCTCTGGTGCAGATCGAGTAGATCGCGACGGTTCTGCGCGACGATGGGAAGGTCGCCGGTGAGCGCTTCGTACATCAGCACCCCGAGCGCGTAGATGTCCGTACGCGGCTCTACGGGAGCTCCGATGCACTGCTCGGGGGCCATGTACTCGGGAGTCCCCAACGTGTAGCCAGCCTGCGTGAGGGATTCGGCCGTCGACAGCTTTCCCATCCCGAAGTCGAGCACCTTCGAGTTGCCGTCGTCGCACAGAAAAATGTTGCCCGGCTTCAGGTCGCGATGGACCACCCCCTGCCGATGTGCCGCCGTCAGGGCGCGGCACACGCCGATGAACACCGGGATTGCAAACCCGGGAGCGACGACGCCATCGCGGGCAAGCTTGTCTGCCAGCGAACGTCCCAACAGCCTTTCCATCACGACGTAAATCGAGCCGTCGGGCATCTGGTCGAGGTCGAGCACGCGGGCGACGTTGGGGTGGTCGACATGGACCTGAATGTAGGCTTCGCGACGCAGTCGTGCGATCTCGCCTCCATCGCGAGCGGCCGCACCACGAAGCACCTTGATGGCGACCTCGTGTCCCAACGTCGTGTGCTCGGCGGCGTACACGACGCCGATGCCGCCCGATCCGATCTTGCGTCCAATGCGGTACTTGCCTCCGAGCACGTTGCCCGAGAGCTCGCCTGGAGTCGCACTCCCTTCGCCTTTCAGCTCCAGTCCGCGCTCTAGCGCCGCGATGCGGTTTCGCTCGAAAACGCGCGACGCTTTGTCGGCGAGTTGACGGTCCCAGAGCAACCCTGCGGCGCCTCCGAGGCCCGCACCGAGCAACGTGGCAACAAGTCCCGCGCCCCAATTGCCAGCGGCTGTGACCGCGCCGCCGCACACCACGCCGGAGACAGCGGCGCCAGCAAAAAGGGTCCGCTTGGGTCGCGCGCCTTGCCACTCGACGAGGTAGACGCAGGCGTCGTCCCCCTTGGCCACGCACTTTTCGCTTGTCACGCGGGCGTCGGCGAGCCCCCAGATGCGCGGAAACGATGCGAGCTCCCCCTCGCGTGCCGCACAAAGGAGCTCCTCACCGTCGCGGTCGGACGGATCCGCGACGTCGTCCGAGTCGTCACGGGCGCGGTAGGTCAGTCGGACTGCATTAGGAGGGACTTGCGCTTTGACTTTTTTCGTGTCTTTGACCTCTTCGACATCCCAGGTACCGACGCGAGTGATCTCTTTGGCGTGGGTGGCGAAGTAGCGGTAGGCGTCGATGGGAACCTCGGAAGCGCGAAGCATGCGGACCAGGGTTCCGAGCGCTTCGGGGTGGGTGACCCAATCGCCGCGTTTGCGGAGCGCTTCGGGGCCGAGGAGCTGCGCGATGGCGCGAAGCGCTCGTTTGGCGGCCGCAGTGCTTAGCCATTCGGTTTCTGTCTCGATGGCGCCGGGGTCGATGCCTGCGGCCGAAAGGAGATCGCGTACGGCGTGGTCTCCTTTTTCGGCGCGGAGGCGAAGGAGGTAGGTTTTGAGAACGGACGCGCGGAGCTCTTCTTTTCCGCCTTGGCGGACCGCGCCGCGGGACATAGGCGGGACACTGTGGTGCATCGTCGTCGACGGTACGCCTCTCCTGAGGCTTGGGAAAGTAACCAACCAGTCACCTCGAGTTCTTCACGTTCGGATTGAACCCCGGCGAGGTTTTCTGTAGATGCGCCTCCTGGAGGGACATGATGCACATTTCGACCGCTTTGCCGGGGCTCCTGGCGGGTCTCGACTTTCACGATTTGGTTTGCGAGCTCGAGGCGAGCTTACGTCGCCATGGCGGGCGCACAGAGCCGCAGCCGTTCGACTTGATGTACCGGCAGGTCGCGGGGACCCTCGGCGCGATCGCATCGTTTGCGATGCAGAGCGATCGGATCGCGAGGGCGGTGGTTAGCCACGTGCGGGTCGCGCCATGGATGGTCGGAATCGCGTTTGTGGTGCATCCGCGCCCCGAGCTCGATGCGCCGCTTTTGGTGGGAGACCTGATGGTCCCGCCGTTTGGAGCGACGCGGGCCTATGTCGACGTGTGCGGGGCGGCGCGATCAACCATGGTTTCTCGCTTCGCGACCCCGCTCGAGGTGGTGCTAGCGGCGGCGCCGATTCAAGTGGAGCGTCTTGCCGTCCCCGACTGGATCGCGTCGTCGTCGCTCGGAGCGGGCGCACGTTTGAAGGCAGGTCGGGGACGCGGCACGGCGGTGGCGAAGCTTCTTGCGAAGTACTTCGAGGTCTATCTCGAGGCTCTCGACGGTGCTGTGTCCTCGCTTGACGGCGCGGAAAACCTTGCCAGCGCAAAGACCATGGCCGACGCGGTTCGGACGCACGGACCGGCGCTTCGGCACCTACGTCGCGTGTTTGGCGAGCCGTTCGCGTCCCGCTACGGACGTCTTCTGTGGCGCGACCAGGAGCTCGCCCCGAACTGAAAAAGACGCTCGACGGGCGCTTACGACGCGGTGTCCATTGACGTGCACTCCGGATCCTGACGACTATGCGGTGTCCGTTGCCGCTCCTCGCATCGGGGAGAAGGCGCGGTTTGCAAGGAGGTTACGGGTTTCCACATGGCAATGGGTCGCCCTCGCTTCGATCCGCGGCAGCCTCAGCAGCGCGGTTACCAAATTCGAGTCAATCAACGCATCCGAGTCCCCGAGGTTCGAGTCATCGGCGCCGAGGGGGAGATGCTGGGAGTCCTCGCCACACACGAGGCGCTCAGAAAGGCGCAGGAGCTCGGGCTCGACTTGGTCGAGGTCAACCCGAAGGCCGAACCTCCGGTCTGCAAGATCCTCGATTTCGGCAGGTACAAATACGATGAGAAGAAGAAAGCCGCCGAGGCCAAACGCAAACAGTCCGTCGTCGAGGTAAAGGAGATCAAGCTTCGTCCCAAGACCGACGATCACGACATCAACTTCAAGATCAAGGCCGCCCGGAAGTTTCTCGAATCGGGGCACAAGGTGAAGTTCACCGTGCGCTTCCGAGGACGTGAGATCACGCATCCCGAGAAGGCCCAAGAGCAACTCGACGTCATCATTCCCGCCCTCGAAGACATCGCCAATGTCGAAACTAGAGCCATGATGGAAGCGCGCGCCATGTCTCTGGTCATCGCGCCCAAACCTGCGGTGATGCAGCGGGTGTCGGCCATGAAAGCCGCCTTGGAAAAGGCGCGTCAACAGGCCGAAAAGGAAGGTAAACCGCTTCCGCCCCCGCCGCCATCGTCCCTCGATGAGCTCCCCGACGACGACGACGACGACGACGACGAGATTGGGGATGACGAGGAGTAGCCCTCCATGGAGGCAACGAGTTCCGCGTGGTCCCGATGGACCGCGCCGCACCTAAAGCGATGAGGCAGAACACCCATGACGACACAAGCTGCTGAGCAGAAGATTCGCATTCTTGTCGCAAAACCCGGCCTCGACGGCCACGACCGCGGGGCCAAAGTCGTCGCGCGCGCACTGCGCGACGCGGGCTTCGAGGTCATCTACACTGGCCTTCATCAGACCCCAGAAATGATCGCCAACGCCGCGCTCCAAGAGGACGTCGACGCGGTCGGGCTCTCCATTATGAGTGGCGCCCACAACACTCTCTTTCCAGCGGTGGTCCACGCGCTTCGGGACAAAGGCCTCAACGATATCGTCGTCTTCGGCGGAGGCATTATCCCAGAGGGGGACTTCGACGGACTCCGTGAAGCCGGAGTCAAAGGAGTGTTCACCCCAGGAACGTCCCTCGGCAGCATCATTGGCTGGGTCAAAGAGAACGTTCATCCCCACGCCTAAGGCGACGGCTCGGCCTTTCGTCTCACAAGGCGCGGTCTAGGCGCCCTCCACACCAAGCACCCGCTCGACACGTTCGATCATCGCTCGAAACGACAACGTCTCCCGAGCGTACGCCCGCCCACGCTCCGCACGCTCCCCATAATCCCTCCCCTCCAGCGCTTCCTCGAGCACTCTCGCAAGATCCCCAATGTCCCCAGGACAAAACCCAAACCCCGCCGCCCCCTCGTGAAGCCATTCCGGAATCCCCCCGTGACGCGCCGCGACCACAACCCTCCCGCGACGCATCGCCTCGATTCCCACCATCCCAAACGGCTCGGGCCAACGCGACGGGACCACCACCACCCGCGCCCGATCGTAAACCTGCCGCGTTGCCTCAGGTGACACGGCCCCCAAAAACTCCACCCGTCCCTCGAGCCCCAATCGCCGAGCCAGCCCCTCATTGGATCCCCGCTGCGCCCCGTCGCCAGCCACCCGCAGACGCGCCCGAGGCACAAGCACCAACGCCCGCAGCAACAGATCAAGCCCCTTGCCCGTGATCACCTGTCCCACAAACGCCAGCACAGGCTCGCTCGGAGCCTCGACGCCCCAGTCCCCTTCGTCAGGAGGTACCGGATGCACCACAACCACCCGATCTGGACCCACCCCAGCATCCAGAAGACTCCGCCTCATGTACGCGCTCGCCACCACCAAGGGGGACCGCTCCGCCAGTTGCCGCGTCCGACAGCCAAGTCCAAACGGATCCCAAAGCGCTACCCCAAGACCTGCCCCTCGATCGCGTACCACCACACAACCATGCAATACGCATCCAAGACCAGGCGGACGGGCACAAGGCTCCCTCGACACCGGTAAGTACCGATGCGACCGTACACACGTCTCGTCGTGATCATGCACCGCAACCACCAGCGCCTTGCCAACGGCACTGGGAAGCTCTCTGACCTTGTGCGCGTAGATCGCATCGGACCGCTGCCAGAGCTCTCCCGCTTCGTCGACCGTCGCCACCCGTCGAAACGCCGCTGCGAACCGCTCGCTCTCCCGTCCCACGAGCCCCGGCTACGCGACCAACACGTCGTGTCCCCGCGCCGCGAGCCCCCCCGAGAGATCG
>CAITRH010000061.1 GCA_903894755.1 uncultured delta proteobacterium
GACGATCGTCCTTGCCCGCATGGGCAAGGAGGATGTCGAGGGAGAGGGGGTTGGGGGTGAGGTCTGCGCGAAATTGGGGCGCGGAAGCGGTGGATCGGACCTGCGGTTTTCAAGATGGGTTTGGTTTAGATCTGGGATTTGGACCGCCCCGTGCGGATTGAAGTTCGGGAGGGACCAGCCCGTAAGCCTCGGCAGCCGTAAGAAGCCCCGCATTGGCCGAAATGTCGTCGAGAAACCCTCGAACATAGGGGGTGTTGACAAGGCCCGCTACCCGTGTCACCAGCCGTGGCAGGCTGCTCTCGATGGCCTGACGTGCACCGTCGTGATCCCCCAGATCGAGGCAAGCGTCGTGCAACGCCAAGAACACCGGCGCCTCGTTCAATAGACTCGGCGAGCCGTGTTGAAGGAGCTCCGCGGCCTCTTCGGCAAGCTCCCGAGCGCTCAGAGGCTGGCCCGAACGACGTTCCGCTTCCGCCCATAGACCCAACGCCACGGGAAGCACGTCGAGCATCTTCGTGGCCCGATACCCCTGGGCCGCTATCCGAAGAAGCGTCTTGGCTTGCTTTGCAGCCTCCTGCGTCGGGATTCGCAATAGCTCCGCGCCGCGATAGAAAAGCACTCCGAGCGTCGCACGGTCGTGAGGCACCCAGCTTCCAGATAGCGCCGCATCGGCAAGCCCCCGAGGCTCCGTGAGACGCGCGTCGGCCGAAGGGTCCGAGCCAAAAGTGGACGCCCAACAGAGGAGCACCATCTTGCCGTGACGCTCCGTGCCAGGCGACCCAATGGCCTCCGCCAGGGCGATGCCACTTTCGATGGCCGCTCGCGCCTCCGCTTTGGCTCCCACCGTCGTGAGCGCAAAGCCAACGTTCATGGTGAGCGTGGCCTCGCGCGTTTTCAGCCCCGCCAAACGAGCCGCCCGGGCCGCAGCTTGACGTGCCTCGAGAGCCGCCCCCACTTCGCCTCGCGCCTGACGCACCACCGCACGCGTCTGCCACGCATCCACCGCCGCCGCCGCAATCGCGTGGCGTCCCGCAAGTTCGAGGAGATCGTCGGCCACCCGCGCGGCCGCATCGAGCTCGCCCGCAAACGCATACCGAGCCGCCAGGGACGCCGCACAGCGCGCTTCTTCGTCTGCAATCCCCGCGGCTTGGGCCTCGCGACGCACTTCTTCGAGCCGCGTGCTGGTCTCTTCGTTGCCCCCACACACGTCTTCGTACCGCACCTGCGCCCCACGAGCGCGCACCCCACTTGGAGCGTCGTACACAGCGTCTTGCATCGCTCGAAGAGCGGTTTCGCGCTCCCCAGCACGGGCATCGAGACGGCTCCAGGCCTCGTCGAGTAGCTGCGCGCGTGCAAACTGCGTGGGCTTGTCGTCGGCAAAGGCCATGGCGCGCTCGGCAAGAGACACCGCGTCGGAAAGGGCGTTGGCGGCAAGGGCGCGACGGGCAGCCTTTTCGAGAAACCCTGCAGACGCCACGCTCTCGCCGCCAAGTTCGAGATGACGCGCCACAGTCGCATCGTCTTCGCCAAAGCCCGCCAGCCAATGGCCCGCCCGAGCGTGCAGTCGCTGCAACGCCTCGTCTCCCAGTGACGCGTACGCCACCTCACGCATGATGACGTGCTTGAACGCCCACTCGCGCGCTCCCAGGAAACGTGAGATCGGCTGCTCGACCAACACCTCGGCGGCCGCCAGACCTTCAAGCGCATCGGCCGCTCGATCGACCCCCAACGCGGCTAGACCCGTGTCCCACCCGATCGGCCCAAAGACCGCAAGACTCACCGTCGCCTCGCGCCCGCGGTCATCGAGGGAATCGAGGTGCACCTGCATGGCAGCCTCGATCGTAGGGGCGCTCGTCGCGTCCCGCCCTTGCGCAGCAAGTCGAGCCAGCTCCTCGGCAAACAGAGGGGAACCTGCCGCCTGCGTCGCAATGGACTCGGCCAGAGTAGCCCCCGCGTCGCCTCGCCCACGACTGCCCAGAAGCGCCGTCGCAATGGCTCGCACGGCGCGTCGCGAGAGTGGACGAAGCTCGATACGAACATGGTCGCGCGCCTCGAAGCGCTTGGGATCCTCGCGCCAGAGCGAAGGACGCGCGGTCGCTACGACCAAGAGCGGACGTCCCCCCGCCCGCGCGAGCAGATGCTCTAGCCACGCAAGACTCTCGGCATCGGCCCACTGTGCGTCTTCGAGCTCGAGGACCAACGGAGTGCGTGACGCGAGCCCCACGGCGATGTCCGTGAGGGCCAGCCAGAGCGCATCGCGCGCGCCACGTTCCGCGTCCAGACTCGGCAGGGGGACGTTGGCAAGCAGCCTGGCAATCAGATCGCGCGCCGCATCGGAACAGACGACCTCGCTCACAGCCAGCAGTCCATCGGTTGCGTCGAGAGCGTCCGATAGGCTCACGCCTTTGGCGGCACCGGCAAGCCCTCGTGTGAGCTCGGCTACCACACCGAGAGCATGGCTTCGGGCGAAAGGCTCGCCCCTCGCGAAGGCAATGCGTGGAGCCGAGGATGACACCACGATGAGACGCAGGCCCTCCTCGCGAAGACGGGTCTTGCCAATGCCAGGCGGCCCAGAGATCGTCGCCACGACGGGAGTCTTGTCGTCGACCGAACGTTCAAAGGCCTGCATGAGGAGTGCAAGCTCCGCCTCTCGTCCCACGAAAGGCGCCCCAGTCGTCTCGCGTTTGCCCGCAAGCGGCGTCCCCACCACACACGAGCCATCGGAGCGCGCCTGCAGGAGGTACTCCCCACGCACTAGTTCGCTGGTAGCGGGATCCGCGAGCACCTGACTTCGACGGGCATCGCGGGCGAGTGCGGCAGCACGGTCGACTACTTCGCCTTGGGGACGGGTTCGTTCGACACGGCAACGTCCAGTGGCGACTCCTACGGCCGCATTGAGCTTGGCGATGCGCAGTCCGAGGGAAAGAGCGCGCGTGGCTTCGTCCCCAATGGCGCGAGTGGCACCGAGATGCGCCACCACCGCGTCGCCACCAAGCTCGGTCGCGTCCGCCCCGCGCGCCCGAAGGTAGGTGAGTAGTCGGGTCCTGGGCGCCCCTTTTGGCACGTGCGTCGCTACGATCGTGGTGACCAAACGGGTGCCGCCCTTACCTAGAGTTGTTTGGGCGGGCGGTGCCATCGAAAGCAGGGGCGACGGGGAGGGCTTGGTCCTTTGTCCCGTCCCCTCGGCCACGACATCGAGGAGCCCTCGAAGCTCGGCGGCCACATCGGCGGCGCTCGTGGGACGGTCCGCGGGATTGGTGGCGAGCAGACGCGCCATCAGTTCGTCGAGTCCCTGCGGCGTGTCGGCAAAGATGTCGGAGAGGCGTGGAGGAGGGGTGGTGACCAGACGCGCCAGGATCGCCACGGCCGTCGGCCCGATGTGGGGTGGACGCCCCGTGATCATTTCAAAGAGTGTGGCTCCCAAGGCGTAGAGGTCGGCGCGGTAGTCGATTTCCGTCTCCCCCCGTGCCTGCTCAGGGGCCATGTACGCGGGAGTTCCGACGATCGCACCGGTACGTGTGAGCTTGACGTCCTCGGCGGAAGCCACCCCGAAGTCGACCAGTTTGACCTGGTAGGGCGCCATCATCATCGGGCCGCTCCCCGCCAGGATGATGTTCGAGGGTTTGACGTCGCGATGGATGATCCCAGCGGCATGGGCGGCAGCGAGAGCTTCGGCAACACAGGCGGCCACATGGAGTGAGGCGATCAGGGGAAGGGGAGCACGGCGCTGACGTTGGGCGACGTCTTCTCCTTCGAGCCACTCCATGGCGATGTAGGGAAGGCCGTCGTCGAGCTGGCCGAAGGCGATGACCCGCACGATGCCAGGGTGATTGAGGCCCGCCAGGACCCGTCCCTCTCGTGCGAAACGCGCCTCTTCGCCCGCGTCGATGCCGGGAAGTGCGATCACTTTGAGAGCGACGGGAAGTCCAGTGAGCTGGTCCAGGGCGCGATAGACGATGCCCACGCCTCCACGTCCGACCTCGCGCTCGATGACGAAACGGGTGGAGCCGATGGACGCCTGCGCCGTCATGAAGGGCGCTTTCCTAGCCCCACGAGGAACACCTCGAAGCTGGTGCTGCGGGTGCTTTCGGGGCGAACGACGCGGTCCGCGTCGAAGTGGCGTCGCAGCTCGGTGCGCGCGGTTTCGAAGTCGTCTCCCATAAACAGTTTCCCAACGAAGGTCCCCCCCACCTCGGCGAGCGTAGCGGCAACGGCGAGGGCGCGCTGGAAAAGGTCGAAGCTTCGAGCCTGGTCGACCAGACGGTTTCCCGTGGTGCGCGGCGCCATGTCGCTCAACACCACCTGGTACGGCCCCTCCGCGCTCAGGCTCCCATCTTCGAGGGTCAAGGCGTTTCCTTGTACGAAGGTCGCATAGGCAGGAAGGGCCACACGAAGGGGCTCGAGGTCGACGGCGAGCAGACGCCCCTTTGGACCGATGCGCTGAGAGGCATACAGGCTCCAACTTCCCGGGGCAGCTCCGAGGTCGAGGACACGCATGCCGGAGCGAAAGAGTCGAAGGCGTCGGTCCATTTCTTCGAGCTTGAAGACGCTTCGCGCCGGGTACCCCCGCTCTTTTGCATTGCGGGTGAACCCATCGGGCTTCGCGTACGGATTGCGACGGGCCATGGCAGATCTGCGCTCAGGGACCTCCATAGAACACGACGCGGGCGCCACCGAGCAGCGCGTTACGCGTGATGGACCGCGCGAAGATGGTCTCGTACTCGACCAGCGGTCCTACCGAGACGTGACCTCCCAAGAAGCGCAGGAGCGACCACTCGTAAAAAGCGCCGAAGCGAATAGTTGACTGGGTCCCCTCGGCCGGATCGGGCACCCCCGAATTGGCGCGCACGGTGGTTTGTCCAACGCCAAAGCTTGCTGCGACGCCGAGGTCCTTGATGCCGAACGGGTAGAGAGGAAAGAGCTCGAGACGAAGGCCGCCGCCTAGTCCAGTTGATTTCCAAGCACCGTTCTCGAAGGTGGTGGTGGCAAACCAGCCTCCAAAGTTCAGGGCGTCGGCCAGAGCGCCCATGACGCAGAGGCTCATTCCGTATCCTGGAAGCCATCCGCTCGACGAGTACGCTTCGGGACGATCGATCTTGCTGACGCTGTTGGGATACCCGCTGCCACTTCCGAAGCCGCCGACGCCGGCGAGGGAGAGGACAATTCCGCTTCGACGCTCGGCGGGCGCATTCAAGGCATCTGCAGGCGCCGCCCCGGCAAGCGTCGGCGAACCCACGAGGAGCGCAACGCTGACGGCAACGGCTCGAAAACCCACGAGCACGCCATAGGACAGCCGGTCCGCTTCGCGCAAGGCCCTCGGCATGGTAACGGGGCTTGCGCCTATGCCACTCACCTTTTCTATCACTCGAAACGCTCCGAAAGCCGGGGCGACCACCGTGGCCCTTACCGGGAGGCTCGACTCGGTGACTTCTCCGCAGCTTGAAAAGGAGCTCGGTGCGGTCCTCGAGGAGCCGATCGACACCTTGGTGTTCGACCTGGCTGGCCTCGATTTCCTGAGCAGTGCAGGGATCCGTGTCCTCGTGGTGGCGCACAAGAGGATGCGCGAGCGCGAGGGACACGTTGCGATGCTTCGGATGCAGCCGCAGATCAAGAAGGTGTTTGAGATCGTGAAGGCGCTTCCGAGCCTATCTGTGTTCGCGAATATGGCGGAGATGGACCGGTATCTCGGACAGATGCAGAGCAAGTTCCGCTGAGGGGACCTCACCCCCCCGCGACTTCGCGCTCCTACCTACGTGGTCGCGACTCGTTGCTGTCGAACTTCCATCCGTCTCCAGTGACTCTTCAAGAGTCTACCGAGACGGATTAAGAGTCTACCGAGACGGATCGAGAGTCTACCGAGACGGATTAAGAGTCTACCGAGACGGATCGAGAGTCTACCGAGACGGATTAAGAGTCTACCGAGACGGATTAAGAGTC
>CAITRH010000062.1 GCA_903894755.1 uncultured delta proteobacterium
CCACCGGCCCTTGTGAAGCGGCTTGACTGGAGCACCCTTCGCGTGGAACCGGGAAGCTTCGTCGACGAGATCCTCAAGGAGCGCCGTTCGGACATCCTCTATTCAGCGCGTTTCCTGGACGACCCGACGAAGTTCGCGTTTCTCCACCTGCTCTTTGAGCACCAGTCGTCTCCAGACCACTGGATGCCCTTTCGCTTGCTCCGCTACGACGTGCGCATCTGGGAAGACTTCCTGAAGAACAATCCGGACGCGAAGTATCTACCCATCATCGTGCCGGTGGTGTTGCATCACGGCAAGGACGGCTGGACAGCGTCGACGCGTTTACTCGATCTGTTTGACATCGAGGAGCCATTTCGGAGCGTGGTAGAGCCGTACTTGCCAGATTTTGGCTTCGTGCTGGACGACCTTGCGTTCAAGAGCGACGGCGAGCTTCTGGGGCGGGCCATGACGCCATTTGCGCGTCTGGCGCTATGGTTTCTGCGCGATGCGCGCGAGGGGACGCTGCTTGATCACTGGCAGGCTTGGGCATCGGTATTTATCGAGCTTTTGGCGCATCCGACGGGACTGAAAGCGTTGGAGATCCTTTTACGCTACTGTTCTTACGTGGCTGCTGCTCCGGCTCCCGAGACGCTCCGAAACAAGCTTCTGAAGGAGTTGGGGCCGAAGGCCGAGGAGGTGTTCGTGACATACGTAGAAATTTGGAAGGCAGAGGGGCGTACGGAGGGGCGTACGGAGGGGCGTACGGAGGGGCGTACGGAGGGGGAGGCGAAGGGGCGAGCGGAGGGTGTTCTCACGGTCTTCCGCGCGCGTGCGCTGACCGTAGATGAAGGCACGCGCGAGCGCGTTCTCGCCTGCCGCGATCTCCCCACGCTCGAGCGCTGGTTGGTGCGTGCCGTGACCGCGAATTCCATCGACGAGGTCTTCGCCGCAGACCTCTCCTGACTGCCTCACGGCCTCCGCGACATGCACGCCGCCAAACTTTGTCCCGTGTCGCGGTACGGTCCTGCAGTTTTCAATTCAAACTGAGCTCGGTTTCATGGACGTGCTGCGGGGGCCCATGTGGTAATAGCCTCCCCCCAATGGTTTCCCGTCGTACAGCCTCCCTCCTAGTTTTCCTGTTGGCGTGCGCCACTCCACCGAGCCGCCCCCCTCCTGCGTCCCCAACGCCTCCCCCTGCACCATCGCAAGCTGCGCACGCTGCGCCAAGCTCCCCAACGGACGCTATCACTGGCCTCATGGTGCGCATAACCGCAGGCAGCTTCCCCATGGGCACAGAGGACGGCGACCCCGACGAGAAACCGGTGCATCGCGTGACCCTCCCCGCGTTCGAATTGGACCGCACCGAGGTAACCGTCGGCGCCTACGCCGCCTGCGTAGCCGCGGGGGCCTGTATCCCCTTTACCACCGTGGAGTGGTCTGGATACTCCGAGGGGCAGAAGAAGGCGAGTAGCCAGTACTGCAACTGGGGCAAAGCGCGGCGTGAGCAGCATCCGATCAACTGTGTGCCGTGGGACGAGGCAAAGAAATTCTGCGTCTGGGCAAACAAACGCTTGCCCACCGAGGAGGAGTGGGAGTACGCTGCCCGAGGGGCCGAAGGGACTTTCCTGGGCCTACGCTCCTCAACGCTTGCGGCGGGGAGTGCAGTGACAAATTTCCTGGATGGGACCGCATGTACTCGGGCAACGACGGTTGGTGGCACACGGCTCCAGTGGGGAGCTTCCCCGCCGGGACCAGCCCCTTTGGAGTACTGGATCTCGCCGGCAATGTCTCGGAATGGACAGAGAGCGTCTACTCACGAAGATACGATCAACCCCGAGACACCCCGCTCCGTGTGCTCCGCGGCGGTAGTTGCTACGGTAGCGCCGTCTCGAGGGTGCGCGGCGCTTCCCGCAACTTCAACGAGGCCTCGTCCCGCTTCCCCGATGTGGGTTTCCGTTGCGGGGCGCTTCAGAGGCACGGGGAAGCCACCTTGGCGACGCTGGGGGATCCGGAGCGGACCAGGGACGGTGCGACAGGCCAAGAACGCCAAAGAGCTCGCGGCGCTGCAGGCGGAAATCCGTAAAAAGCGCGATGGGCCGACAGTGAAGCAGCAGGGGGGGACCGCAACGCCGTTTGTCAACGAGCCGCCCCCCTGACCCCTGGCCCCCGAAGTAGCCCCGTCGGTGACCTCCTAATTTCCTGGTTCCACTGTCCGGAGCGACCTTGTCGGCCAACGACATGGTCACTCCGCGCGAATCGACCGGACCGGATCTCGGCGGTCTCTACCCGCCGCGGGCTGGCGATTTGTTCCCGTTCGGAGTACGCGGTGGTCCTCGGAGGCACCATGGCACTACATCCGCTCGCTGGAAAACAGTCCGACCCCTCGACCCTCATCGACGTAGCCGCCTTACGGGCGAAATATTGGCAAGACACCCCGGACCCGTCCATCGCCGACCAGCGCGTAAGCTTCGGAACCTCCGGGCATCGCGGGTCGGCCTCGCGAACTAGCTTCAACGAAGCCCATGTCCTCGCCGTGGTCCAGGCCACCTGCGAATACCGAAAGTCTCAAGGCACCGACGGCCCCTTGTTTGTCGGTATCGATACCCACGCGCTGTCCGAACCCGCCCAAACCACCACGCTGGAGGTCCTCGCGGGCAACGAAGTCACCGTGCGTTTTGCTGCCGACAACGGCGCGACTCCGACCCCCGTGGTCTCCCGCGCCATCCTTCAGTGGAACGCCCGACGCACCACCGGTCTTGCCGACGGGCTCATCATCACCCCTTCGCACAACCCGCCTGAAGACGGCGGCATCAAGTACAACCCGCCCAACGGTGGCCCCGCCGACACCGGCGTGACCAAGGTCATCGAAGACCGCGCCAACGAGCTTTTGCGCCTCAAAAACCAAGGCGTCAAACGCGGTTCCCACGACGCTGCGGTGCGCGCCGGCACTAGCCAGCCTTACGATTTCATCACTCCGTACGTGCAAGCCCTTGAACTCGTCGTCTCGCTCGACGCGATCCGAGGGGCCAAGCTGCGCATCGGTGCCGATCCGCTCGGAGGCGCCAACCTCGCCTATTGGAAACCCATCGCCGACCGCTATGGACTCTCCATCGAGGTGGTCAATCCCCACATCGACATGACCTTCGGGTTCATGCCCCTCGACCACGACGGCAAGATCCGCATGGATTGCTCGTCGCCTTACGCCATGGCCAACCTTGTCAAGCTCAAAGACCAATACGACCTGGCCTTTGGCAACGACACCGACTCGGACCGTCACGGCATCGTGACCCCGACAGCGGGGCTGATGAATCCGAACCACTTTTTGTCCGTGGCGATCCACTATCTGTTCTCCCGTCGAAGCGCCTGGAAGGCGAGCGTGGGGATTGGCAAGACGCTGGTATCGAGCAGCATGATCGACCGGGTAGCGAAGCGTCTTGGACGTCGTCTGGTGGAGGTTCCTGTCGGGTTCAAGTGGTTTGTGGACGGGCTCCTGGATGGCTCCATAGGCTTCGGAGGCGAAGAGAGCGCGGGGGCAAGTTTCCTTTGCCGCGACGGGAGCGTCTGGACCACCGACAAGGACGGGATCTTGCTCGATCTGCTAGCCGTGGAGATCCTAGCTGTGACTGGGAAGGACCCGGCGGTCCATTACCGAGCGCTCGAAGCCGAGCTAGGGTCCCCTTGCTACACACGGATCGATCAGCCCGCCAACGCCGCGCAGAAGAACGCGCTCAAGAAGCTTTCGCCCGAGGCGGTGAAGGCCACGGAGCTTGGGGGCGAGCCTATCGTTGCACGTTTGACTCGGGCTCCTGGCAATGGTGCCGACATTGGAGGGCTCAAGGTGGTGACAGAGAACGGTTGGTTTGCGGCTCGTCCATCGGGCACTGAGGACGTTTACAAGATTTACGCCGAGAGTTTCCGAGGGGAAGCGCACTTGGCGCGTCTTGTGGAAGAAGCTCGCGGGATTGTCGGGGACGCCTTCAAGAGTGCGGGGGCTTGAGTTCCATGCGTCCGTCCCTGCGGGTGTTGACGCTCAATCTGTGGAACCGCAGCGAGCCTTTTGCGGAGCGCATGGCGGCGGTACGCAAGGGGCTGACGGAGCTGCAGCCTGATGTCGTTGGGCTACAGGAGGTGATCCTAGCCGACGATCTGGACCAAGCGACGTTGGTGGCCGAGGGGTTTGGCTACCACAAGGCGTTTGGTGCAGCGGATAGGACGCTTGGCAATGCGCTGTTGTCGCGCTGGCCGATCCTGCATCATGAGACGTTTGCGCTTCCCAGGGGCGGGACCAACGAGGGGAGGAGTTTGCTGTATGCTCGCGTCGATTCGCCTCATGGGAAGATCCCGTTCTTCGTGACGCACCTCAATTGGAGGCTCAACGAGGGGCATGTACGGGAGCTGCAGGTTCGCGAGGTGACCGATCGCATCGCGGACCTGGCGCCGGTCCATGGGTTTCCGCCCATTCTGATGGGGGACTTCAATGCGGAGCCCGAGTCGGACGAAATGCGGTTTCTTCGAGGGCTCACGTCGCTGCATGGACGAAGTGTGTACTTTGCCGACGCGTTTCTGAATGCGGGGCAAGCGGGACAGGGCCGGACCTTTTGCCGACGTAATCCCTTTGCTGCGCCGCTCTTGGAGCCTGATCGGCGTATCGACTACGTGTATGTGCGCGGTCCGGACGAGCGAGGACGTGGAGAGCCGCTGGAGGCCGAGGTCTGTCTTGACCTTCCTTACGATGGGGTGTTTGCGAGCGATCACTTTGGGGTCCTTGCGACGGTGAGCGCGGGCTAGGGTGCAACCGATGTCAACCTCGAGACCCGCGAGCCGCGAGACGAGGCACGAGGCGGCGCTGACCCCCGCTCTCTTGCGCGAGATAGGACTTTTCGGCGCCCTGTCCGACGAGGTCCTCGACCATCTCGTTCTGTCCCTCAAAACTGTGCATGTCCACGCAGGCGATACGGTGTTCCGTGAGGGGGACCCGGCCCGCGAGATGTATGTCCTGCTCGAAGGCGAAATGGAGGTCACCAAACATAGCCGACGGGGTCATGAGACGCGCGTAGCGATCCTGGGGCCTTTGGACACCTTTGGCGAAATGGCGCTCATCGACATGCAAAACCGATCCGCAACGGTGCGAGCGCTCGCCCCCTCGCGCATCCTGTGTGTGACCGCCGAGGATCTCAACGGGCTCTATCGCTTCGACCTCAAGGCCTACGCGCTGATTGTTCTCAACATCGCCCGGGACATGTCGCGACGCCTTCGGGTCACCGACGGTCTGCTCGCAGACTTTGCCGCCTCCGTTCTCGACGAATGGGGAGCTACCCGCAGCCGCCAAGAGCCGCGGTAAGCCAATGCTCGAAGTTGTTGCTGCTCGCGATGCCGCAACGCTCGTTCTTGTTCGTGACGCTTTCGCAGGGGGCATCGAGGTGTTCTGTGTGGTCCGCCACAGCAAGAGCGCGTTCCTGGGAGGGGCCGTTGTGTTTCCTGGGGGCAAGGTGGATCCATCGGATTACGACGACGCGTGGGAGCAGGTGTCGACTCCCTACGAGGCCCGCGGATTTGCCCGTGCGTTTGCCGTAGCGGCGTGTCGTGAGGCGCTGGAAGAAGCCGCGCTGCTGCCTCTGGACGGGCGGCTTGGTCACGGCGAGCTGTTGGCGCTTCGAGCCGAGGTTGGTGCGGGCAAGTCGCTTCGGGAGCTCCTTCGAGCGCGTGGTCTTCGGGTCGATCTGCAGCGTCTTCACGCGCTCTCGCGTTGGGTCACACCGTCGAGCGAGCCCCGTCGTTTCGACACTCGGAACTTCCTGACCACCGCCTCGGCCGACGAGGTGGGGGCGCACGACGAACACGAAACGACAGCGAGCTTCTGGGCTCGTCCTGACGACATCTTGGCGCGTTACGCCCGTCGCGAGCTTCAACTTTCCCCGCCGACGCTGGTGACGCTCTGGGAGTTGGGGCGGGACTTGGCGCGGGTCGCTAACGTTCAAGCGTTGCTTGTCCGTGTGCAGACGGCCTGCCTTGACCCGATAGAGCCCAAGTTGGTGAGGGACGGCGACACGATGGCACTGGTGCTTCCTGGCGACCCCGAGCACGACGTCAACGAGGTTCGAACGTTGGAGACCACGCGTGTGGTGCTCAGGGACGGACTCTGGTCGCCGGTCCGCGTCGCGGGCTGATCACCGTCACTCGAATCCGAACGCGCGGTCCTCTCCAGCCAAAAGAACCCGAGCCCCAATGACCTCGAGGACACGCCGTCGCCTCGCGTCCGCCGCATCCAGAAGTCCCGCGGCCAAGAGGGGAACCCCAGGGCGTTCTTCCCCCATGGCTTCTCCCAAACGCTCCCTCGACAGTGCCCTCAACGACGTCACCAGCCGGCGGGAAAACACGCGCACCCTTCTCAGAAGCGCATGCTGCCTCGCAAGCCAATCGGACGGCGGCGTGTCGTAAAATGCCCCGTCGTTGTCGATGAACACCACCGTCCCCGTCGCCGCGATCCATCCGATGTTGCCGCCGCTCCAGCGATCCCAATTGGCCGTCACGTAGTCAAAAACCAGCATCGTCGAAATCTGCGCCGCCATCGAACGATCGGCCTGCGCGATGGGCTCGTCGGAAGTCAACCACTTTTCCCAACGCGCCCTCAGCGGATCGCGGTCCAACGCGGGAAATTCAAGCTTTGGAATCCACGGAATCAGAGCCCCGGGGAGACTGCCGTCGGGACCAGGAAACGCCTCACGCTCGAACACAGCGGCTCCGCCCCCAAACACCGATCGCAACGTCGACGCCGCAAAAGTCCTTGGAAACGCCCGAGGGATCTGGGTCAACCCCAACGCAAGTCCGAGCCGGTACGCCGCAACTTCCGCCTTGTAGCGCTCCGTGCCTCGAGGACGTTGCGACCGTGGCTTGAACGCGGCCTCGAGCCCCCCCTCGAACTTTACCTTCAGCACAAACGACGTGTTCCCGATGCTCCTGGCCCCCACCGGCGCGCGCGTCAGATAGAGCGCCTCGTCGGACACAGCCCGCCCGCTCGGCACGGTCGCAACGGCAACGGAGTCTTCAGATGCAGCGGAAGGAACGACCTCGGCTCGAGGCGCTTCACGTTCGCGCTGGCACGCTTGAAGGCACGCCAGAAAGAACAACGCACCTGCGAGCTCCGAGCGCCTCACCCTTCGTCTTCATCCTCGATGTCGTTGACGCTAGGAAGTCTCTTGATCTCGAGGCGCGCAGTTTTCCAGGCACGCTGCACGATCCAGGAGAGCGAGCGATCGAGACGCGCAGCTTCCTCTTTGATCTCCTGCAGCATCGCCTCGGGGAAATACAGACTCTGCTTTCGCTTGTCGGTCTTGATGCCAAGCATGCTTGACATCGAGTCTCTATCGGTGGCCAAAGGAACCTCCTTGAACGTCTTTTCTTTCGCCCGTCCCCAATGCCCCGGGACGAACCACTGCGAGGGAGGTTACAGGCTTTTTGCGAGCGTGTGCATAAAGGTGTGGGGGTCGTTTGCGAGTAGGCTCGACGCGTGCTCCCGATACGCAACGTTCTCATCCCCTTGGCTACTTTTTTCCTCGGGATCTTCGTAGCCTTAGCGGGCACGTCCCACGCTACCCCGAGAGACGAAAGCCCCTACGCCGCCGTCTCACAGCTCGCCCGAGTCCTCGTCGAGATCGAAAACGGCTACGTGGACCCGGTCGACCGCAGTCGTCTGCTCGCAGGGGCCACCAAAGGCATGGTCGCCGAGCTCGACCCGCACTCGAGTTACCTTCCCCCAATCGACTACGCCCATCTCGTGAGCGAGACCGAGGGACGCTTCGGAGGCGTGGGTCTCGAGGTCGACACCCGCGGTGAGTTCCTGACCGTGCTCGCCGCTATCGAAGGATCCCCAGCCGCTCGAGCCGGCCTTCGAAGCGGTGATCGTATCGTCGCCGTCGACCGCATCGATCTCGCTGGCCAAGGACTCGCCAAGGTCGTCCGCCAGCTCCGAGGGGCCCCAGGCACCCACGTGCGCGTGGTCATCCGACGACCTGGCGTCACCGAGCCCATGGTGTTCGAGCTCGTTCGGGAGGTCATCGCTGTCCAAAGTGTCCTCGCAAAGCGGCTCTCGGGAGGCATCGGATACATTCGTATCAAGCAGTTCCAGGAGCGGACCCACAGCGATCTTCTCACGGCAATTGGGCAACTCCGAAGCGCCGGTCCCCTTGCAGGCGTGCTCCTCGACCTGCGAAATAACCCCGGGGGCTTGGTCGACGAGGCCGCGGAGGTGGCCGACGAGTTTCTCGCGGACGGGGTGATCTATACGAGCCGTCACCGTCGCGTCGTGGTCGACGATGTCCGCGCCCGCGCGGGAGGCGCCCTTGCGACGATCCCGGTGGTGGTGCTTGTCAACGAATGGTCCGCCAGTGCGTCCGAGCTCGTCGCCGGGGCGCTGCAGGATCAGAAGCGCGCCCAGGTCGTGGGCACTCGAACCTTCGGCAAAGGGAGCGTCCAGACCATCCTGGCGCTTCCAGGAGGAGCGGGACTTCGCTTGACCACAGCGCGCTATTACACGCCAAGCGGACGGTCCATTCAGGGCGAGGGGATCTTTCCCGATGTCGTCGTGACAACGTCGTCGACCCGAGCTGTGGCCACTGCGCTGCGCGAACGGGATCTCGATGGCGCGCTGGGGACAGAAGGGGTCAGTGGCGCTCGGGAGCCCCGGGTCGTGGTGGTGACCGATGGGGGGACCGATCCCTCCGAGATGCGAGCGATCCCTGCCGATCCGCGTGTCTTCTCCGATGCGGTGCTTCGTGTGGGCTACGAGCTGCTCACGGATCGGAAGCCTTGAAGACTCCCGAGAGACGCCACTTCACGTTTTGTCCCGATGCGAGCGCGACGGCGTCGGCAAGCACGGGAACGATGAGGACTTCGACCGCCAACCGCACGTTTTCCGTGGGGCCCGCGAGGGCGAAGATCACGCACTGGTTGAAGACGCCGGCGGTGGCTCGGGCCAGGAGCGCAGTGACGCCCAGGTCGGCGCGCAAGAGACGACGGTAGGCCTCGCCGAACCCGTCGATGCGCTTGTCGTAGAGGGCTTCGAGGGCCTCGCAGACGTGGTCGTCGGGGCCGATGCCGGTGCCTCCCAAGAAGATGACCGCGTCGGCCTCGTTGTCTGTGGAGACGTTGCTTACGAGGGCTCTCACGTGCTCTGGGACCCCCTGCACGACGACCGTGCGAACGAGATGCATCCCTGCCCGTCGGATTTCACCGGTGACCGCCTCGACCAGCGCGTCTTCGGCCTCCCGAGTCCGCCCGTGGGCCACCGTCGCGACCAGGATACGGGCTCCTTTGTGTCCTTGCATGCGGCGAGCTTTCGCCTGCGGCGACCGAAGAGCAAGCTTCTTGCTTAGTTAGACCAAACCCATCTTGAAAACCGCAGATCCGATCCACCGCTTCCCGCGCCCCAATTTCGCGCAGACCTCACCCCCAACCCCCACTCCCTCGACATCCTCCTTGCCCGTTCGGGCCTACGTGGTCGCGTCCATCCTGCGAGAGCCATCAACGATATCGCACGGTTGCAATGCGGATGACGCTGACGCTGACGCTGACGCTGACGTGGACGAGCCGCTACGCCGCCGCCCGCAGTTTCGTCAGCATCGCCACAATGCGTTCAAGAAGCTCGCGCGGCTCGACCAGGTCTTCCGTCGCGGTCAAGCCGAGCGCTTCGGCCGCATCGAGAACCGCGGCGCACTCAAGCGCCGAACCGCGGCCGAGCGTCAGCG
>CAITRH010000063.1 GCA_903894755.1 uncultured delta proteobacterium
ATCGTTTCCTTGAAAGGGTCGAAGATCCCGTAATACGGCACATGCAAAACATTCTCGTAAATCCAGTACTTCCCCTCGAGCGGCGTGGTATCCCACTCCTCTTCTCCATTGTCTGACACGAACTCGAACACCACCCGCGGGACAACATGCTCCTGCCACAGCACATACGAACGCCTCGGAATGCCGTTGAGGAGCGGCGGAACACCAGGCACGTAAAACCAGTCTGGAACAATGCACCCTCGCTCCGGTGCAACGTTGTGGCGCCAATAGAGGGCGTTGTCTCCTCCAAGAAGGTAGTGGCCATCTGGATGAAGTCGATCGAGCACCGGGCGAAGGGTCTCGGACAGGAGCGTCGCCTGGGGAATTTGGGTGAAGTTTTGCACTGGAGGATCGCCATCGCATGGAAGATCAAGGTGGTCGGGAAGGCGCAGCCGCTGGGACTCGTCAGGATACCAAAGAGACTCGAGCATGAGCGCTACATACCGCGATCTTCCATAGGCCGCCACCCGCGAAGTTCCCCCCCAGAGGCATTAGGGACTCCCTAGGAAATATCTGCCCCAAGCCCATGGCCTTGGTACCGCGACCGTGAGGGAGAGGTGAGGCCGGCTTTGTGATCTTTACCGCTCCCTTACGGTCGCGGTGCCGGAGCAAGCACCCGTTTCTCAGGGTTGGCCGCCCTGGGCTGTCATGTTTCGCCCCTTCGGGGCTGCCAATCAACGCGCGGCGACAAGAAGATGGCAGACGGGTTTGGGGAGTGTCCTGAGGGACTCACCCCTCCACCGTAAGCCTCAGGAAATGCGTCGCGCAGGAAATACAAGGATCGTAGTTGCGCACCGCTTGCTCCGCACGAAGCGTCGCCTGCGCATGCGGCAGGTCCACTAAGCTCGGCGCCAACGCAAACAGATCCTCCTCGATGCAACGCTGGTTCTGCGCCGTCGGCGGCACTATCTTGGCCTCCACCACCAACCCTGCGTCGTCTACCGTGTACCGATGCACTAGGATCCCTCGCGGTGCCTCGCTGCAGCCGTACCCCGTCGACGCCTTCGGCACAATCGCCACGAACGGCTCCTTGGGGGGCACATATCCCTCGATGATGGCGATGGCCTCCTCGAATGCGAACGCTGTCTCCAGCCCACGCGCTAGAAGGCTCTTGAAAGGATTGGTGCAAGGTACGGTGAATCCAATGGCATCCGCCGCTCGCCGGACATCGTCCGACAGTCGGTCGAAGTTGAGGTTCACCCGCGCCAGCGGTCCCACATGGTAGCTTCCCCTCCCCCGCAACCGCGACGTCAGCGCATTCGAATGAGGCACGTGGTCCTCGACAAAATGCACGTCGTAGTCCCGTACTGCAATGTCGAGCCCACGGTTGGACACCAGACGCCCCTCGCAAAGTGGGTACTCGTCAGGATGTCGCAGCGCTACAAACTCGTAGTCCCTCGAAAACTCTGGGAACGGAAGCTTCGCCAACCATGGAAGCGTCGCTAACACCGTGTCTCGTCCCCAACGCAACTCTGGAAGCAGCGCTCGAAGTCCGTCCGCGTCCGGTGCACGGTAAAACCCTCCAAGACGCACGTTGACAGGATGAATGGCTCGCCCCCCCACGACATCCACCAGGCTATTGCCCGCCTTCTTCATGCGGAGCGCGGCCTTCACCTCGTCGGGATACACCTTCGCCATCCGCAGGACATCGTCGAAGCCAAGGAAATCCGGGGCGTGCAGCATGAAGATGTGCAACACATGGCTCTCTATCCACTCGCCGCAGTACAGAAGCCTGCGAAGGGCTCGAAGGGTCCCCTCCACTCGCACCCCTAGGGCATCCTCGATGGCATGGCAGGCGCTCATCTGGTAGGCGACAGGACAGATCCCGCAGATGCGAGCCGTGATATCTGGAACCTCCATCTGGCTTCGCCCACGCAAAAGCCCCTCGAAAAACCTCGGAGGCTCGTAAATAGTGAGCTTCACCTCGACAGGCTTGTTCCCCTTGAAGCGCACAAGAAGCGCCCCTTCCCCCTCCACCCGCGACAGTACGTCAACCTTGATCGTCTTGGTGGTCATGACTCCCCCTTGCTGGTGCTCGGTTTTGCCTCAGCCCCGAGAGACATCCGCAGCGCTTGTGTCCTAAACGGCTCCGCATTGGCGTTGAACCCCAAGAACAAACGTTCCACGGTCCCGGAGTCCACTCCAGTGCTTCTGAAATGCTGCGCCAGTGGAACGGTGTTGGGAGCGTCACTCGGCCCGTAACAGCCAAAACATCCCCGGGCAAAGGCGGGACAAAGCGCGCCACATCCTGCATGGGTCACAGGTCCAAGACAAGGGATCGCCTGGGTGACCATGAGACACGGAATCCCGCGCTGCTTGCATTCGAGACAGACGGCATGCGATGGAAGGTTCGGGCGTCGTCCGTTTAACGTTGCATTCAACAGCTCGAGAAGCTGGTTCTTGTTGATCGGACAGCCTCGAAGCTCGAGATCCACGGGCACATGATCTCGGATCGGTGTCGACGTGGTCAGCGTGTCGATGTACTCTGGACGAGCATACACGGTGGCGATCAGCTCTCGCACATTGCGGAAATTCTTGAGCGCTTGGATCCCTCCAGAGGTCGCGCAGGCCCCAATGGTCACCAGTACCTTCGAGGACCGTCGTACCTCCCGTATGCGCTCCGCATCGTGAGGCGTCGTGATCGACCCCTCCACCAGTGACACATCGTAGGGGCCCTTGCCAAAAGCGCGTGACGCTTCTGGGAAATACGCGATTTCAACAGCCTCGGCTACCGCCAAGAGCTCGTCTTCACAGTCGAGAAGACTTAGCTGGCAGCCATCGCACGAGGCAAACTTCCACACCGCCACTCGGGGTCGCTTGGGCATTGGAGTCTACACCTCCCGCACGTGAAAAATAGGGGCAAGACGGTCGAAGCGGTACACAGGACCGTCCTTGCACACGAAATGAGAACCATATTGGCAGTGACCGCAGTGTCCAATGGCGCACTTCATGCTCCGTTCCATAGAGACCCAGATGGCCTCACGAGAAACACCGCGTCGTTCAAGCTCGCGCACCGTAAACCGGATCATCACCTCAGGGCCGCATACAAACGCTACGGTGTCCTTGGCTTCGAACGTGGCCCTCGGTACCAGCGCAGTCACGACCCCCACATGGCCAAACCAGTCGTCGCCTGCGTGGTCCACCGTGACCGCAACCTCGGTGTCCATGCGGCCCCGCCAGCGTTCGACTTCCTTTAGAAACAGCAGCTCGTCGGGACTGCGTGCTCCATAAAGCACAATCACCCGCCTGTAGCGATCGCGATGCGTCAAGGCATGCACAATCGCTGGACGCAGTGGTGCGAGACCAAGCCCCCCCGCAGCGATCAAGAGGTCTTTGCCGTGAGCCTCCTCCATGGGCCAATAGGTGCCGTACGGCCCGCGGAGCCCAACGAAGTCTCCTGTCTTCAGAGTGCGCATGGGACGGGTCACGCCGCCTACGGCTCGAATGGTGTGGACTAGCTCCTGTCCTTGTTCCCGGTCTCCACTGATGGAGATGGGAACCTCTCCGACACCGAACAGATACAGCATGTTGAACTGCCCGGGACGATAGGAAAAGCCCCGGGCCGACACATCGAGATGGATGGAAAACGTGTCAGAGAGCTCTTTGGTCACCCGGGTGATCGGCGTAGGTTGGGGAACAACAGGGTGCACGGCTCACACCCCCGTACGGTAAACGTCGAGCCCCTGAAGGCGGCTCCGTTCGAGGCGCGCATAGGTGGCCTCCAAGAGGGGCTTCATGAGCGCATACCCCAGCGCAGGGTCGGCTTCCATCTTTGCGTGCAAACAGGCCCCGTCCACTGCAAACGCAAGGACCGGCTCGAGTGCGCGAGCGTCGAGATGCGCCCGAGAGGGAGGAAAAGCCCAGGAGACCCCCAGGACATCCCCGGGTTCCACGGTCTCTAGGCGCATCACCCCTTTGCCAGAAACATAGGCTTCGAGGGATACTTGGCCTTCGCGCAGAAGGTAAAAAGTTCCTGATGCCGCCCCCTCGCGCAGAAGGTACTCGGATTTCTTGAACCGCATGTTCTTGGTGCATCCCACCACAAGGTGAATGTGATCGTCGCTGAGCCCCTTCAAAAAGTGGTGCTCTCGGAGCACGCGTTGCAAGTCTTCCATCATGAGCCTCCCGGTTGTCGAAGCGCGGTGATTTCCTCGGTCAGGTCGATGCCCACTGGACACCACGTGATACAACGTCCGCAGCCCACGCAACCCGAGCTGCCAAACTGGTCGTGCCAACTTCCAAGCTTGTGAGTGAGCCACTGGCGGTAGCGAGCCTTGAGCGATGGACGAACGGCGCCGCCGTGGACATAGGAAAAGGCAACGGTGAAACAGGAATCCCACCGTCGGAGGCGTGACGCCTCGGTGCCATCGAGGCTTGTCATGTCCTCCATGGAGGTGCAGAAACAGGTAGGACAAGACAGCGTGCAGTTGGCGCATCCAAGACAGCGGCTCGCGATATCGTCCCAGCGTGGATGTTCAAGAGTGGTGGCAAGCAGGTCGCGGAGGCCGTGAGGGTCCATGGTTCTTCCCATGTGCGTTGCGGCGTCGTTCAGGAGCAGGCGAGCGCGTTCGAGCAGCTGGTCGCTTGCGGGGACGTGCTCAACGCGTTGCACGAGGGCGCGGCCGACGTCGCTTCCGATGGTGCACACGATGGTGTCGTCGTCGAGCTCGGTGAGGGCGAGGTCGAAGCCAGCGCGGGCCTCGGGACCGGTGTTCATCGATGCGCAAAAGCAGGTGCCGCCGGCCTGTGTGCAGTTGGCAGCGATGACGAGGACGCCGTGACGACGGGCGGCGTAATCGGTGTCGCGGTAGGCGTCGTTGAGGAGCACGCGGTCTTGGATGGCGACGGCGGCGAGGTCGCAGGGGCGGACGCCGAAGAGGGCGAGTTTTCGCGCGGGGGGTGGCTCTTCGATCTGGGCAAAGCCCTGAGGCGTGCGTCGGGCTCGAAAGAGCGTGGCGACGGGGATGAGAAATTCGCGTCTAAGGGAATGCGGGCCGACGTGGTGGCCAAAGAGGGCGTGATCTTCGCGTGGTGCGAGGCGGTAATGGCCTGGTGCGAGCTTGTCGGTGACGCCGATGGGGAGGTCTTCGAGGCTGTCAAGGTGGTCGTACACGATGGCGCCGTCTCGAACGGTGGGGCCGAAGACCGCGAAGCCGTCTAGTTTTATGGCGTTGACAAGCCCTGCGAGGGCGTTTCTGGAGAGTGCGATCGTATCGTTTCGTTGCCCAGCGGGCTCCATGGGACGAGGCTCCTTCGCAACGTCGGGAGCATACCGGAAAACGGGCCCGTGGTGGTGTTTTACAAAAAGCGCCCCCGATCACTTGCCGCAAGAAGACCGTCGGATACTATGCGCTGTCACTTTTCGGGCTGGATGGAGGCATACGATGGACCACAGATGGACGACAGCATGTTTTGCCCTTGCAATTCTCATCCCCGTGGGGTGCTCCTCGGGGAGCGCATCGAACACGAGCGGCGCAAACTCCTCGAGCGGCGTGGACGGGACCAAGTCGCTGGGCTCCCTCTCGACGCAAGAACGGACGACCTATTGCGAGTGGGCCACGACACAATTGCAAGATTACGGTTCTGGCGCTCAGGCCCAATGCGCGACGTCCGATGGTGGTGTCGTAACCTACCAAGCGACATCCAACCTGCTTGTCGAGGTCAGTAGCTGCGTCTCGGTCGCCCAGCCAGCGTGCACTGTGACCCAGGCAGAACAGTGTGTGACGTCCACGAAGGCAGACTTGTGCGTCTACTTGCGCTCGGTCAGCCGCAAGGAGCCATGCGCCGACTGCCTCAGTACGATCCTTGTGGTCCCCCCGCCGAACTGGGTTGGCGAGCTTTGATACGTCGTAGCGCCAAGCGCTGCGTCACCGCGATAGCCACGATGGCTATCGCGGGGGCGCTCGGCTCCTGCAGTTCGACGACGCAGGACAGTACCCCCATTCGCATTGGAGCGATGGTGTGGCTCACCGGGCCGGCCGCCGAGGGGTGGGAGAAGTCCATCGACTGGGCCGTCGAAAACGTCAATGAGGCCGGGGGAATCGACGGGCATCCGCTCGAAGTCGAATACGTGGATGTCGGGACACTGACAAGGGCTACTGCGGATGCGGCGTGCGAACGGCTTGCCAACGACCCGAAGATTGCGGGCATTCTCACGGCGCTCCTCAAGCAGTGCGCTCCATTTGCGCTGAAGGCCAAGAAGGTTGCCATTTCAGCGTCTTCGACGTCCGGGGACATCTACCGCGCGTTTGCTGGCAAAGACTACATCTGGCGCAGTGTCGAGTCCGATATCGCGCAAATGCAGGTGCTTCTGGGGATTGCATCGCGCGATGGGGCCAAGTCCGTGGCGCTTGTGACCGACACGGGAGATTACGGCTCCACGTTTTTCGACTGGTTCGGTTTCTTTGCAACTGAATTGGGGCTCACCATCACGGATGTCATTCGCTACGACAAGACCGAGGCGTGCGCAGCGCCGGTGCAGAAGGCTCTCGCTAAGAAGCCTGACGTGCTGTTCTATGTCCCTGGCTCGGCTCCAACAGCGGGATGCGCCGCGAGGGCGGTCAAGGACAGCGGGGTCAAGACACGGCTGCTGATGCCCGATGGAGCGCAGTTCACCAACCTCGTCGAGGACGGCCAAGACGCTGCCGAGGGGGTGGAGGGGACTGCGCCGGTTTCCGACCCGGACAGCGGCTTCGACCAGGCCTACAACGCCCGCTTCGGGATGGCCCCGCCTCTTCTTGCGGCACAAAGCTACGATGCTGCCATGCTGCTTGCCTTTGGGTTACAGCGTTCCAAGGGGGTCACGGGAGCCGCATTGGCGAAGGGGCTCAAAGATGTCGTGAGTGCGCGCGGCGAGAAGGCCTCGTGGACTCTGGAGGGGGTGCAGAAAGTCCTCAGCGGCATCCGAAGCGGCAATCTCGTGGATATCCAGGGAGCTTCCGGCCCGCTCGACTACGACAGCAACGCCTTCACCGACGTTACATCCTCAGTCTACGGTCGCTGGAAGGTCGTCAATGGAGCGTTCCAGGTACAGGAGTATTTCCGGACGACGCGTGCGGATGGTAGTACGGAGTCCAATGTATCGGTCTTTCGGACCGAGGCTTCCAATCGTGTGCAGCAGGCGCTGCAAGATTCCTCGTCCTATGTCCCTCCTGAGCGGAGGGGGCTTTGGGCGGTGGTGATGGCGACCTCTGGAGGCTGGGACAACTACCGGCACCAGGCCGACGCGCTTGCGCAGTACCAGTTGCTCAAGGCACGAGGAGTGGGCGACAGTCGGATTGTCCTGATCCTGAGGGACGATCTTGCATACAACCCGTCGAATCCCGAGCCTGGTGTGGTACGCAACGTCGCTGGAGGACCCAATCTGTATGTTGGCGCGCAGGTCGACTACGCGGGATCGTCTATTGGACCGCAGCAGCTCTTAGCTATCCTGTCGGGCAAGAAGAGCGCGGACCTTCCCGTGGTGGTCGAGAGTACGGAGAACGACAACGTCTTTGTGTTCCTGGTGGGGCATGGGGGCTACCAGGGGGTGTTTTTGGGCTCGGACAAGGCCACCTATGAGAGCGGCAACTTCTTGGCCCCGAGGGACCTTGCGAACACGGTCAAAGGGATGGCGACCAACAAGGCGTACCGCCGGATGCTCGTGGTGATCGAGGCGTGTCATGGAGGGACCATGGGGAGTGAACTGCCGCTTGCGCCTGGCGCGCTTCTTATCAGTGGGGCCAATGCCTACGAGAGCTCACTGGGGGCCAACTACGACGCGTCCCTGCGGTCGTGGCTGGGGGACGAGTTTGCGTTCAAGTTCTGGTCACTGGCCCAAGGGACGCCGGACACGAAGCTGGCGGACGCTTATGTGTCGCTCTACAAGGGGGTCGCTGGCTCTCATGTGACCCTGTACAACATGGAAGGGTTTTCCGGTGTACGCTCGGTCGCACTGAGCGAGTTCTTCACGCCTTGAGTGAGGAAACTTACCGATCGGCAATGAGCGCACAATACGCTGAGGGGAGCGCGTAACCCCGCGGGAAACAGAGCGGGATCGCAGCTGTCAGCTTCCATCCCGTCTCCCGCAACACCTGCTTCCATCCCGCGATGCTGCGAAACCCACATGGAAGCGGCATCGTGTCTGCCCCCAAGAGAAGCACATTGAAGAAGAAATCGCACAGCGCCAAACTATGGAGCTGCCCCTCCTCGGCAAGCTCCAAGTACGAGGCCAGTGCCTCGACGCACACGTCAATGCCACATGTCATCCGCTTGTACTCGTCAAGGCCCACGGGTACGTCCTCAACGATCACGATCCGCTCCAATCCCAATGCACCAAGGTTCTCGAGAACATGCCGAGGCCCCGCGATCCTGTCGTGCAGGTGGTGCAGCACGTGCAATAGCGTCCCAGTGCCTCCCTCTGCGAGGCGTCGCAAAGGCTGCAGCTCCTCGGCAGCCAACGCCGCTCCTGCGAAATCAACCTTGGCAAAGGGGAGCACCGCTCGCGCCATCTCGTGGCGTGTGTCCTCTACGTCGATCCCAAGGACCCTATCGAACAGGCCCGCTCCCCACATCTGCATGGCAAACTCGCCATTCCCGCAGCCGTAATCGAGCAGCGCCTGTCCGCGCATCCAGGACTTCAGTTGGCGCAGCCTCCAGGCATTTCCGCGATAGCGAACAAAGGCTTGGAGGCTGTCGAGATAAGCCGCTGGCCAGCGTGCATCTTGCGGAAGGTCCTCGAGTCGCCCGCCGTCTATGGCGCGAGCGACCAGACGCCGCCACTCGTCGTGACACCGACGTACAAGGTTCGGCTGGTCGTCGAGGATCAGCGAGCCCCGAGGGTGATTGCTCGTGACACTTGCAGTGAGTCCGTCCAGCGACGCGGCGATCTTGAGAAAACATGCGCACGCATGCCGGTCGGCCAGACACTCGCGAAAGTGGTGGAGCTCGCTGTCGGTCATGTGCCACAGGTTTTTATCCTCGTCATCTTTGCCTGTCAACGCTCGAACGTAGCTCTTTTTCGGCCATCGTCACTTCCCTACTGCGGAGCACATGGTGCCTTTGTACGCACCAAACTGTCAATCCATGCAACGGCCGCCGGCTCACGGAAGTGGCGATTCAATGTGGAGCGGTAGTAGGACGCGCCCCCCTGGGATCCGTGGACCAGGGGCATAGTCCCTTCGAAGCCGTGGGCAGCCAACTCCGCACCAAGCGGCTGGCAGGCGTTCAACCTTCTCCTTGATCTGGTCGTCAAACTGCTCTGCGAGCTTGCGAAGGCTCTGTCGAATCTTGGTAGGCCCGAAGAAGTTGGATGATGTTTAGCTTCACCTTGTGCGTGGTCGCAATGTGTTCCATTTCTCCGTCGCCGGTCCAAGTGGCCTTGACCTTGAGCCCGCACTAGGGACCAGGCTCCTCAGCGAACTCCCGGGTCTCGATGACATAGAGGTCGGAGGGAAGACCGAACAGTGTGAGGATGCACCGATGGACCTCCGTGAACCCCTGCATCCAAGACTGGACTCCCGTGGGGGTCTCCATGGTGATGCGAATGACACCTGAGAACAGGCGCTGCACGAATGCAACCGTCGGCTTCTGAGTAGGCCGCCCATGATGACCA
>CAITRH010000064.1 GCA_903894755.1 uncultured delta proteobacterium
GCCCTTACGCAACGAGAAGGCCGTGGGTTGATTGGCAGCCCCGAAGGGGCGAGTCAAATCAGCCCAGGGTGGGTAACCCTGGGTAGCGGGTGTCGTGGAGTGTCCAAGGACTTGCGCCGCAAGCTACTAGACGATGCGGTGTGCACGCCACGCGCAAACGTAGCCCTCGCGGCTATGCGCAAACGGCGCGATGATGACCTTCCCAGATAACCGTCCCCGTCGCGTCTCGGTACTGTGGATGCTCTGAGCCTCGAGGTATTCAACGCGAAGGAGACGGAGGAGAGGGCCGAGTCACTTTATCCCGAAGTCACTTCAGATTTATAAATCTGGCTCCACTTTATCCCGAAGTCACTTCAGTTCGCGTCCACTTGGCTCCACTTTATCCCGAAGTCACTTCAGTTCGCGTCCACTTGGCCCCACTTTATCCTGAAGTTGCCTCAGTTCGCGTCCACTTGGTCCCAGTTTATCCTGAAGTCGCCTCAAATCTCGTCAACCTTGTCTCAGTTGATCCTGAAGTCGCCTCAGATCGTCCTGATGTCGCCGGCACTACATGATCATGCAGCTGATCGCGTCGCCCCACTGGAGCGCCTCGGAGCCGGCGGTGACCATCTGCTTGCCCTTCTGCGGGGGGGCCCGCTCTGGAGGCTGGTGATGGTGATGTACACCCCGTGAACGACGATCGGGAGAGACCACGTCTTGCCCAGATGAGGACTACACGCGTTGTTCGACAGCCCCGAAGGGGCGAGTCAAATCAGCCCAGGGTGGGTAACGGGTGGGTAACACAGGCTCGCGGGTGTCGACGTTAGGACCGTGGGTCGGACCTGCGGTTTTCAAGATGGGCTTGGTTTAGCAATCTCCAAGACGCGGCCGAAGTCCAATTTAAATGTGTTGTCAAACGTCTTGGTCTCTGAGGCTGGCTTCCCAAATATCGAGCGCCATGCCCTTGCTGACGGCGCTAACCTTCTTGCCTTCAATCCACAGATTCAAGTCATCCAGGTAAATGAGTGCGCTCATGATCCTGCCTCCCCGATGCCTAACCCACCAAACATGCCACGTCCACAAGCACGTGGCCATCCATTGACCTAAGAGCGTTCCCCCCCATCGATTCGGCCCTTTCACCGCGTCCCCCTCCCCATCGATGGGCCTTTGTTTGGGCATTGGATTACCTAGCCCCTCCATGATAGCCAGCAGGACCCTATGCACATACTTGTGACTGGTGGAACGGGCTTCGTTGGGCAACACCTGGTGGCGGCTCTGCTGGCAAGAGGCGACTCGGTGGCGGTGGTGAGCCGAGAGCTGCAGAAGAGTCCTCTTGCTGCTGGTGCGCGCCTGATCGGGTGGGAACGCTGCGAGCTGGAAACCGAGAAGGCTCATGCCGTCGTTCATCTGGCCGGCGCGGGCGTCGCCGAGGCGCGCTGGACCAAGGCTCGACTTGCGCTGCTCCGTTCGAGCCGAATTGGACCGACCGAAGCCCTCGCCCGCGTCATGGCCAAGAACCCCAGAGGCGCCAGGGTTCTCGTCAGCGCGTCGGCCGTAGGGTTTTATGGCATGCGTCGCGACAACGATTTCCTCGATGAAGCGGCCCCCTCTGGCAACGACGTGCTGGCCGACCTTTGCGTTGCGTGGGAATCGGCTGCGTCGCCGGCCCGTGACGCGGGCATTCGAGTGGTGCATCCGCGTTTTGGAATGGTCCTTGGCAAAGGTGGAGGCGCACTCGAAAAGATGTCGCCGCCGTTTCGAGCCTACCTAGGAGGTCCGCTGGGGGACGGGACCCAGTGGATAAGTTGGGTTCACCTCGACGACGTCGTGCGTTCCCTGCTGTTTGCGCTGGACACGTCGACTGCAGAGGGGCCAGTCAACGTGACGGCGCCCGAGCCGGTCACCATGAACCACTTCGCGCGGGCGTTGGGGCACGCGTTGGGACGTCCCTCGAGCTTTCGGGTACCGTCCTTCGCACTCAAGATGGCGATGGGGGACATGGCGCAAATGCTTCTCACAGGGCAGCGTGTGCTGCCGAAGAAGCTACTTGAAAGCGCATTCTCATTCGAGTGGCCGACCCTCGAGGGGGCGCTGGACGACATCGTTGGCGCATGAAGTGACGCTGGCGCGACCCGACCCACACCAACAATTGGCTTGCCCTGGCCGCCGATCCGTGCGAAACGGTTTCTCCCTGAGACAACTCGGATACCTTGAGCAGCGAGAACACTGTGATCGACAGCCGAAGCGCTGCGCAAGAGAATGGAGGATGCCCCGAAGCGATTGGCACAAAGGTCGCTGGCGCGGCATGTACCGGCGCC
>CAITRH010000065.1 GCA_903894755.1 uncultured delta proteobacterium
CTGAATGCGAGTGATGGACGCTTCACATTCGGACTTCGCGAACAGTTGCGCATTGTCGATGTTCTCTTTGGTCATGCGCACTGTTGGACGAGCGACGCGGTCACAAAGTCAACTGCGGATGCGCATTTCGCAGATTGCTATAGGGCCTAACGCTCGGCGTTATCGCGCAAAAAGCAGGCCAGGCTCTAGCCCGTTTGGATTTCCTACAGTCCCGCGGTCGCCATGTGGATCATCTCGCGCAGCGAAACCCCAGGATCGCATCGCGCCAATGCCCTTCACGGTTCCCCCTACGTGCCTCCCCTGCCGCAGGCTGTTCGCTTCCACGCATTCCTTGCCGCACGCATTGAGCAAACGCTTCCCCCGTGCAGGTGTTCGTGGTACTGGCCTCCTAGGACGTGCGATGGGAACATCGTTACTCTACGTCAAATTGCGGCACGCCATGCACGGACACGACTCCAACGACAGTTTTGCTAGACAGGCTGCACTTGCAGGCGGTTTCATCGGGAAACGCGTTGGCAACTACCTGATCACCAAGTTACTTGGCTCGGGCGGCATGGGCGACGTATACATCGCCGAGCATCCGGCCCTTGGCAAACGCGTTGCGGTGAAGTTTCTGAGCGACCAACTCGGCGCGCAGATTGCCGAGCGTTTCCTCGCCGAGGCACGGGCGGTGACCCTGATCAACCACCCCGGTGTCGTGGAGATCTTGGATTTCGGCGAGCTCGAAGGTCACCTCTATTACGTCATGGAGCTGCTCGAGGGACGTGAGCTCGAGGCCTACGCTCGTGACCATGGAAAACTGAGTGCTAACGAGGTGCTGCCCCTGCTTTCCCAGATCGCCGCCGCGCTCGAGGCAGTCCACGCCCTCGGCGTAGTCCATCGCGACCTGAAACCGACCAATATCTTCGTCGTCGAAAAGGGGGGGCCGCCAACAGTCAAGCTTCTGGACTTCGGCATCGCCAAGGTCTTCAGCCCAACGCACCCGGCGCAGACCATCGCCGGCCAGGTGCTCGGCACCCCCGCATATATGTCGCCAGAGCAGGCCGCCGGTCAGACCGATCGGATAGGTCCGCACACAGACATCTACTCGCTTGGGGTCGTGCTGTACGAGCTCCTGTGCGGACAGCTCCCTTTTGTACACGAGCTGCCGTTGCAGGTCATGGCCATGCACCTGCGAGATCTTCCTCCGCCCCTTGTGAGCAAAGACAAGACCATTGCACCGCTAGTGTGCGCAGTGGTCGAGAAATGCCTGCGCAAGAACCCTGAAGAGCGTCCAAAGTCCGCGCGCCTGCTTCTACAAGCGTTCGAGGCAGCCGTCGAGCGATCCGCTCCGCGGCGTTCTTCGACGTCCATGCGTGCGGTCGTTCCGGCTCGCAAGACAGCGCCTCCTGACCCGTCCCGTCAAACCGGGTTCCAGGAGCACCCAGCAGCTACGCAGACCTTCGCTCCCGCATGGCCCCCCCCTGCGCCGGTCGCAGCGGTCAGGGTTGCAGTGGAGACCCCACCGACTGCCGTTCCCTTGCCAGTGGAAGCGCCAGCAGCAGTGGTCATCAGCGAGCCGAGGGCGCGTACTGCAGCTGGCGACTCCGGCTCCCCGCCTTCGTTCGATTTCGAACAGATCACCTTCGGTCAGGACGAAGAGCTCGCTCTCGACGCGCTCATGCGCCGCATCAAGAGGAAAGGCGATTTCCCTGCGTTCGCAAGGAACGTCTCAGAGGTGAGCCGCCAAGCGATGGTCACGAGCAAGTCGTCAGCAGCGGATCTTGCAACGCTGGTCCTCAGGGACTACTCGGTGGCCACCAAGCTCCTACGGCACGTCAACTCAGCGCTCTACAGGCGCTTTGGCGGGACCGTGAGTACCATTTCGCAGGCCATCGTGGTCCTCGGCTTCGATCAGGTCCGCACCACGGCCATGAGCCTCACGCTGTTCGGCAAGACCCGCAGCAGCGTCAAGGCTGCCGAGCTGGTGAGCACCTCCGTTGCCTCGCTTGTCTGCGGCGAGATCGCACGCAAGGTGGCGCACAGCGCCGGTCTTCGCGACACCGAAGAGGCGTTCATTGCAGCGATGTTTCGCCACCTCGGCAAGCACCTGGTGCTCTTTTACCTTCCCGAGCTGCACGACCGGATGCTCGCCCACATGACCCAGTACAGCATGACCGAGGAGGCTGCCGCGCGACGGGTGCTGGGGCTCTCCTACGAGAAGCTCGGCATGGGGGTGGCCAAGCGCTGGGGGTTTTCGCAGCTCGTGATGGCTGGCATGGCGGACGCGCCCGTGCAGATCGAAGTGCCGCGCACCGACTCCGAGCGGCTCCTTCACCTGGCTTGCTTTGCCACCGAAGCGTTCACGGTGGTCAGCTCCACACCGGACTCGCAGCAAACCGAGGCCTTCGAGCGTCTAAGCCGGCGTTACAGAAAGGCGATCCCGCTGAGTCCGAGGGCGATCTTGGAGCTCATCGAGTTGGCCACGCAGAGCTTCAAACAGAGTTACCAATTGCTGCTGGGCGTCAACGCAAAGCAGAACAGCTTCCTGCAGGCTGTCGAGCGATGGACGATTCCTGGGTCGCCGCAAAAGCCCGCGCCAGAGCCCGCGGACTCCTTCGATGTGGTGGCGGTGGCTCTCGCAGGCCGCCTCGAGCTCATTGCCACGACGGCAAGGCACGGTGGCGACTGGCAAGAGATCCTCCGCGTGGCGCTCGAAACACTGCGCTTCGGGTTTCCGTTCACCCGCGCGCTTTACCTTGTGCCGGACAAGGAGCGACGTTTGTTACGGGTGCGGCTGGCGTCTGGCGACACTGCGCAACGGCTCGTGTCCGAGCTCCGAGTGCCCCTTGCCAAGGGGGCAAGGGATCCATTTTCGATGGCGTTCTTCAAGGGCGGCCCAGTCTTTGTGGGGGACGTCCATCAGCCCGAAGGGGCCCTCGATGTTCCAAGTTGGTTTGTCCAACAGGTGGGCGCCCGGGCGTTCTATGTGCAACCGGTGGTTCAGGACCATGTGGTGACAGGTCTGCTCTACGGCGACGCCGAGCAGCCGCTCTCTGCGCTTAGGGAAAAGGAACGCGTGTTCCTAGACAAGCTTGCGACGACGCTGGCCGCCGCACGTACGTTGCGGGCGCGTTTGTAATAAACCGCGTCCCAGATCGAACCCCGCCATTCCCGCTACGCCGACCTCTGCACCACCACCGCCCTGCCCCGAGGGGGCGCTGCGAGAAGCAACGTGGCTCCGTCCGACAGGAGCACCCTGTCTCCAATGGGCACTTGGCCCTTCGCTGCCCCACTTTCGAGGACCCTCAGCCCCACAAGCCCCTGGTTACGCAAATACCAGCTTGTCCCCTCCTGCTCCAACATCGCCACCGGGCCCGGATCCACCCCAGGCCCAGGACTTACCCCCGTCTCCGCATGCCAGCGATGCAACGTGCGCTTGGGAAGCGCCGCAACGAACCAATCGGGTTCCGGTCGAAAGCTCCCCCACGCGTCCCCCCTGTAGAAGCGAAGCACCGGAACGCCCCTTGGGAACGGAGTCGCGCACCAGAGACAGCGCAGCTCCTTGACCCCGTCAGAAATAGGAAAAAACTGCTCGTCGCAGCGAGGATTCAGGCACCGCACCACGCGATCCGACAAATGTGCAATGGCCTCTTCCCACTGCGAAGCGCTGGGACGAACGTCAGGCGCCCTCAGACCGTCCACCAAGGCCCTGCGGAACAGCGTAGCCAAGGTCTCTCCCAAGAGCCCCGACGGCCAAAAGCTCTCCGACGGTCGATTGCTCTTGTCCTGGGGATGATCGACGTAGATACCTCCTCGGCCAAGAAGCAGTCGCTCGTCGTCCTCGGCAACCGCCGAGAACGTCTTCGGACCCCGCAATGGATGGCGGTAAAGAAGAAGTTGATGCACCAGCACGGCCAAGGCGTGCAGATCCGTCTTGGGGTTTGGCAATCCTTGCCCCTCCAGCACCTCCGGCGCAATGTACTCTGGTGTTCCCACCACCTGCGCCGGAACGAAGTCTCGGACCACCAACCCGTCCAGATCGATGATAATGATACGTCCGCTGTCCGGGTCCACGTAGATGTTGTTGGGAGACAGGTCCGAGTGCGCAAGCCCTGTCTTGTGAAGCCTCCCGACGGCGCGTGCCAGGCGCAAGGCGAACAGCATCCTCGTGTGCCAAGACTTCTGGGTTCGCGGCAAGCGATTGACGAGCTTCGGAAACACGAACCAGCACAGGGCCCGGTACGTGGCGGGGATCACGGGCATCCGGATACCCAGGTCGGGATAGAGTACCAAGCCGTTGGGCCAGCAAAACATCTCCTGCCAATACGACTGATTGGCCACGCAGTTGTAGGGGCCCAAAATGAGCTCCATGGCCTTGGCAAGCTGCGGCGTCGGGCTCTTGAACAACTTCACGACATGCTTGCCGTCCAGCGCCCTGTACACGGTGCCAGCTCCCCCTTCCCCTAAGGGGCTGTCGTCGCACTCCACAGCAGTGCCATCCGCCAAGAGCACCCTCACAGCCCCCAGGTCCTCCATGCCAGCGCCAACGTGCGGTCGTCAAAGGAGCCGCGCTTCTCATACGCCAAGAGGTCCAAGAGCCCCTGCGATGGCTGCTCTGCTGCAAGCACCTTCGGGAACTCACCGCACAGAATCGGCCCGTTCGCATCCAAAGGGACCAGATCATCGGCTACACCGTCGGTTGCCACGAGAAACCCTGCAGTGTCCACGGGACTGTGCTCCCGAAAGCGACGGTCCCAGGTTTGGGCCACAAAGGAGCTTCCAAGAAAATGCGTGGCGCCAGCAACCTTCTCTCCGTCCGCCTCCGCAAGAAGCTCCAGGCTTCCATCCCGCCCCACCCGAGCGATGAAGCCATCGCCGGCTTGGAATGTAACCGCAACTTCGTCCTCGTCGTGCTTCCAAAGAAGAAGCAGCAACGTACAGGAGAAGTCCGCCAGCTGCCGCCCTCGACGCTCCGCTTCCCGCTGCAGCGCCTGCAGCGCCCCCTTTGCAGCCCGCTGTACCGTCTCCTTCGGGGTCTCCCCTCGAAACGCGTACTTTTGAACCAGCCGCGCGGCCTCCTTCGTTGCAAGGTTGGAGCCTACCCTGGAAAGAGAATGGGACCCAGCCCCATCAGAGACCGCAAGGAACCACCAAGGGGCCGGAGCGCTTCCCGTTGTCATGGCAAACGCGTCCTCTCGGTAGGTGCCGCCATGCGCATGGCTCTTGCCGCGACGACTGGCAGCGAGGAGACGAAAGCCCCCCACGAGCCCTCCGTCCAGCACCTGCGTATGGGGATAGGGGTCCTCCTTGCATTCCGGCTCCCGCTCCTGCCAGACAGCCTTGGGGGACGAAGCGGAAACCGGGGGCTTCCTCGATGGAGGGGTCGACGCGCTCCCGGTCTTCGCGGAAACTGGCGAGTTCACCGTTGCATCGGCGGTCTCCAGCCTGCGCGCAATGAGCTTTTGGAGCTCCTGCAACTCACTCTGTGACAATCCTCTCAGGCGGTCTTCGAGGGGCCCATGCACGGAGATCTCCGAAAGCGAGACCCCCGCCATGATGCGCACCGGCTCGGAAGGGGGGACAGGGCGGAGGGACGGACTTTTCTTCGGGTCCATGGCATTGGCCTACAGGGCGATCTGAAAACCGGGAGGAGCCGGGGGAAGTTGCGCTCCTCCTGTGGAACCTACAGCTTGCTGGCTGGCTGCCTTGCTGGCCACCTTCACGGACTGACTGATCCACTGGAAGAGCGTTCGGAATTTCTCCGGGGACAGGTCCGGCATCAGAAGGACCATCTCGGAGATCTCCTTGAGGACAGCGACGTTCGCCTGAGGACCGCAGCCAATGGCCATGAGGTTGGTCGGCCTGCGCTGGTGTCGCCCCTTCAATGCGGCGAGCTCTGGACGCCACTTGTCCGTGGGCTCCCCGTCAGTCATGAGAAACACCATGGGTTTCCAATCTCCAGGATGCTGCGGCCCCTTTTCCTGGATATCTCGGTCCAGGCATTCGCCAAGGAGGCGCAATGCGGACCCGAGGGACGTTCCGCCGCCCGTCTGCAAGGATGGAGCCGAGAAGCAACCCGCTTCGGACAGCGGGACGATCTGCTGCGAGCTGCTCTCGAAGGTCAGGATACTCACGTAGGCCGACTCGAGCGCATGGGGATCGCTCTTGAGAGCGGTTTCGAAGTCCCGAAGGCCCGCATTGACCGCGTCGATCGGCGCCCCGGACATGGAACCGGAGACATCGATGAGAAGGTAGATGGGAAGCCTACGGCTGGTGCTTTGCAATTGCATGGGTTGTTTCTCCTTAGATTAACGAAGTGCCTTAGGAAGAGAGTTGTCCGAGCTTCTGTTGTCGCTTCCGCAGACCGTCGAACTGTCGATCTGCCAGTCGCCGCCGCCGTGGCCCGTGCTGCGGCACGAGACAAAAGTCCCGTGACCGTCCAACGCCACGACGACGCCCGCGCGCTTGTTGCCTAGAATATCGCAGTTCGTAAAGTTGCCGCCTCCTCCCTCGTAAACCAATACCCCGCTGTCTTCGCGACTGTCGTGGATCTTACAACTGCGCACCGTAAGACAGCCGCGCTCCCTCGCCTCGACGCCCGCGCGCTTGTTGCCGAAGATGTCGCAGCTCTCGAAGGTCCCAAGGCCCCCCTCGTACACGAACACTCCGCCACCACCTCGGCTATGATGGATCGTGCAACCGCGTACCGTGGGGTTCCCCTGCTCACTGACCAGTATCCCCGCGCGCTTGTTGCCAAAAATATCGCAGTTCTCAAAGGTCCCAAGACCCCCCTTGGCCGCAAATACGCCCCCCCCCTCCCGACTGTCGTGGATCTTGCAGCTGCGCACCGTAGGGTTGCCCTGCTCCCTCACCCCAATGCCCGAAAGCTGGTTGGCAAAAATGTCGCAGTTCTCAAAGGTCCCAAGGCCCCCCTTTCCCACTATTACGCCGTTGTCCTCTCGACTGTCGTAGATCTCGCAGTCGCGTACGTTGGGATTGCCCTGCTCCTTGACCTCGATGCCCGCACGCTTGTTGCCAAAGATCTCGCAGTTCTCGAAGGTCCCCGTTCCACCGGCCCACACCAATACTCCACGACCTTCGAGACTGTCTCGGATCTTGCAGTCTCGCACCGTTGGATTGCCCCGTTCCTTGACCTCCACGCCCGCGCGCTTGTTGCCGAAGATGTCGCAGTTCTCGAAGGTCCCGCCGCCGTTGTCGTGAATCAAGATCCCGCTGACGCAGTCATGCACAGTGGTATGGACAACATATGGAGCTGCCCGCCCACCGCCCACCTCAATGCCCGCGTGCCCTTCGGAGCTAACGTCGCACTCCTCCACCCGCAAGGTCCCCTCGACGATGAGCGCTTGGTGCGGCTTCCCCCCTTTCTTGCGCAATGTCAGCCTCCGCAGCCCTCCCCCCGCCGTCGAGTGCACACAGGCCCCCTCTGTCGCTTCGAGCACCACCTGGTCCCGGCTCCCCTCTCCTTGAAGGAAAAGGTCTTTGTCGAGAACAACGCTCAGACAGTAAATCCCAGGGGCCAGGACAATCGTCTCCCCTCCCTTTCCTTGCTGAAGCGCTGCTTGCAGTGATGCAGCGTCCTGCACCTCCACCCGCCGCGGCATGGCCAGCGGCTGCACGAGTTGGACCACCGTCGTAGAAGCCCCCTGGAGCTTCCTTCGCAGCACCTTGAGGAACCTCGTGGCTTCCTCATGTTCTTCTTGAAGCTCCAGCACGTCCTCATAGAGAGCCGCAGCGCCCGCCAAGTCGTCGGAGCACTCCAGCTGCTCGGCCTGGTCCATCAGCTTGTCGATGCGCCGCGCAATGCGCCCGGGGTTTCCCAATGACCAGGAGCCCGACTCGAGCGGAGGAGGAGGAGCCGGCAGCGGCTCGGGCAGCAGGTGCAGGTTGCCCGCCGGTACTCCGAGCGCGTCCCCTCGCAAATACACGTCCTGCAGTAGCGGAGCTGTCCCAGCCTGCGCCACCACGGCCGGCATCGAAGGACCGCTCAGCGCTTCGACCATCAGGTTTCGCAACACAACCCCGGAACACTCGATAGACACCACCGGGGACCCGTCATGGCCGATCCAGGACGCTCGCCCCCGGCCAACTAGGCTCATGGGCCTGCGGATCACCACCTGCTCGAGATACTCCCCGGGATACAAATCGAGCGTACCGCCCGTAGGGGTCCCATCGATCAACGTTTGCAGGCTTTTTCTGCCCATCGGGTCTTCCTTTAGCCTATCCGTCCAGCACATCGCGGACCGTCTGCAACAACTCCACTCGGGTCAACGGCTTGCCAATGAGATGAGTGCCCTGGTCAAGAATGCCGTGGTGGACAATCGCGTCGTCCGTATAGCCCGACATGTACAGTACCTTGAAGCCGCGCCGAACCTGCGCAAGGTGCTCAATAAATACCTTCCCGCCCATCTCCGGCATCACAACGTCGGTCAGCACCAGGTGGATCTCGGCCGGGTTACGCTCGCAGGTACGCAACGCATCGCGCCCGTTCGTGGCCGTCAGCACAATGTACCCGGCCCCCTCGAGAATCCGCTTTGCCACGCTGCGTACCGCTTCGTCGTCCTCCACAATCAGGATCGTCTCCGTGCCACCGGAACGCTCCACCGCGTGCAGCCCGTCAACAACGGGCATGGACGAGGATTCCAGCGGGAGGTGGACCTTGAAGGTGGTCCCCACCCCCTGCTCGCTGTAAACATAGATGCTCCCGCCGCTCTGCTTCACAATGCCGTACACTGTGGCTAAACCAAGACCAGTCCCCTTGCCGAGCCCCTTGGTCGTGAAGAATGGCTCGAATAGACGCGCCATCGTCTTTTTGTCCATGCCAACCCCAGAGTCGCTGACCGCGATCATCGCATGCGGTCCCGGCGCTGCCCCCTCATGCTGCGAAGTAGACTCCTCGTCCAGCTCCACGTTGGCAGTCTCGATGGTGAGCTTGCCCCCATCTGGCATCGCATCGCGCGCGTTGACCGCAAGGTTCATCACCACCTGCTCGATCTGGCCAGGGTCCGCTTTCACAAGCCCAAGGTTCGGTGACAGGAGCTGCACCAGGTCGATGTCCTCACCAAGAAGCCTCTGCAGCATCTTCTTCATGTCGACAAGGACCCCGTTCAGGTCGAGTGGGACCGGCCGCAACACTTGCTTTCGGCTAAAGGCCAGGAGCTGTCGGGTGAGCGCCGCCGCGCGCTTGGCAGCCTTCTCGATCTCCAAGATGTCGTCCCGGCTTCGATCGCCCTGCGGTAGGTCCTCCAGCGCGAACTCGGCGCAGCCCAGGATCACGGACAGGATATTGTTGAAGTCGTGGGCAACGCCGCCAGCAAGACGGCCGACGCTGTCCATCTTCTGGGACTGCCGAAGCTGCGCCTCCAAGGCGAGATCGCGGGAGATGTCCCGCTTGACTGCAACGTAGCTGGTGATGACCCCGGTGGCGTCGCGCACCGGCGAAATGGTCGCGTCCTCGGTGAAGTGGGTGCCATCCTTCTTCTTGTTGACCAGTCGTCCATGCCAGTTTTTCCCGCTGCTGATGGTCGCCCACAGCGCGCCGTAGAACGCCTCATCGTGCACCCCGCTCTTGAGGATACGCGGATTGTGGCCCAGGACCTCGGCGCGCGTATAGCCCGTCAGAGCCTCGAAGGCCGGATTGACGTAGACAATGTTCCCCTGGACGTCGCTTACGACCACAGTCTCGGCAGCCTGCTCGATCGCCGCTGTCAGCCGCTCGCGGTCAGCCTCGACCTGCTTGCGCTCGGTCACGTCCTGCACCGTGCCCGTCATGTGCGCTGATCTGTGGTCCTTTGCGTCGATCAGCTCGCCCCGCCCCTCGAGCACTCGGACAGTCCCATCGAGGCGCACAATGCGAAACGCCAGCTCGCCCGGCCGCTGCTGCGAACTGCACGACCGGGTCCACGCCTGCATTGCGGGCAGATCGTCTGGGTGCAAAAAGTGGAGGAAGGACTGGGGGTTCAGCGCGAAGGACTCTGGAGTGACCCCGTAGATCCGGTACGCCTCGTCGGACCAGCGTAGGGCATTCGAGGGCAACTCCCAGCTCCACGTGCCAATGTGCGCAATGCGCTGCGACTCCGAAAGGAGGTAGTCCCGCTCGCGCAGCGCTTCATCCACGTGCTTGCGGTCGGTGATGTCCCGCGCACTGCCGACAATGCCTATAACTCTCCCGTCCAGATCGCGCAGTGGTGCTTTGGACGAGAGAAACAAACGCTGGCCGTCTCGTCCCTCGACGATCTCCTCGACCACCTCCGCCTCGCCCGACTCCATAATGCGCCGATCGGTCTCGACCAACGCCTGCGCAATACCTGGGTTGGCATGGATCTCCTGGTCCGTCTTGCCGAGCACAAGGTCCCGCGGTTTTCCCAACACCTCCAGTGTCGCGGGGTTGGCGAAGATCCACCGGCCCTCGCGGTCCTTGAGGAAGATAGGCTCGGGGATAGCGTCGGTGATGCGCTTCAACATCGTCTCGCTCCTGCGCAGCGCATCATCGGCCCGTACCCGCGCAGCCCGTTCACGGAGCGCGAGAATTCCGTAGGCAAGGTCTGTGGAGAGCTGGACAAGGATAGACAGTTCCTCGTCGTCGAAGACCTCGCACTCCGCAGAGTACATGGTGATCACGCCGATCTGCTGCCCCTCGAGGGCAAGAGGCAGGCTGATGGACGACCGGTAGCCGTGCCTCAGTGCCTCCTGTCGCCACGGCTTCAGGATAGGGTCGTTGGCAAAGTCCCGTCCAACGACTGGCCTGCCTGTGCGCATGGCAGTACCGGTAGGGCCCTGACCGTTCGGAGTGTCCGACCACACAATGTCCGCGGTCGCCAGGTAGCCGTCCTCAGAGCCCGCGTGGGCAACTGGACGCACAGTCTTGTGGACGTCGTTTTCGGCGAGGCCCACCCAGCACATTCGATATCCTCCCCCCTCGACCATGACCTTGCAGACCTCAGTGAAGAGGGCTTCCTCGGTGGTCGCGCGCGCCAACGCCTGGTTGCAGCGCGTCAGCAGGCGAAGCGCCCGGTTGGTGCGCCTGTGAGCGTCCTCCAGCCGCCGTTGCTCGGTGATGTCGCGAAAAACAACGTAGGAGAAAGGTGCGCTGTCGCCGTCCGGCATGAGCACCGAGGAGAACTCCACGGGAAAAACGCTGCCGTCGGGACGGCGGAAGCTAAGCTCGCCCGCGGCCGAAGCCGAGGCTTGCTTTTGCGACAGCACGTCGCGCAGGTGGTCGTCATTCACCGCGAGCCCGGCGCGCCCAACGCGGCATATCTCCTGCTCGGTGCGCTCGAGCACCCGGCAGGCGGCAGGATTGGCACGCAGGATCGTGCCGTCGGGACGGGAGAGCAGGACGCCATCGAGGGAGTACATGAAGAACTTTTCGAAGAGGCTGTTCTGTTCTGACACCGGTCGGTCCTTCCCGAGCATCGCGAGCGATGGGATACCATCACATTTCGCTTTGTACCGCGCAAATGTTCTTCCCCCAACGCCCCCCGGTCCACCCGGCAGCTCGCGTTTTCCCGTACACTCGAGGAGCATCACGGAAAGGAGGAGCGCAACTTCATGGCCCCGGAACTCGCCGCGTCTCAGGTCAAGACCTCACACGTTGTCCAGATGCTATAGGTCCCTGTCCGGGGACAGGCGGAATCTGTCCTGGCCACCCCGGCTCGCAACGTCGTCTCGGAAATCGACGCATGTTCATTCGGCACGTGCGCTGCAACGGGTACGGTCATGCCCTCAGCAACCCATGAAGGTCTCGTGACGGCGTTTCGCCATCGCCCGCAGTTGGCGCTTGAACTGGTTCGCGGAGCGGGCGGGAGGCCCCCTGCAGCAAGAAACCTTACGGTGATGGAGGCCGACCTGGGAAGCGTGGATCCCACGGAACGCCGGGCCGACGTTGTGCTGCGTTATACCGATCGGAAAGACCGCCCATGTGCGGTGGTCGTGGAAGTTCAGCTCGACATCGACGAGGACAAGTTTTACCGCTGGCCCGAGTTCCTGGCGAGTCTAGCGGGACGTCTTCACGCCAAGGTGTTTCTGTTGGTCATTGCGCCCAATGCAAATGTGGCCGCATGGGCACGTGGCAAGATCGCGCTGGGACATCCAGGTTGGATTCTGGTGCCTTGGGTGATCGGTCCCGAGGAGCTTCCGTTGGATGCAGCCGAGTATGCGAACGCCAGCGTGGAGATGGTGCTGCTTGCATTGGTGGCGCATGGTCGGAAGACGCAGGCGGAGGCACTTCTCGACGCGTTCGCGCAAGCGGTCGATGACGCAGAAGGCAACGTGGTGCCGATCTACGAGGACGTTGCGTGGGCGGCGGTCCAGGCTAACTACGAGCTGAGGAAGAAATTGGAGGCAAGGATGGAGACGCACTACGAATTTCAGAGCCCGTTTTACCGACGCATCATCGCGCAGGCGCGTGCCGAAG
>CAITRH010000066.1 GCA_903894755.1 uncultured delta proteobacterium
GAGCGGAAGCGAGCCGACGGCGCAGATGCGCGGGCGGAAGCGGAGCGGCAGCGGGCGGAAGCGGAGCGGCAGCGGGCTGAGCGCCTCGCAGAGAAACTTCGTGCCCTTGGCATCAGCCTCGAGTGAGGTCGGGTCCTTTTGGCGCCGATCACCTTTTGGCGCAGCTCGATCCTCCGACGCAACGAAGTAGGGAGCTCGCGACCGTACGCGAGCGCGAGCCGCATCGACTGGGCCCGCGAGCGGGCAATGCAAAACCAGCGGCGATGCGGGCTCCACAGGCTGCGCTCCTGACCTCGCCAACTGCAACGACAACTTCTCCGACGGCTGCGAGATCACCATCTCGACCGACATCGCCAACTGCGGAGGATGCCGCAACGCCTGCAGCACGTTCCACATGACCCCGGCATGCGTAGGCAAAAAGGCCTGCGATCGCGGCTACGACAACTGCGACTCGAACGCCTCCAACGGCTGCGAGTCGAACCTCACCACGGCCGCGAGGGCTACGTGAGTCCCACGTTTGCGCTTCGCATCATGACGCCCATGGACTTCATGGCGCGGTTGTCCTATGCCCGTCTTGCGATATGGCTGACCCCCGGATAGATGAGAGACCGGCGTACGAGCTACTCGCCTTCCGCCAGCTCGCAGCCCAAGACTGACATGGCGATCACTCAGCACGCGAACTGCATTGTCACCGACTCTACTACCTCCCGGACGACGTTGTCGTCTTCAGTGACAACGGAAAGGCATTCTTCCGCGGTGGTGTGAGCGCTCTCGAGAGGCTGGGGTTCGCCAAGCATGTGGCGCTCAATCTCCACATCGCGCAAAAAAGCTGCGCTCGTCTCGGGCAACGACGGGTTTACGTACATCCCCGTCTCCAACTCGAACCCAGCCCGCTTGGTCACCTGCGGAATGATCGCCCAGTACCAATGCAGATGTGGCAGACGGTCCGACGGGGCTCCCGACAACAGTACGAAGTTGTAGTCGGGATTGTTCAACCCAAAGTAGACCTTCCTCAGCACCACCCGAAGGACATGCGCGAGATCCATCAGCTCTTCGGCAGTCGCCCCTCCAAACGTGCTCTCGTGCCGCTTGGGAAAAATCCACAGGTGAAATGGCGACAACGCTGCATACGGGATGAACGCCAAGAACCCCGGGGACTCGTACACCACGCGCTCCGCGCTCCTCGCTTCATCCTCGAGAACCCGGCACACCAAACATGCGCCGTGCTTCGTGTAGTACCTGAGCGCGTCCTCGGCCCGCCGTCGAAACTGCACCGGGGTCATGGGAAGCCCCACGATCTGTGCGTGCGGATGCTCCAGCGAGGTGCCGGCAGAAACGCCATGGTTCTTGAATAGCGACACATGCTCGACACGCGGGTCGCTGCAAAACGCCGTGAACCGGTTCAAGTAGGTGGCCACCACAGCCTGAACCTCGGCCTCGGACAGCACCGCTAAGCTCGCATCGTGCCTCGGCGTCTCGAGAATCACTTCGTGGAGCCCTACCCCCGCCGCCGACTCCTGCAATCCTTCGATCTTTTTCCATAACACCCCCGTGCTCGACAACACGGAATACCGATTGGGAACAGAACGCACAACCCAGTTGCCCTGGGATGGCGTCCGGTACGCCTCGGGCGGCGTCATCGCCTCGTTCCCAGGACAAAAAGGACAGCGACGATCGTACGCTGGCGGCGGAATGCTCGGCGTCTTCACCACGAAGTCGTGGGGACGCTTCGCACGCTCTGGCGCCAAAATCACGTACTCGCCGGTCACTAGGTTCTTGCGAATTTCCGGCATGCCCCGCTGTTCCTCCTTAACTGGTCTCGCTCGCAGCCTCCGCGGCCCTCGACGCTGTCATCTCGTTCCTTCTCTCCAACCCCGCACGTACGAAGCGCGCAAACAGAGGGTGTGGCTCGGCAGGACGGCTCCTGAACTCGGGATGAAACTGACATCCCACGAAATATGGATGATCTGCCAGCTCCACGACCTCCACAAGACGACGGTCTGGGGAAGTCCCCGACAGAATGAGCCCCGCTGCCGTCAGCTGCTCGCGATACTCGTTTGAAAACTCGTAGCGATGCCGGTGACGTTCGGAAATCTCCGTAGCCCCATACGCCTCCGCAACCAAAGACCCAGCGGTCAGCGTGCACGGATAGGCCCCTAGACGCATGCTGGCCCCTTTGCTCCGCACCATCCGCTGCTCGGGCATCAGGTCGATCACCGCACACGTCGTCTCCTTGTCAAACTCGCTCGAACTCGCCTCCGCAAGCCCCGCCACGTTGCGAGCAAACTCCACCACCGCAAGCTGCATCCCAAGGCAAATGCCGAAGAAAGGGATCCTCTCCTCCCTGGCGTAACGAATTGATTGGATTTTCCCCTCGGTCCCGCGATCGCCAAACCCACCAGGCACCAAGATGGCATCCACAGCGCCAAGGTGCTTGCCAACCCCGTCGTGCTCGATGTCCTCCGAGTCGATGTACTCGAGCGCCACACGACAGTCGTTTTCGAGACCGCCATGGACCAGTGCCTCGTGAAGCGACTTGTACGCGTCCTTGAGGTGCACGTACTTGCCCACGATGCCGATCTTCACGGTCCCCTTGGTTGGAGTCTTGAAGCGCTCGACCATGCGACGCCACGCCGAGAGGTCTGGCTTACGACTCCAGATGTTGAGACGCTCGGCGATCAGCTCGTCGACCCCCTCGGCGTGC
>CAITRH010000067.1 GCA_903894755.1 uncultured delta proteobacterium
TCGCGTAGACCTCACCCCCAACCCCCTCTCCCTCGACATCCTCCTTGCCCATGCGGGCAAGGACGATCGTCTTCGAGAGAGGGGGCTCGGAACTGCGGTGCAATTGGCTCTGCTCCCCCCTCGCTTGAAGACGATTTTCCTTGCCCGTATGGGCAAGGAAGATGTCGAGGGAGAGGGGGGCTGGGGGGGTGAGGTCTGCGCGAGCGGAAACCTGCGGTTTTCAAGATGGGTTTGGTTTACTAGAAAAGTCAAACCTTGCTGGCCTTTTCCTTGCCCGACGCGTACGTTGCCCCCATGTTTTCGTTCTCCGTGGTGCTGCTCCTCGCAACTTGGTCGGCAAGCCGTCCACCCGAATGCGTCGAAGCCGGCTCGAACGTTTGGGAGCGCGCCAAAAACCCAGAGCTCCGTTCCTATTGCGATACCCTCGCCAGCGGTACGGCAAAACTAGGTGGCACTTTGCCAACGGTGCGCGACGCCATCGTGCTCTCCAATGAAGCCGAACGGCTGCTGCCAGGACGCGCCGCGCCTCTCGTCCTCAGGGGCCGTGCCCTCGAACGCCTTGGCAACTTCGTGCTGGCGCGGACGGTCCTCGAGCAGGGACAACAGCGTGACGCTCGGGCGCTCGACGATCCCGCAGTGCTGCTGGCGTGGGCCAGGGTTCTCCTTCGCACGGACGCTGTCCGCGACTCCCGCGAGGCCTACCGGTTGCTCCTTCCTCGTGCCTCGGCGCTGTCTGCCCCAGACCGTGTCCGCGCTGCCCTCGAAGCTGGCTTCCTTGCCCTTGCCGAAGGACCTTCGTCGCTCCCCGAGGCCGAAGCGCTGTTTCGCCAAGCCCAACACGACGCCCAAGGCCCCTCCGAAACCGTTGCTGCCCTTGCGCTCGCACTGACCCTCCATCGCGCGGGACGTCCCGAGGAAGCCAGAGTGCTCATTGGATCCCGTCCCGACCCTCGTCCCATGCTCTCCAAGGCGCGCGAACACCTCGACCCTGCGGGAACTCTGGAAATCCCAGCACTCTGCGCCGTGGGCCTCGAACCACGAGAAGACGCTCGCATCGAGTGGCAACGTTACGCCTCCTCTGCAAAAGGCCCCTGGCTGACCCACGCCCGTGAAGCCGCCTTGCAGCGCCGTGTCCCAGGACCACGTCCTCGTGCCCCATGAGGCGCGCTTCGAAAGCACTGCTTGCGTTGACTCTGCTCACCGGGACTGTCCGCGCCGAGAGCCCTCCAAGCTGCTGGGACCGCGTGCGCAACCCCTGGCTCACGTCGACCTATCCGACCCATGTGCGCGCCCGGGAGCTGCTGGCCCTTCACCGCCGTCTCGACCCGGGCCTTCGTCCCATTGCACTGGACCGCGCTCGCCTGCTGCTCGAAGAGGCCGACGCTGCGGACAGTCCGGACGTTCGTCTCCGCTTCGACCTCGGCGAGGTCTACGAACGGCAGGAACGGCACGATCAGGCTATCAGTGTCCTGCAAGAGGCGCTGCGCAAGGCCCCCGAGCATCCAGGGGCAACGGACGGGTGGCTGACCCTTGCCTACGCCTACGGCAAGCTTGGGCGCTCCTCCGACGAGCTTCGCGCATACCAGCGGTTCCTTGCCCTCACCCTCGACATCCGCTCGCGCGCCACGGCAACACTGAACCTTGCCGAAGCCGAGATGCACCTTGGAGCGCTTGACGACGCTGTCAGGCATTACCGCGAGGCGTTTGATGTAGCTTCCCAGTTTGGCGGGATGTCGTCCGCAGAAACCGCGGCCCTTGCCGTGTGGGGACTTGCCGTGGCGCTGGATCGCTCGGGAGATTGGGTGGGGGCGCTCGAGCAAGCGGCGCTTGCAATACGTCTCGACCCTGACGAGCAGCTCATAGGACATGGCCCCAATGTGTTTTTTGTCCCCGACTACGAGCGTCAGTGGTATCTCGCGTTGGCGGCAGTGGCGCATGCACGTGATGCTTCCAAGGCCGACGACGCAAAGCGGCATTGGAAGCGAGCGGAGCTTCACTTTGCGACCTATGCAACGCGGGCGACACCGGACGACCGCTGGCTAGCGTTGGCACGTCGCCGGCTGCTGCATGTGCGGGGCAAGGGGGAACGCCGGTGAGCCCTGAAGATACGGCATTGAAGAAGGTGCTCGATGAGGTACGAGCGCAGTGCAACGTGGCCGAGCGCAGGGAAATCGATCCTGTGGGGTTGGTGCATCGCTATGAAGACCCGCTGGATCAAGAGCTCGTGGGCCTCGTGGCAGCGTCCGTGGCCTTTGGCAACGTAGCAGTCATTCGGGCCAAGCTTGGCGATGCACTGGCAAGGGTAGGAACGCAGCCCAAGCGAGCTGCGGAGTCTCCAAAGCAGCTCGAAGAGGCGCTGCATGGCTGGACTCACAGGGTTTTCCGCGGCGAGGACATCGCCAAGCTCTTTGTCGGGGCGCGTCGGGTGCAGCGAAACGAGGGGACTCTCGGCCAGCGGTTTGCTCGAGACTTCGCTGACACGGGGAGTTTTCGTGAGGCGCTTGCGGTCTGGTGCGATCGGCTGCGCGAGGCCGGGGGACTTGGGGCGGATGGGAGCGGTAGGCGCGGCCCGATGCATCTACTGACAGATCCGCGGGGTCCAAGCGGGTCCAAGCGGCTGTTGCTGTACGCACGCTGGATGGTCCGTCGGGCCGACGGGGTGGACCTCGGGCTTTGGCCTGTGGAGCCAAGGCATCTGGTGTGTCCTGTCGACACGCATATCCATCGTTTGAGCACGCGGCTTGGGCTGACGCAGCGGAAGGACAAGTCTTGGAAAACGGCTGAAGAGATCACGCGAGGGTTGGCGAGGTTGGATCCGGAGGACCCGGTCAAGTACGACTTCGCCTTGTGTCATCTTGGGATGCAGCCCGCGACCCGTGTCGCGTGCGATCCCGACGAGCGGTGACCGGTCGCGGGAATCGCCCCCGCTCCCCCGCCTCAAGCCGCTCAGGCCCCGGGAATCACCCCCGCTCCACCAGAATCCACCATTCCCGCAGCGGGAATGACCGCGGCTCCCCCAGAGTCCCCCGTTTCCGCAGCGGGAATGACCGCGGCTCCCCCAGAGTCCCCCGTTTCCGCA